>NZ_JACSLX010000006.1:0-149053 GCF_018618335.1 Exiguobacterium sp. s152
GCCGTCATCCGCAACATCATCCAGCACTACCAGAACGACGCCGGTGACATCGAGCTCACGGAAGGCGTGCGCTCGCTCGTCTCGGAAGCCGATCGCATCTACATCGTCGCCTGTGGTACGAGTTATCACGCAGGTCTTGTCGGCAAGCAATTGATTGAGCGCGTCGCAGGTGTGCCGACAGAAGTGCACGTCGCTTCTGAGTTCGGTTACAACATGCCACTCCTCACAGAGAAGCCGTTGTTCCTCTTTATCTCACAATCAGGTGAGACAGCGGACAGCCGTGCCGTCCTCGTCGAAGTGAAGAAGCGCGGCTACAAGGCGCTTACACTCACGAACGTTGCCGGTTCGACGCTCTCACGTGAAGCGAATGAGACGATGCTCCTCCACGCCGGCCCGGAAATTGCGGTCGCATCGACGAAAGCATACACGGCCCAAATCGCCGTGCTCGCCATCCTCGCCTACGACATCGCTCGTGCGAACGGCAAGAAGCTTCCGTTTGACCTCATGACAGAGCTCGCGCGTATCGCGACAATCATGGACTCGGTCATGGCTCAAAAAGAAATCTTTGAGCAATTGGCGGACAAGTTCTTAAAAGAGTCACGCAACGCGTTCTTCCTCGGTCGTGGTATGGATTCATACGTCGGTCTCGAAGGAGCCCTCAAGCTCAAAGAGATCTCGTATATCCAAGCAGAAGGCTACCCAGGTGGTGAGCTCAAGCACGGACCGATCGCCTTGATTGAAGATGGCACACCGGTCATCACGCTCGTCTCGCAACCGAACACGCACCTCAACATCCGTGGAAACATCAAGGAAGTTGTCGCCCGTGGCGCCGTTGCCTGCACGATCTCGATGGAAGGCATGGAACACGAGAGTGATTCATTCGTCTTGCCGCGTGTCGAGCCACTGCTCACGCCGCTCGTGACGGTATTACCGCTTCAACTCATCTCGTATTACGCGGCTCTTGCGCGTGATTGCGATGTCGACAAGCCACGTAACTTGGCGAAATCAGTCACAGTCGAATAAACGGTAGGCCAAGATCTTTCGGGATCTTGGCTTTTTTTGTTGTGATTTACGTCATGCGAACCGGCTTGTATACTGAAGGTATAACGACTAAGGAGAGAACGCCATGCGAATCCAACTAGTTAACACATTCATCCTGCCGGAGGACGTGCGTTCATAAGTTGGCCACCTCCTCCGATGATTCACTGTATTGGAACAAACTATCGGAGGAACCATACAATTGAAGATTCAACAGCTTTACTATGCGGTCACGAGTTCGCGCTCGCTCATCATACAGATGGTGTTCACGTTGAACGCCATCTATTATGTGACGACCGCCGAGTTGAATGCGTTACAACTCGTCTTGATCGGAACGATTTTAGAAGTATCAATTTTACTATTCGAGCTGCCCACCGGTCTCGTCGCCGATTTATATGGACGGAAGCAGTCGATGGTCATCGGCATCAGTTTGATTGGACTGGCCCATTTGCTAGAAGGGGGCATCCCTGAATTTTGGGCCATCGCGGTCGCGTCAGCGCTATGGGGTATCGGCTGGACGTTCATCAGCGGGGCCGAACAGGCATGGATTGCCGATGAGATGGGGAATGACGGGTTAGAACAAGTGTTTTTGCGAGGCGCTCAATATAGTTCGCTCGGCCGCTTCGTCGGAATTGGGCTTGCCGTGCTCCTCGCTGAAGTCACGTCTGTCCAAATGACAATCGTGCTCGCCGGTGGGATGTTGGTCATGCTCGCGATTATCGCATGGCGCGTCTTGCCAGAGACTCGGTTCGAACCGATCACGCGAGCCGATACGTCGAATCTTGCGCAAGCGAAACGGACGGTTCGGTACGGATACACCCATATCCGTGGCAATTCGATTCTCGTCGGCTTGGCTGCCATCACGCTCGTTTGGGGTCTTGCTAGTGAAGGATTCGACCGGTTATGGGGCGCGCATCTGATTGAGACGTTCCAGTTGTCGGAACAGGCGGCCGTGTATTGGTTCGGCTTGTTTTATGCTGTCGCGTTTCTACTCAACATGCTGGTGTTGAAAGGTGTCGAGCTATACGTCAAAGGACGCTATGCGACGACCTTGTTTTGGTTCAACGTGTTGCTTATCATCGCGATGCTTGCTTTTGCTTCGGTCGGCCAGTTTTGGGTGGCCGTGCTGCTGTATTGGACGATTGCGGCACTACGTAACGTGCACTACCCGCTCATGAGCGTCATGACGAACGAGCGGCTCCCGTCGAAAGGGCGGGCGACGATTTTATCGATGTTCGGTCAGGTCGACGCGTTCGGTCAAGTCGCCGGAGGTCCGCTGATTGGACTGCTCGCCTTGTACACGTCGATTCAAGGAGGGCTTGGGGTAGCGGCGCTCTTGCTCCTCCCGATGTTGGTTTTCTTGAGAAAAATCAAGCACCATTGAGGCACAGACCGTCCTTGATTCGTTCGGGGACGGTCTTTTTATGTGTCAAACTGCTAACAAATCATCGTATCGGTCTCAAAAACGTCTCATCTCCTCGATAGCAGGGTAACGTATACACATAAAGACGTAAGGGAGAGATTCGATGAGACAGAAAAAATGGATGACGGGTTTGAGCGCGATGTTGCTCGCGACGACTTTGGCAGCTTGTGGGGATGCCGAGGAAGAACAGACGAGCGATTCGACAGAAGAACATTCGGACCATTCGATGATGGACCATTCGGGATCAGGGGAGGTGCCGAGCGGGTTAAGTGAAGCGACAGATCCGACGTTCCCGGTCGGGTCGACCGCGATGATGACGGCCGACCACATGCCGGGCATGGATGGCACCGAGGCGACAATCGTCGGTGCATATGACACGACCGTCTATTCGGTTTCTTATACCCCGACGGATGAGGGCAATCCGGTCGAGGATCACAAGTGGGTCATTCACGAAGAACTCGATAATCCAGGCGAGGCACCGTTAGAAGAAGGCGCCGAAGCCACTCTGGCCACGGACCATATGGACGGGATGGACGGCGCCGAGGCGACGATTGATTCGGCCGAACAGACGACGGTGTATATGGTCGACTTCACGACAAACGACGGGGAAGACGTCACGAACCACAAATGGGTCACAGAAGATGAACTCGAAGCCGTAAAATAAAAATCAACCTCAGGATATCCTGAGGTTTTTATTCATTAACGGTGATTATTTATTGATAAACGATAAAAATAAGATTATGATGAAGGTATCAAACGAGGTGAGGTGTCTGAATCATGAAACGAGAGACGGTTTTTTTACGGTTGGCCGTATTCGTTCTGGCTGTCCCGATTGTGGCGGCCTGCTTGTTGTTGCTTCCGTACATTTGGCGCGAGGCGGTCGAGAGTGGGAGTTGGGTTGAGGACTCGATTCGTCCGATTGTGATTGGCATGTACGTATCGGCCATCCCGTTCTTCATTGCGCTGTTCCAAGCGTTCATGTTGCTACGGTTGATTGACCGCGACGAAGGGTTCTCGTATCGGGCTGTCCAATCACTCCGCATGATCAAGTATTGTGCGTTGACGATCACGGCCGTTTATATCGGGACGCTCCCGTTCTTCTACTGGTTCGCCGAGCGAGATGATGCGCCTGGGTTCCTTCTCATCGGGCTCGTCTTTGTGTTTGCCGCGTTCGTCGTCGCCGTATTCGCGGAACTGTTACAGAAACTATTGAAGCGTGCCATCGACATGAAGCAAGAAAATGATTTGACGGTCTGAGGTGAGATAGATGGCGATTATCGTAAATCTTGACGTAATGTTGGCGAAACGAAAGATGAGTGTGACCGAGCTGTCTGAAAAAGTGGGTATCACGATGGCAAACTTGTCGATTTTAAAGACGGGCAAAGCGAAAGCAATTCGTTTCTCGACGCTCGAAGCAATCTGTCAGGCGCTCGACTGTCAGCCGGGCGACATTTTAGAATATCGGGAAGAGTGATGGACAGGGCGAGCGCCCTGTTTTTTTGTGGAGTTTGAAACATTTTCCATCACGTTGCGTATAAGACAGGAAAGAGGAACGAAAAGGGGAAACGAGATGATTCAGACATGGAATGAACGGGCGCACAAAGCGTTAAAAGGAAAGGCAGGGCTATTACTCATCTGGTCGTTCGCCTGCTCTGTGATGTTAGAATTGGGGTTGATGGCAGACCCGACTTATTACGGTTTGACGGTGGAGTCACTGCCGCTGACCGTGCTCAGTTTAGGTGGCATCTTAGTTTATATCGCCCTTTATCCGGTTAACGTCGGATACAACTGGCTCATCTTAAAGACGGTACGAGATCAGCCGATTCGCTGGAGTGATGTGTTCGACCCGTTTCGTCACCGCTATGGAAAACATTTGCTCGCAACAATTCTCGTCATATTGTTCCAAGTACTATGGACATTGTTGCTAGTTGTACCAGGAATCATAAAGTATTTCTCGTATGCGTTCACATACTTCATCTTACGCGACGAACCAGAACTGTCTGCTACAGAGGTAATCACAAAATCGAGAACGATGATGCGCGGACGAAAGTGGGATGCGTTCAAACTCATTTTGCCATTCGTTCCGATGTATCTAGTCGGTTTGACTTTTTATATACAACTTGATTTGGTCATCCTCGGGTCATGGATTTTCCTCGTCGCACTAGCACTCATCCGCCCGTTCATCGTCAGTCGTTTCGCTGTCATGTATGAACACGCACGAATCGAGTATGATGCGCAGTGGAATCGTTCGGCCTGAAGCGCATCGGTTCCGGCGTATAAGTCCTCGGTCATGATACAATCTTCCTGACAGAAGGGGGAATGGACATGAACATCGGCATTATCGGAGCGGGATTGAGCGGGATTGTCGCAGCACGCGAGCTCGCCCGTCACGGTCATACAGTTGAATTGATTGAAAAGAGTCGGAGCGTCGGGGGACGCTTGGCGACGAGACGGATCGGAGACGGCAAAGCCGATCACGGAGCAGTCTATTTCACCGTACGAGGGGAAGAACTCAAACAAGATGTCGCCGACTGGAAGACAAAAGGGTGGGTGAAAGTCTGGTACGCCGACCCGTATCCTCGTTACGTCGCCGTCGACGGGATGAACACCTTGGCCAAACGGTTGGCTGACGGATTGACCGTCCATTTGAACGAATGGGCCGAGACGGTCACGACACGAGATGGTCAGGTCAGCGTCCAGACGGATGTGACGACGCGACAGTATGATCGTCTCCTCATCACGTCGCCGCTTCCGCAGACGCTCGACTTGCTCACAGACTTTTCAGTCGATGCGGCGTTGCGTGAATTGACTTACGCCCCGACGTTTGTCGGCTTGTTCGAGTTCAGTAGTGAGATTGCCATCGGTCCGGACGGGATTCTCGATACGGACTTGGCACCGGGTCTGTTGAAAATCATCAACAACCGCCAAAAAGGCATCTCGGCGACCGAACTCGTCAGCGTCTACATGGACGAGTCGTGGAGCGAGGAGTGGTATGAACGAGCGGACGAAGACACGCTTCGTGAGATTGAGCGTCTGTTGCAAACGGTGACGGGGACGGCCGTGATTCAATCGAGACAGTTGAAACGGTGGCGCTATGCGCAGGCGACCGACGTCTGGAACGGGGCTTACTATCGATTGCGGGACGAGCCGATTTTCTTGGCCGGTGACGTCTTCCTCGAGCCGGATGACGCCTCAGGTCGAACGCGATTTGAGAGTGCATACGTCTCAGGACTCCGCGTTGCGAAAGCGATGCGCTAAACCTTCTTCGGAAGGTTTTTTTCATGACCGTGCCGAATAGTCAGACATACGAATTGGAGAGGGGAATCAGACATGGGGATGGTTGGCGCATACATGCGGGTATCGGTCGAAGAGTTGACAGCACTGCTTCAAGAGCCGGAGCGTTTCGAGCGACTGTTAGAAGATGAGGAACGACAGACCGATATCGATAAGGCGTGGCACGGTCTTTACTTTTTATTGACCGGGGCGACCGATTTGAACGAGATCGACCGTCATTCGCTCGGGAAGGCAGTCTTCGGAGGGGATGTCATCGACGAAGAGACGGGCATCGCCTATTTGATGCCGGGAGAAGTCGAGGACTTGTCGACCCGACTTCAATACATCGAGCTGGAGGCGCTAGAAGCGCGCTATGATGTCACGACGATGAACGAGCAGGAACTGTATCCGTTTGAACGTGAGTGGGGACTCGAGGAAAAACAGTACTTATTGGACCAGTTCGATGAGTTGAAACGTGTCTTCGCCCAGGCGTCGCGAGAACGGGAGGCGCTCGTCACATGGATCGGGTAAGCGTAAAGGCGTTACGTCTTCAAGATGAGACGTTGCTGTATGCGTTCGAGTGCGCGAATCGCACACATTTCGAACGCACGGTCCCGAGCCGTGGCAACGCCTACTACGAGCCGGAATCGTTCCATCAGGCGTTGCAGCACCTGTTGAGCGAGCAGACGAATGGGGACGGATGCTATTATTTGATGTGGTGTGATGGCACAATCGTCGGGCGTCTGAACGTCCATCACACCGATGCCGACACCGGCGAGGTCGGGTACCGGGTCGGAGCGGAGCATGAGGGACGCGGGTACGCGACGGCGGCCCTGCGCCAATTGCTGACGTTCGAGTTGCCTGGATTCAAACGATTGAGAGCCGAGACGACGAGCGACAACGTGGCGTCCCAGCGCGTATTAGTGCGTGCCGGCTTTAGACGTGACGGCGAGGCGCGACAGCTGGAATGGGCAGGACAAACGCTGACGTTTTATGAATATGTATATCAATTTGACCGATGAAGGACCGACTTCGTCGGTCGTTTTAGTTGACGGTTGATAGTTTAGGGCATAAACTATCTTTATCTAGTTTAGGGGGTAAACCAAAATGAAAGAATTGATGCGGGAAGCCGTCCAGTTGTTCGAAGAGGTCATGTTCCAAGGTGCGGAGCATGTCATCGAGGCGATGGACGGTGACGTCTGGCATGACTATTCGCGGGAACAACTGCAGTTGCTCAAGCTGCTCGAACAGTTCGGTCCGATTCAAGCCGGCCAGTTGGCCCAAAAACAAGGAGTTCATAAGAGCGCCGTCTCCAACCGGTTAAAAAAGCTCGTCGACAAAGAGCTCGTCGTCAGTCGACGCGGGCATGACCAGCGCGAGCGGTTGATCGAGTTGACGGAAGCCGGACATCGCATCGTCGAAGAAGCGGATGCGGCCGTCTACCGTTACGTTGAATCGTTGCTCGACGGAAACATCGAAGAGACAGAAATCGAACAGTTCGTCCGGACGTTCCGGAAAATTAAACAGCTGCTTCGAATTGGGGAGGAATAACACGTGCATAAAATCATCCAATGGCGCTGGGGCATCTTGATCGGTCTCATCGTCTTGACGGCCGCCTTGTTTGTGGTGGCGCCGAACTTGACGAAGCAAGCCGAACAAGCCGGCAGCTTCCAATTATCCGAGGACATGGACTCGCAGCGGGCGCAGGACATCTTGAACGCCGCCGGAAAGAGCGATAAGACGATCTCGCTCGTCTATGAGTTCGAAACGCTCGGTGATGCCGAACGGGCCGATATTTCCCGGGTCATCGGCGAGATGAAACAAAACGACACGGTCGTCAAAGACGTACTCGACCCGTTTGAAAATGAAGAGACGGAAGCACAGCTCGTCTCGGAGGACGGCCGCATCGTGCTCGTCCCAATCACGGTCGAAGGGTCGATGGAAGACATCAACGCCTTCGCGGACGACGTGCGGGCAAACATTCTCCCGGAAGACGAGACGGTCTACATCACAGGTGAAGAAATCATCAACAACGATGTGAACTTGAGTGCGCAGGAAGGCTTGAAGAAGACGGAAATCATCACGGTCGTCCTCATTTTCGGACTGCTCCTGCTCGTGTTCCGTTCAATCGTGACGCCGTTCATCCCGCTCATCGCGGTCGGATTCACGTATTTATTGAGCCAATCGTTCGTCGCATTCTTCGTCGATTGGTTTGGCTTCCCGGTCTCGAACTACACGCAGATTTTCCTCGTGGCCATCTTGTTCGGGATTGGAACCGACTATTGCATCTTGCTGCTCAGCCGGTATAAAGAAGAGCTCGGCGCGGGCCACGCGATTGAAGATGCCATCGTCAACACGTACAAGACAGCAGGGCGGACAGTCCTCATCAGCGGTCTCGCCGTGTTCGTCGGCTTTGCGGCTATCGGTTTCGCCGATTTCCCAATCTTCAAATCAGCCGTCGCCGTCGCGGTCGGGATTGCCGTGCTCTTGCTCATTCTCTTCACGGTCGTGCCGTTCTTTATGGCGACGCTAAAGCATCGTTTGTTCTGGCCATCGAAGAAGGCGGGCGAACATCACGACAGCCGCCTCTGGGCCGGATTCAGCCGCATCTCGGTCAATCGACCGTTCGTTTCGATTCTCGTCGTCGCGTTGATTACCGTACCGGTGTTGTTCACGTATGACGATGCCCGGTCATTCAATACGGTCGATGAGATCGGTGACGATTATGATTCCGTACGCGGCCTCAACTTGATTTCGGAAGGATTCGGGCAAGGGGAGTCGCTGCCGGTCCAAGTCATTTTGAAACAAGATGGCGACCTCTCCGAAGCGGAGATTCCGTATATCGAGAAGTTCTCGAGTGAACTTGAAAAAATCGATGGGGTGAGCGGCGTCCGTTCGGTGACGCGTCCGACCGGTGACGTCATCGATGACTTTTACGTAGACACTCAGCTCGAACAAGTGAGTGCAGGATTGACGGAAGCCGAGACTGGCCTCGGTGACGTCCAGGATGGACTCACTCAAGTGGAAGCTGGTCTTGACGCCGTCGTCGGTCAATTGCCGGGCGGTTCAACGAACGCGGGTGCCCCGCTCGCGGAAGCAGCAGCGGGACTCGGTCAATTGAATGCTCAGCTCGGTCTGATTGGTCAAGGACTCACGGCGACACAAAATATTCCTGCGACCGTAACGCAGCTCGGACAAGTGTCGGCCGGTCTCGGTCAAATCGAGGCAGGCATTAACGAGGCAGCTACGGCATTGACGGCACAAGGTGCCCAAGCCGGGGAACTCGGAATGGGTCTCGGACAACTCGCTGCTGGTGTCGGTGAAGCGAACGCAGGGCTCGCTCAAATCGAGACAGGCATCGCAGAGACGGCGGCATTCCTATCAGACCTGAGTAGCTCGGACAGCCTGCGCGATACGGGCGTCTATCTACCGGAAGGGACGCTCACGTCAGAGGAGTTCGCTCCAGCTGTCGAACGCTACGTGTTTGACGACGGGACGGCGACACAGCTCGAGGTCATCCTCGAGATGGACCCATATTCGCCGGAAGCGATTGACACGGTCGAGACCGTGAAAGCGACGATGGACCGGGTCGTCACCGATACGCCGTTCGCGGATGCTACAATCGGATATGCGGGTATCTCGAGCATTAACAGCGACTTGAATGAGACGTCGACGAACGACTTCAATCGGACCGTCGCCATCATGCTCGTGACGCTGTTCATCGTCTTGACGGTGTTGTTCCGGTCGATGGTCATGCCGCTCTATATGATTGGCTCGCTCTTATTGACGTATTACACGTCAGCGGCCATCACGGAGCTCATCTTCGTCGAAGGACTCGGTTATGACGGCATCAGTTGGGCTGTTCCGTTCTTCGGGTTCGTCATGTTGATCGCCCTCGGCATCGACTATTCGATTTTCCTGCTCGACCGGTTCCGCGAGGAGTCGATCAACGGGATGACGGTTCGCGATGCGCTCGTCCATTCGATGACGAAGATGGGGACGGTCATCATGACCGCGGCCGTCATCCTCGCTGGGACGTTCGGGGCGATGATCCCGTCTGGCGTGCTCAGTCTCGTCCAGATTGCGACGATCGTCATCACCGGGCTGTTGTTATACGGATTGATTGTGTTGCCACTGCTCATCCCAGCGATCACCGTATCGTTCGGGGACGGGGTATGGTGGCCATTTAAACAAAAAAGTAAAGATAGAGACTAAATTTTGCGATGGACAGCACAACAATTGTTGTGCTGTTTTTATTTGTTAAGTCAATGTCAGCGAAATGGAGAAAGACGGACTTGAGATTAATAAAAATACGCCGAAATATAATATAGATCTTTATTCTATTGAAAGTAGGCAACAATTATGGTGAATCATTTTGAAAAAATGAGTTCGTTGTTTGTATCGCGCATGGTGATTATTTTATTTTTCCTCTCTTATCCGATCATGGGTGTTTTGTATTGGATGGGGGAGCTCGCGGGGCAAGGCGCAGTCAATTTTATTCTGATAGGCGGTGTCATTCAAGCCGCATCATGGCTGGGCCATCGCTTCTATGTGGAACATACTTGGTTGAAGTATGGGCTCGTCACGTTGATGTACATTGCAGCTTCAGCAATTATCTTGACGCTGCCAGGTACTGCGATTCAAAATATTGTCTTTCTGTATATCGTATTGATGTTGATGTACTTGAATCGGCATCTTGTGCTGTACGGCAGCATTCTCGCGCTTATCGTATCGGTCGGAGCTGTATTGATTGGGCGTTTTTCATTTGAAACGCCGCTCGATCTCGTCATTTGGTTCACTGTGCTCACAATGGCTTTGTCTGGCGCATACTTTGTGTCATTCTTTGGTGCGAAGTTGTTACATGAGACGTTCACGCAACAAGAAAAGTCAGAACAACACGCTAGCGAAATCGAGCTAACGATGGCGAAGACGACAGCGAGTGCGACCACACTTCATGGGGCCGTCTTCACGATGAATGATTCAGTCGACTCTGTCACAAATGCTTCGGAGCAAGTGACAGAACAAATCGGTTTGATGACGAAACGGACGTCGGAACAAGCAGGTCTGATTCAAAACGTCGCTTCGCAAATTCGTTCAACTGTACAGGCGTTTGAGCGGATGCAACAACAGCTCCAGGAGACGACGTCTCAAGTGAGTGGGGTCTTGCAGGACGCTCATGTATCGCATGAAAATATGGACTCGACAGAACGGTCGCTCGCTGAACTGAACTTAAGTATCAGTGAAGTCAATCATGCGTTTAAAGGATTGGCGGAGCGTTTCCAAGAAGTGCGGACCATCACGGGTACGATCCAGCAGATTTCGTCTCAGACAAACCTGCTGTCGCTCAACGCTTCAATTGAAGCAGCGCGAGCGGGGGAACACGGAAAAGGATTTGCAGTCGTCGCGTCCGAAATTCGGAATCTATCGGCTCAAACGGCCCAAGCCTCATCTCAAATCAATGATATTATCCAACTCGTCATGCAGGAGGTGCAAGTGACGGAACGTGCAATCGACGGTAGTACAGAACGTTTATCGACGCAGGAAGAACAAGTCCGTAAGAGCGGGACATCGATTCTCTCCATGATCCAAACGACAGGAACGGTCGCAAGCACCGTGGATGAGACGTCGACACAGCTCCAAGTCGTCGCATCAGAACTGAACAAAGTTCACCAAGTGACTTCCCAAATGTCGGCACTAATGACAGCGCTCGAAGTGAACAGTCAAGACGTTCATGTGCTGACGATGTCACAGCAAGAAGCGTTAGCTTCGTTGAAAGATCAAATTGAAGAACTGAACGAGATTGCGAACGAACTCGTCTAAACGATGGACACGCCTTTACAAATAGGCGTGTCCATTTGCGTATACATCTCTTCCAAAACGGGAACAGTTTTGCGTCAGTCCTAAAATGAGGAGGAATCGCATATGGCAATTACAATCACCGCTATTTTGAAGGCACATCCGGGGAAAGAGGACGAGTTGCGGCAAGCGCTCGATGAGGTCATTCCTCCGTCGCGACAAGAGGAGGGGTGCCTGACGTATGTGCTCCATGAGTCAATCGATGCCCCGGGCACGTTCGTGTTCTATGAAAAGTACGAAGACGAGACAGCGCTTGACCATCACATCAACTCACCGCATTACCAAGCATACCGAAAGACAGCTGAGACGCTACTCGCCGTCCGTGACGTGTATCGTCTGCGTGAAGTCTGAAAGGAGAAAGGATTATGATTACTCAACCGATTATCCCGTGTATTTGGTTCGAAGATGACGTTGAGGCAATTGCGGAGTGGTATGTGTCGAAGTTCCCGGATTCATTCGTCGACTATACGACGAAACTGAGCGATACGCCTTCGGGTGAGACGACGGTTGTGACCGTCTCGCTGGCGGGACAGTTCTTTCAACTGCTCGGGGCAGGTCCGTTAAAGGAACGCAACCCGTCCATCTCGTACATGGTCACGTTCCCGACGTCGGAAGAAGTGGAGACGCTGTGGAACGAACTTATGGATGGGGCAGAGGTACTCATGCCGCTCGACACGTATGATTTCAGCGAGCGCTACGGCTGGTTGACAGACAAGCACGGTGTCTCGTGGCAAATCATGCATAGCGGCGGGATGGACATCCAGACAGTGACCCCGTGCTTTTTGTTCGTCGGAGACGTGTTCGGTCGGGCCGAGGCGGCGATGAACGACTGGATCTCCACCTTTCCGGATTCTTATGTGCTCGAAGACCATCTGATCCGTTACGAGGCGACAGACGGCCCAGAGTTGGAAGGAAAGCTCAATTATGCCCGTTTCGTCTTGTCCGGACGTGAGTTCGTCGCCATGGACAGCGTGGAAAATCATCAATTCGCCTTCAACGAGATGCAGTCGCTGATCGCGTTTTGTGAGTCGCAAGCCGAGATTGACGACTACTGGGCCAAGCTGTCGGCCGTCCCGGAAGCGGAACAGTGCGGCTGGCTCCAAGACCGGTATGGTGTCTCCTGGCAAATCGTGCCGTGGGAGATGGAAGAGATGCTGACGACCGGAACAAAGGAACAATTGGCGCGAGTGACGCAAGCGTTCTTACCGATGAAGAAAATCGATGTCGCCGCGTTACGAAACGTCTACTGACAAAAACAAGCCGTCCCGATTATTTCGGGGCGGCTTGTTTGTCGTTTGGTGTGAAGTCGGACAGTGCGTCTTTCACGACGATTGTATCGGACAAACGGAGTTGTTCGACTGCTTGATCAATATATGGTTCGCATGTTTGAAGCGGCAAGTCATCACCGGTCTCGACCGAATAACACATGCCGCTGCCGACCGGCTCTGTCAAATCCGGGACGAAATAAAGGTCGTCGTAGCGGAACGATCCGTTCCGGAACACGGTCAAATTGGGCTCATCGTCGAGAAGCGAACTTCCAAGCATGTACGTCGGTGTCATCCCGAGCAAATCGAGGATGGTCGGGGCCAAATCGACTTGACCGCCGCTCGCCTGTACCGTCTGACCTCGTTCGAGTCCGGCCGGTTTGATGAACAACGGCACGGAGCGGTCAAGCTGGAACAAATCGACCGTGGAGTCGGCATCTGCTTTTACGGCCATCTCGCCACCGGCAACGGTCAACCCGCTGTCGTGGTCGCCGTAAAAGACGACGAGGGTGTTGTCCCACTTCTCGTCTGCTTTTAATTGTTCGACCATGAGACCGACGGCGGTATCGCTGTAGTGGACAGTATGGTAATAGTCCTCGAGGAGCGGGTCGTCGTACCCCGACAAATCCAATCGTTTTTCCTCGTCCGGAATCTCATATGGCGTATGGCTCGTCAACGCGACCATGAAGGAGTAGAACGGCTCGTCCAACGTGTCTAGAAGGTCGACCGATGTCGTCAGGAACTCCTTGTCGCCGACGGCCATGCCGATGACAGGCTCTGTTGGGTAATCGTCTTGATGGAAGAAGTGGTTGTAGCCGATTTGTTCATAGAAGTTGGCGCGGTTCCAAAACTCCTTATCAAACGCATGCATGGCGGCCGTGTCATAACCAGCGCGCCGTAATTGCTCAGGCAAGGCGTCAAACGTATTCGTCGCATACTGCGTGTATACCGAACCCGATTTGACAGGGTATAGCGAGGCGTTGACGGTAAATTCCGCATCGGACGTCCGGCCCTCGTGTGTCTGATGATAAAAATTTGGAAAGTACAGCATCTCATCGCGAAGCGCATTCAAATTCGGGGTCAGTTCTTGGCCGTTGACGGTCTGGCCGATCACGGACGTTTGGAATGACTCGAGCTGGACGACGATGACGTTCGTGTCGGCTGTAGCCTCGACCGGTTCGGTCACCAACGCTTCGATTTGGTTGTGCTCCCGTTCCGTCAGGTCGTCACCTAGGTTCAGTGCGTCGCGAAGGCCACGGAACGTATCGAGCCCGTGATAGCCCCAAAATCCGAGCTGATAATACTCGCGCATGTTCGAAATGGGACTCTTCCGATTGTCTGCTTCCGCATAATGCATGGTGGTCGGAACGGTAAAGACGATGAGTCCGACAAGAAAACCGGCTCCCGCCAAACGGCGGCCAAGGCGTTTCGATTCTGTGACCGGGTGTCGTTTCATATAGACGAGGACGGCGGAATAGATGAGCAAATCCGTGAACAAGATGAAGTCGGGTGCTTGAATCAATGTCAGAAAGCCGCCGCCGACGTCGTCCATCTGGCCGATGTCGGAGATCAAAGCGACCGACAGCAAGTTGCCGAAATAGCGGTAATACCAGACGTCCGAGATGAGGAGCGTGCTGTGCAGAAATAGCGACGCGAGTAAAATCCAACGGCGTGTCTGCGGTTTGACGAGTAGCGCCCAACTCGTCATCATCAAAATGGTCGCTAGGTTGATGAATAAAAAGCTGACATCGAACGCGCTCGCGGTCAATAAGCTGAAGAGGAACAGCTTGGCGAGGGAAAGCGATAAGTAACTCCAATAATCAAGATATTTCATGAAAGGCCTCCAAACGGTACGGACAAAGTGTGTTCTCTGTCTTGTACCTGTTCGAAGACGGCGAAAAACATGAGGGTGTGCGAATCCAATAAAAAAAGTGAGGCGCGTGGCCTCACTTGATGACAAACGTGTCCCGGAGCTCGATAATCGTGCCTTCCGGGGCTTTCAGTTTACTTAAGTGCCCATCGACGACGAAGTAGATGTTCCCGCCGTGTTTTGGTAAGAACGTCACGCCAAGTGATTCTAGCCGTCTCACTTCCGCTTCGAGGTCATCGACATAAAGCGCGAAGTGGACCGGGCCGGCCACGTGCTTCGAATAAGGTGACAACGTCTCATCGACTTTCGCCGTTTGGAGCTCGATATAAAAATCACCGAGTTTAAGCCAGCTATTGAACGCGCGCGTATGAAAGTCGGGCGACTCCTGAACGAGCTCGAAGCCGAGCGCCTCATAAAATCGTTTGGATGCCTCATAGTCGGGCGTTTGGATGCAGAGATGGTGGATTTGTTTCATGATGTCACTCCTTTCTTTTAGTTTATCCAATCAACGTTCTGAACGGAACTTTTCTTCATGTGAGACGTATAGGACACCGAGGAGGGAATGATGATGAAAATCCAATACGAATTGACAGAAGACGACTATATCCGGTTCAACTTGAGCCATATTAAACGTTCGAAAACAGGAAAGCGGATGATCCTCTTACAGCGAATCATCGGACCACTTATCTTTTTAGGCGCTGCTTTCGTGCTGGCGACGTGGCTCCAAGAGACGGACTGGTGGCTATATGGCATATACGGGATCGCTAGTATTCTATGGTTCCTGTATTATCCAAAATACTTTGAACGGCACGTCCGGAAGCAGACGCGGCGTCTCATCGACGAACGCAGCAACGAAGGCATGATTGGCCCCCACACGATGGATTTGGAGGAGACTGGTCTGCGCGATTTAAATGAGTTCGGCGAGACGCGTGTGTCATGGGCAGGAATCAAGGAAGTCGTCGAGGAGGACGATTATGTGTATCTATACAACTCCTCGGTCAGCGCCTATATTTTGCCGAAGCGCGGACTGGACATGGAAGAGGTGCGCCGATGGCTGCCGATACGCTGACGATTCAACTTGTCGATGACACGAACCGGGAGGCTGTTGTCGCCTTGACCGTCGCTTCTGACCAAGCTCGCTTTATCGAAACAAACGCCGAATCGCTTCGCGAGATGGAAACCGATGTCAAATATGCGTGGCAGTGCTATGCGCTTTGTCGCGATGAGCATCCCGTCGGCTTCATAATGATTGGGGCCGAGAACAAGGTGGAGCGTTACATCTGGCTCGATCGATTTATGATCGATGTGACAGAGCAAGGGAAAGGAATCGGGTCACGCTTTTTACAGTTGGCACTCGTGTGGATTCAAGAGCGATTCGATGTGGATGACCTCATCCTCAGTCTCCATCCGACGAACGAACCGGCGAAACGATTTTATGCGAAGGGTGGATTTGTCGACAGCGGCTTGATTGATGAGGCAAACGGGGAAGAGATTTGGGTGTATCACGTCAAACAGGGACAGCCGTCATAAGTCGGCCGTCCCTGCTTTTGTGGACGATGTATTTTGGACAGCACTGCCCGCTTTGAAAAAGAGAACGATCGCGGCCACTCCGAAAATCGAGATGAACACGTTTTGAAGCAACACATCGACGAACATCGGCTCGCTGGAAAACGTGCCCGTCGCAATCTGAGCATTCCAGCGGGTGAACGTGGCGATGCGTTCGAGCGTGTACAAGAGACCGGACATGAACAGGCAAGCGGTGGCCGCCAATAATAGCGTCAATCGATTCAAGAAATGACCTCCTAATATCTGATATCCTGATTTTACCATTTACTATCGGTGGGAGGGAAGTATTTATCGCTTCGCCGTGAGCGGTCGCAATTGCTTGACCCGAGCCAAGACGATCCAGCCGAGCACGGCCCCAGTCACACTCGAGGCAAGGAAAGCTGGGAAGAAGAACAGCGCCCCGAACTCGCTCCCCATCAATAACTTGGCATACGGGACGGCGACGAGCGAAGCGATGAGGCCAGTCCCGATGACTTCACCACATGCGGCGAAGGCTACGCGGTTCGTCCTCATATAAAAGATACCGGCGAGCAGTGCGCCAATCATACCACCAGGGAACGCGAGGAGCGATCCAGTACCGGTCATGACACGGACGAGTCCGGTCACGAACGCGACGAGCACGGCCCCGATCGGCCCGACGGTGACGGCGGCGATGACGTTCACCATATGTTGAATCGGATAGGCACGGGCGACACCGGTCGGAATCGAGATGAACAGGGAACCGATGACGGCGATGGCGATGAGCATCGCCATCCAAGTGAGTTGTTGAATACGCATAGATAGTCTCCTTTCAAAATGAAAACGCCACTTCTCCAAGTGGAAAAGTGGCGTGGAAAGACAGACGAATCCCACACCACTTCCCTACGCTGGTATGAGCCAGATCAGGTTCGAAGGGTCCGGCGCATGCCGTCTCAGCCCGAAGGCTCCCCTAGTGGTCGTTTATTAACATGAGTATAGCATACCGTCATTTGACGCGGTCGAGCTTTCGTGGCGGAACGCGACATAGATGATTCCGACGAACAGGCCGTACAACAAAAGGGAGAAGACGAGATTGATCAGCCACGGGAGTGTCCCCATGAACACGGCGACGGACGCGTTTTGAAACCAGACGAGCGAGAGCGACAGCCCGACAAAGCTGAGAACGAGCGTTGTCCAAAAGCCGACAGCTCGGCGCTTGAACAGACGCCAAACGAGCAGCCCGATGATGAGACTGACGACGGCCGTCGCCCCTAAGTACATATACAAGATGGCATCGACCGGGTATGAGTAATATACAACGTCCATATCGTTTCCTCCTAGGAGATGATGAAAGAAAGGGTGAACAGGATGAGACAGGCAATCCCATGGCGTGACCGATCGTTTCGTGAACGGTTCGAACGATGGATTGAGGCAAACGTGCCGAATGCGAGGTGGCACGTGATCAAAGATACCGATTTGACGTACTTGCTTGTTGGCGCGCTCAATGAGGAACGTTACTACGCCAAAGCGGTGACCGATATCAGCCGCGGCGAAGCCAATCTGTCGGCGTTTCTGGCCGAGCGGCATCCTCATGTCGTCCCTGACGTCATTGCCATTGATTCAGCCCGGAACTGGTTGCTCATGCGAGACATCGGCGGAGAGGCGTTACGTGAACGACCGGACGTGAGTCGATACGAAGCGGCGTTGCGTCAATACGCACAACTGCAGCGCCAGGAAATCGACCAAATCGAGACCTATTTGTCTTACGGCATCCCGGAACGGCGACCGGCCAAGTTGAAGGATGAAATCCAAACGTATTTGCCTGAGCTCTGTGCTGGGCTTGAGCCATACAAAGCCGAGGCCATACTTGCGCTTGAAGACGAATTGATTGCCATGTGTGACGAGCTCGCGACCGGGATGCCGATGAGCCTCGAGCACGGTGATTTGCACGGCGGTAATATCTTCTGGCGGGAACGGACGAACGATTTGTGTATCCTCGACTGGGGCGACGCGACCGTCACGCATCCGTTTTTCAGCGTGCGTGTATATTGGAACGCGCTGTACGACGTATTGCCGGAAGAGGACGAGGTCGCCTGGTATGAACAGATTCAAACGATGCGCGCGGTTTACTTAGAAGCGTGGAGCGGCGTCGCATCCGACGACGTGCTTTGGCGCCATCTGTTGATTGCCGAGGAGCTCGGTTGCGTCTACCGGGCCTTGTCGTGGTACCTGTACGTGACAAAATATCGGCACAATGCGGCAGCGTCGAGCGATAAGCCGGCGCAATGGCTCAACTTGTTACTCGAGTACCGGGACTTGAAACGACGCTTCCCATAAGTCATTCATGTTTCTCGAGTAGGTTTTCATAATCCGTCTCGCTCCAAAACAGCGGAGCAATCGACTCC
Source organism: Exiguobacterium sp. s152 (assembly GCF_018618335.1). Classification (NCBI taxonomy): domain Bacteria; kingdom Bacillati; phylum Bacillota; class Bacilli; order Caryophanales; genus Exiguobacterium; species Exiguobacterium sp. s152. The sequence goes on from NZ_JACSLX010000006.1 coordinate 18,655, forward strand.
GGCCCTTTGAAAATCTCACCGTCTCGGTCGTAGACGATGGCGTAGCCGCCTTCGACTTCAAAGACGATCAAGTCGGCCTTCACTTCCTTGACCCCGTTTCCCGCGATGATGACGTTCTCGAGCGGATCGCGCGCCAGTTGTACGCCCCATTCGTCGAGCTCGACGATGAGCGCGGATGTGTAGGCGTGGCGATTATAGAGCGCCTGAAACTCGTCTTCGGTCAAAACGACGTCCGTCGGTGGGGCACTCGCTCCGTATTTTCGTTTCTCAATCTCTTCGACGAATTGAAGGAACGACGCTTCTTGCCAAAACAGCGGCGCGACCGACTCGGGACCGTTGGCGATGTCTCCATTTTCACTCTCATAGATGGTGGCATAAGTGCCGTCGTCGAGTTTGAACGGATGGATATCGGCGTATGTATGATGGATGCCGTCGCCGGCGATGACGACGTGCTCGAACGTCTCGCGGAACGGGGTGATTCCATCGTTCTCGAGGGCCTTCAAGAGCGGCGGGACTTTTTCGTATTGGTCGAACACGTCCTTGAAGTCTTCGCGCGTCCATGTGGTGATTTCTTCGGGCGATGGCTCGTTTGTATCAGCCGGGACGAGTGGTTTCTCGACTGGATCCGTGCATCCGGTAAGCAAGAACACACTGAATCCGAGCAAGCCTAGGCGTTTCATTAATCAAACCTCCTAAGAAAGTTACATTTTTTCCCTATTATCAATGAGCGTAGCACGTTTGCCAGTCATTGAGAACCTGGGTACTTTCTCGTTCAGGGGTGTCGCTGTAAGTAGCGGTCGAGTGCCTCGTGAAATCGTTGTTGCTGCTCGACCGGGATGTCATGCTCGGATGCGGCCCCATAGCGAATCAGATGATAGAGCGAGGCGTCGATGTCCGTCAGCTCGATGCGCTCGAACCAGTCGATGAGCGTCTCATTCGTCCGAAGCTTTAGCTCAGGGGCGAGCGAGGCGTTGAACGTGATGAGCCAATCTCTCAGTTCGATATTCGTGAGCAGCGGGAACGTCTGTGCCTCGATCGAGGCGTCCGCGTTGAGGGACAGTGGCACCGGAGCATCCGGCCTAGACGAGAACGTGAATCTTTCCCACCGTCGACGACGCAGCCATCGATGCACGCCATAGACGGTCAACCCGATGGCGGCGAGGAAGGCGAACAATGTGCCGAGTCCGCCGGGGGCATCACCATTCCCGCTACCAAATTTGAATTTGAGCATGTCTTGCTTCTCTTGCCGTTCTCCAGCTTTTCCAGGCTCATCGGTCGAACCTAAATCAATACCATCTTTTGGTGGAGGATTCTCATCTTCTTCTCTGCCCATCTCGGTCACGCTAACTGGAGATGAGGTGTTAATCGTTTGAAACCAACTGAACGTCTCTTTGCTAATGAAGACAAACATCACAACGAGACAAGCTGTCACAATCAGGAATCCTATAAATCGAGATGACCACTTCATGTTCTACCTCCTTACCAGAATGTTCAGACTGTTTATTGTCTATATTACCATAAACAGGTAAACTTCAAATAAGACATATACTAACGGAGGGGAATGACATGGGAATCGAAGCAGTCATTAAACAGTTGAATGAAGTGTATTTAGGAAAAGATGAGGTCGTCCGGCTCTGCTGCACGGCCCTTCTCGCCGAGGGGCACATCTTGCTTGAGGACGTTCCGGGCACGGGGAAGACGTTGCTCGCCAAAGCGATTGCCGGCAGTTTTGACGGATCATTCTCGCGCATCCAATTCACAGCCGACTTGCTCCCGTCCGACGTCATCGGGACCGACTACTTCAATATGCAGACGCAAGGCTTTGACCATCGGCAAGGTCCGATTTTCGCGAACATCGTTCTGATTGATGAAATCAACCGGGCCGTCCCGCGCACCCAGTCCGCGCTGCTTGAAGCGATGGAAGAACGACAAGTCTCAATCGGCGGGAAGACGTATCCGATGCCGAAACCGTTCTTCGTCATCGCGACGCAGAACCCGATTGAATCGGCCGGGACGTTCCCGCTCCCAGACGCGCAGCTCGACCGATTCCTCATCTCGATTCCGGTCGGCTATCCGGAAGCCGCCGAAGAGCGAGAACTGTTGTTGCAAGTGTTGACCGAGACCCGCAAACACATCGAGGCCGTGACGTCACTCACCTCGCTGCAAGAAGCGCAGGCCGAGACGAGACAAGTCGCGATTCAAGACGATGTCCTCGACTATATGCTCGGTCTCGTCCATGCGACCCGGGCGCATTCGTCTGTCGAGGTCGGGGTCAGCCCGCGCGGCGCGATCGCATTGCTCCGCGCGTGTCAAAGTTATGCCTATTTGGCCGGCCGACTGTACGTCATCCCAGAAGACGTCAAAGCCGTGGCGCCGTACGTGCTCGCCCATCGGATCAGCTTGACGCTTGAAGGCGGAATTAAGTCGACCAAAGCGAACGTCATTGCACACATTTTAGACACCGTGCCCGTGCCGGTCGAGGGCTGACGCATGATCCTGTCCACGCACGCTTGGTTGCAGCGAAGGCTCCTCCCTATATATATCGTGAGCGGAGCCATGCTCGTGTTCTTCCCATACGTATACGGATTGGGTTACATATGCTTCATTGTAGCGAGTGCGATTTGGATGCTCGAGCGGACGCGGCAACAACTCGAGCGGCACATCGATCTCCGGTTCACGCAATACGAAGAATTGCTGTTTGTCGGAGATGAGAGCCGGATCGTGTTAGTGGTCGATGGGGTGGACGAGTTGGATCGGCTCGGCCTGCCACTTCGCATTCGTTTGAAGTCGAGCTCGGGAATCAGCTTTCCGGCGCATGAGCGCCTTCCGAACGTGCTCGACTATAAGGTCGATGTCAGTCGCGCCCGCCACGAATTGGTCGTGCGCGCTGAGTATCGCGGACCTGCCACGTTCGAAGAATCCGTCATCGCCGTCACGCTCCCGTTCCGACTCGGGACGTATTTATATGAACGACCGGTCGATATAGAGTGGACCGTCCTTCCATCGCTCCTGTTGCATCCACCGGTCGGGACGAAACGGTTAGCGCTCGGGGACCGGCCGCTCTTGGCGTCACCGCTTCGAAATCCGTTGCAACTAATCGGGTCGAAACCGTATGAAGGGGAACCGGTGAAGGAGATCGATTGGTACGCGACCGCCAAACTCGGACGACTGCAGTCAAAAGTATTTCAACAGACGACGCTCGATACGTTCACGTTCGCCTTGGATTTGAATGGTCCGTCCGGTTATACGCTCCATCACGACTTCGAATCGCTCATCAGCCAAACCGCCTTCGTCACATCGCGCCTGTTAAAAGAGGACTGCAAAATCGAGTTGTTCTTGAATCGATTCAATGAGGATGGGACGATGCTCCATGTCCCGCTTCAGGAAGGTGAGCGCGGCATACGATTCATCTTGCTGCAGTTGGCGACCATCCACCCAGGCAACCGGTTCATCTCGACCGATGCTTTTACCCGGATGGTCGAGCGAAAAAGATTGAAGCAAAGCCACCTCGTCTCGTTCAATCAACACAATCTGTACGATTGAACAGGGAAATGTCGGATTTTGGCGAACTCTTTACGTATGAATTGGGTCAAAAGGAGAGAGACATATGCCAAAACGGAAATTTGCCAATCGTCGAGACTGGGAACGGATTTTGCAACATCGCTACGCGCAAATGGAGGTACATGATGACCGTTTCTCCGGGACCGTCGCCTTGTTTCAAATCGATGCGGTCCGCGCACCTCAATATAAGATGCACAAGGGAGAAGAGTTCATCGTCGCCGATGCCGGTTACAGCTGGCTCCAATATTTCCCGGACGACGAGCCGTTCGGTGTGACCGTCATGTTTAATGATGAAGGGCACATCGTTCAATGGTACATCGATATTGTCGAAGCGATCGGATATGAGGACGGAATCCCGTATATGGACGACTTGTTGCTCGACATCCTCATCTTCCCGAACGGGGACGTCGTCCGCAAAGACGAGGACGAGTTCGAGGAAGCGACGGAGGCCGGAGAACTGACGCCGGAGCTCGTCGAGCAGGGCTGGCGTGACTTCCATGCGACGCTCGACCGGATTGAACGTCGGGACTTCGTCTATTTCGACTTGGCGAACGGACATTACACCGAGTTGAAGCAAAAACTTTGAACGACCTGTTCCCTTTGGTACAGTGAAAGAAAAAACAGGGGGACGCATTATGAAAATCATCAATACTGAGACGTGGTCGCGCAAGAAGCACTACGAATTCTTCAAGGCGTTCGACGCTCCGCATTTCAACGTGACGGCGAGCGTCGATGTGACGAAGTTACATACACACGCCAAACGGACCGGCCAGTCGTTCTTCAAACTGTTCTTGTACGGTGCCGTCAAGACGGCGAATGCCGTGGCTGAGCTTCGCTATCGGATCCGCGGCGACGAGGTCATCGAGCACGACGTCGTACATCCATCGTTCACCATCATGATGGACGATGACGTCTTCAACTTTTGCACGGCGACGTATAAAGACGCGTTCCCGGACTTCATGGAAGAAGTGACGGCCCGGATGAGCGGGGCGAAACGGGAAGTCGTCGTCGGCGACGATGAGCCGGACAGCCTGCTTTATATCACGAGCGTGCCTTGGGTCACGTTCACGAGCATCAGTCATCCGACGAACGACCAGCAACACGATACCGTGCCGCGCATCGCCTGGGGGAAATTCACCGCAACCGGCGACCGGATGACGATGCCGCTCTCGGTCCAAGCCCACCATGCCCTCGTCGATGGCGTCCATGTCGGCCGCTATTACGAGTTGTTGCAAGCGTGGCTCGATGACTTGAGTGACTTGGAAGTTCAAACCCCAGAAGAGAAGGGGCTCGACGAAGCGATTCGTCTCCGCGAGAACGGAGAGCTCGAACGGGCGAAGCAGCTGTTCCTTATGTTGCTTCGGCAAGACGAGAAGAATCCGCGCCTCCATGCCCATTGCGCCTCGTGTTATGACTCGCTCGGCGAAGAGCGTCAAGCCGTCCCGCATTATGAACGGGCGATTCGGCTCGGGCTCGCCGGCGAAGAGCTCCGGGAGACGTATATTGGACTCGGCAGCACGTACCGGGCGCTCGGCCGCTACGAGGACGCTGAGGTGTTGTTCGCCAAGGCGATTGAACAGTTCCCGGACATCGGGGCGCTCAAAGTGTTTCAGGCGATGACCCATTATAATCTCGGGCGCCACACTGAAGCTACCGGTACGTTGCTCGAACTGCTCGCAAGCCCGGAGCCGGATGACAGCATTAAACGGTATCGTCGCGCCATCGCGTTTTATGCGCGTAACTTGGACGAGACATACGATTAAGGAGAACCGGATGATCACACTTCAACCGATTACAGAACAAAACTGGTATACGTGCTGTCAGCTCACTCTGAGTGACGAGCAACAAGCGTATATGGAACCGAATGCGATTTCGCTGCTGCAAGCGATGTATGAACCGACGCTGCGGGCGTATGCGATTTACGAGGACGAGACGATGATCGGGTTTCTTATGTACAATACGGTACTCGAAGAGTTGGACGCGCGCTGGGTGTATCGCATCATGGTCGATCACACGCACCAAGGGAAAGGCATTGGCCGTCAGGCGACCGAACTCATGCTCGATGAAATGGGGCAGTTCGGCACCGAACCAATCGTTGTCGGCTATCATCCGGACAATACGGGTGCGCATCGATTATACGAAAGCTTGGGCTTCGTCGATGAAGGCGATCGCTTCGGGCGGGAGATGGCGGTCATTCGCCGCGCGTGAAAAGACGAAGCAACTCGTCTTTTTTTTTTGAAACAAAATGATTGACCCATCAAATTTGCCATGTTATATTTATCTCGAATTAAAGATAATTAAATTTAAAGTATTGTTTTCTCTCAGCAGAGGAGGGGAACACATGGAAGAACGGCAAACGTTAAAAGCGATCACGGTATTGCTTCGGGCCTCGCAATCGATTCAAGACGTGGTCAAGCATGAAGTCGCCGAGTACGGGCTGAATCCGACCGAGTTCTCGGTCCTTGAATTGCTGTACCATAAAGGTGATCAACCGATTCAGACGATCGGCAAAAAAGTATTGCTGACGAGTGGGAGCATGACGTACATCGTCGACCGGCTCGAAACGAAAGGCTACTTGATTCGCAAAGCCTGTCCGAGCGACCGGCGCGTCACGTATGCGGCGTTGACGGAAGACGGTCAGACACTCATGGCGCGCATCTTTCCAGCCCATGAACAACGGATGGACGAGCTGTTCGACGGACTCGATTTAACAGACACGATTACTCAATTGAAGACGGTCGGCAAACGCGCCGAAGCGTCAAAAAAATTTAATTAATTATCTCGAAATCAAGATTTTGAAGGAGCGATTCGAATGAACCATGTAAAAGGAATTCACCACGTGACGGCGATTACGAGCAGCGCCGAGAAGAACTATGACTTCTTTACGAACGTCCTCGGAATGCGTCTCGTCAAAAAGACGGTCAACCAAGACGATATTCAGACGTACCACTTATTTTTCGCCGATGACAAAGGCAGCGCCGGAACGGATATGACGTTCTTCGATTTCCCTGGCATCCCAAAAGGCGTGCATGGGACGAACGAAATCGCCAAGACGTCGTTCCGCGTCCCTAACGACGAGGCGCTCACGTATTGGGAACGTCGCTTCGACCGCCTCGGCGTGAAGCATGAAGGGATTCAAGAGCAGTTCGGCAAGAAGACGCTCGCGTTCGTCGACTTTGACGAACAGGCGTATCAACTCATCTCGGATGAGTTCAATGTCGGTGTCGCGTCAGGCGAGCCGTGGCAAAACGGCCCGGTCCCGCTCGAATACGCTATCACGGGTCTCGGTCCAATCTTTATCCGCATCGCGGACTTTACGTATTTCAAACAAGTGATGGAGCAAGTCATGTTGTTCGAAGAAATCGGACAAGAAGGCGACGCGCATCTCTTTGAAGGAGGTGAGGGTGGAAACGGAGCGCAAGTCGTCGTCATCCATGACGAGACGTCACCAGTCGCGCGCCAAGGGTTCGGAACCGTGCACCACGTCGCTTTCCGTGTCGATGACCGCAGTGTCCTCGATGAATGGACGGCACGATTGCAACAGTTCGGGTTACCGACGTCAGGCTATGTCGACCGCTTCTTCTTTGAATCGTCTTACGCACGCGTCGCGCCGCAAATCCTGTTCGAATGGGCAACGGACGGACCAGGGTTCATGGGCGATGAGCCGTATGAGACGGTCGGTGAGAAATTGTCACTCCCGCCGTTCTTAGAACCGAAGCGGGAACAGATTGAAGCGATGGTTCGACCGATTGATACGGTCAGAAGTACAAAAACGTTTGAGAAAGAATATGAGGGAATGAAATGAGCTTTTTGAATCGTTTGTTCGGTAAACAAGAAGAACCAACCAACTCACAAGGAGGAACTAACATGTTGAAAATTGGAATCGTACTCGGATCTACTCGTGAAGGACGCGTCAGCCCGCAAGTCGGAGAATGGGTGAAAGAAATCGCGAACAAACGCGGTGACGCTAACTATGAAATCATCGATATCGCAGACTACAGCCTCCCGCTTCTCGGCGAGCCAGGCGGCGACGCATCAGGTGCGGCAGCATGGTCTGAGAAAATCGCGGAAATGGACGGCTTCGTCTTCATCGTCCAAGAGTACAACCACTCAATCACTGGCGCGCTCAAAAACGCCCTCGACTACTTACGCAACGAATGGCATAACAAAGCAGCAGGAATCGTCTCGTACGGTTCGGTCGGCGGCGCACGTGCGACAGAACACTTGCGTGGTGTCTTGAGCGAACTCTTGGTCGCTCACGTCCGTGTCCACCCAGCGCTCTCGCTCTTCACAGACTTCGAGAACGGGACACATTTCGCACCGAAAGACGTTCAAGTCCAATCGGTCAACGACATGCTCGATCAGCTCGTCCCATGGACAGAAGCGATGCAGACGGTCCGTACGAAAGCTGCAGAAGCTGCAAACAACTAATCGACAAACGATCGCCTAAACAAGGGCGATCGTTTTTTTGGCGTTTCTTTTCAATGAAGGGGACGTCGTGTATCGTGGGTAAAAGAAGGGAAGAGGAAAAAATACATATGATTGAAGGAGGAATCGTGATGAAATGGATGATTTATGGGGCGAACGGATATACAGGCGAACTGATTGCCCGTCAAGCGGTGAAACAAGGGATGACACCGGTGCTCGCGGGTCGGCGTGCGGACGCGATCGCCAAGCTCGGTGAGGAGCTCGGGTGCGAGACGCGCGTCTTCAACTTGTCGCTTGATAAGGCGACACGCCAATTGGAAGACATCGACCTCGTGTTACACTGTGCCGGACCGTTCGCCGATACGAGTCGGCCGATGGTCGAGGCGTGTCTCGCCACGAAGACACATTACTTGGATATTACCGGGGAAATGGAGGTGTTCGAATACATCCACTCGAAGAAACGGGCCAAGCTCGCGCAAGAAGCGGGCGTGTTGCTCTGTTCGGGTGTCGGCTTCGACGTCATTCCGACCGACTGTGTGGCCCGGAAGCTGAAAGAGCTGATGCCGGACGCGATGAATCTCGCACTCGGTTTCTCGGCCGCCGCCGGTATCTCACGCGGGACGCTGAAAACAGCAATCCGTGGGCTAGGGTCGAGCAGTGCCGAACGAAAAGATGGCGAATTGACACCGTTCCCGCTGGGCGAGAAACGTCGTCACATCGATTTCGGACGCGGCAAGAAAACGGCCATCGCCATTCCATGGGGAGACGTCTCGACCGCCTATTATACGACGGGCATTCCGAACATCACGACGTGGGTCCCGGTCCCTACGGCTTACGCTTACGGGGCGCGTCTTTTGTCTTGGTTCGGTCCGATTCTCGGCAGCGACGCGGTGCAAGGGAAACTGCTCCGTTATGTTGATGAACATGTGAGCGGACCGGAAAAGTCAGAACGGGAACGCTCCTCGACGTATGTCTGGGGCGAGGCGACGAACGCCTCAGGACGTAAAGTGATCGTCCGCATCAAGACGGCGAGCACATATGCCTTTACCGTGTACGGGGCGCTTGAGGTCGTGTCACGACTTGTCAGTTCAGGCCGCGTCATCCCTGGCAGCTTCACACCGGCGATGCTGTTCGGATCACACTTCATCGAAGAGATTGAAGGGTCATCCTCGTTTGTCGTTGACGAGGTCCGGCTTTGAGTGAGCAATGGGATTTAGTCGACGGAGAGCGGCGTCCGCTCGGCAAGACGCACGTGCGCGGCGAACAATTGGCAGTGGACACGTATCATACCGTCATCGAGGTGTTCACGTTTGATGTGAACGGAAACGTGTTGCTCTCGCAACGCCACCCTGATAAGACGTACCCGCTCCTTTGGGAAGGGACGGGAGGCTCCATTCTGGCTGGTGAGACGAGTCGACAAGGCGTTGTTCGGGAGCTGGGGGAAGAAATCGGTCTCTCAGTCGAACCTGACCAGTTGGAGTGGGTGGCGACGTTACGCCGCGAGACATATTTTCTAGACCTGTATCGCTATCAAACCGATACTCCGCTGCAACTTGATGACTTGGTGCTTCAGGAAGACGAAGTCGTAGCGGTTCGTCTCGTCGATTGGTCAGAATTGATGGCCCTGGATGATCTCGTCCCATCTGTCCGGGAACGGTTACTTCGATTTGAGTCAGACTTGCGTCTCGCCTTGTAACGGAATCACAATCTGTTCGTAATCGAAGTATGGTAAACTCAGGGGAGATTAGTGGGGAGGGAACGAGATGAGACGCTTAGAACTAGCCAGGCGGATCGAACGCATCAAAGCGGAAGGAACGTCTGCCTATATTCGGCATCGGAAACAGTCCCCTCCCTATGAAGGTTCGGAATTGATTGTCGAAAACAAAGGCCACGTCTTTCGGATGGGCAATACGAGTTTTGCGGTCGGCTTCGGTTTGAATCGACCGACCAGTTTTTACGATTTGCACCAGATGGAGAAATGGGTACGCGGCAAGAACGTGTCCCGCCTACATATCGAGGTTTGTCCGCTCGCGGACATGTCACTCATTCGGTTGCTCCAAGAGCGAAACTATACGCTCGACCACTTCCTGGACGTGTGGTTGCTCGACGTGAACACGTTCGTATTCCCAGATATGGAGCATACGGTCGAACGCGTGCACGCCGATAACGTGAACGAATGGGCCCGGGCCATCGCGGCCGGCTTCGCCGAAACCGGGACGGTCATGCAAGAGACGATTGATACCGCGAAAGGCTTCTACGCGTTACCCGAAAACCAGGCGTATCTCGTCCGCGAAGGTGAGACGGCCGTCGCCGGCGGGATTCTTGCCATCCAGGACGGGATGGGCGAACTGTTTTTGACGAGCACGATTCCGGCTTATCGAGGCAGAGGCTATCAGACGCAGCTCATCTTGGAACGGATTGCGGCCGCAAAAGCAGCCGGTTGCCAGTACGTGACCGTGACGACGAAAGTCGATACGGCCTCGGGACGGAACATGGAGCGCTTAGGATTCATTCCGTTTTACCAGAAAGCCGTCATGAAAAGCCCAATTCTCAAATAAACAGGTCGCCCCGCGGGGCGACCTTTTGTCTGTTAAAGTAATGATTCGGCGCCGTCGACGTACACCTCAGAGCCGGTGACGTGACTCGACATGTTGCTCGCGAAGAACAATACGACGTCCGCGACTTGTTTGGCCGTGCCGGATTTCCCGGCCAACGGTTGATTTCCTTCCGGATACTCGATCGGGATGACGATTTCTTCGAGCAAGGCGTCATCGCGATTCGTCGAGTCATCGATGTTCGTGTCGATGGCCCCCGGGCAAATCGAGTTGACGCGAATGCCGAATTGGGCGAGCTCGGCCGCTGCCATTTTGGCGAATCCGGTCTGGCCGGCTTTCGTCGTCGCATAGCCGCTGAACCCAAAGTTTTTGAAGTAACGGTTTCCGTTGATGGACGACGTGATGATGACACTGCCGCCTCGTTCTTTTAAATGAGGGATGGCATGTTTCACCGTCAAGAATGTACCCGTCAAGTTCGTCTCGACGACACCGTTCCAATCTTCGAGCGACAAGTGCTCGATTGGTGTGATGGTACCGTTCCGTCCTGCGTTCGCAAAGACGATATCGACACGGCCGAAGCGTTCAACCGTCTGCTCGTACGCTCGTTTCATCTCGTCTTCGTTCCCCACATCGGCACTGATGCCGATGGCACGCTCTTCTCCAATCAGAGTCGCAAGTTGTTCCGCGTCTTCTAAGTTCAAATCGACGATAGCGACTTTCGCCCCGGCTTGGACGAACCGGATGACGGTGGCACGTCCGATTCCAGATGCCGCGCCTGTGATGAATGCGACCTTCCCCGATAACAATGTATTTGAAATCATTCAATTCGCTCCTTTCAGCTTCCTGTTCTCATATTCCACCGTTCTATGAAACCTAAGCCCGTTTTCTGAAAAAAGGTGAAACGACTCAATCGGGTTGAACGTGAATCGATACCGCGATTTTCAACTTGGCGTCGCGATCGAGTTCGACCGTGACGACTTGTCCGACCCGGAGTTGTTGCACATCGTTCGCTTCTCCTGTCACTTTCGTTCGTTCGTTGATTAATATCGTCTGCAACGTTAACTCGTCGTCTGACAAGTCATGTGGTCCAATCATCAGCTGTGGGATGTCAATCTGTTCGATTCGTCCTTCGATTTGATGGTCGTCCCGTGTGCTGATCCAATAAACAGCAACTAAAAAAAGACCGATAAATGCCAGAGCAAAGATGAGTCGGGTTCTCATGGTGTTCCTCCTCTGTGCGATTCCGGTACGATGGTTTCCAATAGTTATTTACCCGGTTTGCAGGAATTCTATAGGGTCTTTTTGACAGGATTTTGAATTGTTCGTGCGGAATAAGACAAGACAATTTGAAGAGTGGAGGCGCTGAGGATGGTTCTAATCGGAATGATTGGATTAATCGTTTTAGGATTGGTGGCATTCGGCTGGTGGACAATCGGGTTTCCACGGCGACGGATGTGGGGTGGCGCGTTATTGCTCGGCATTGCCTTTGTCTTTTCGCCACTGTTGCTCGTCGTGAGCGGGGAACGCTTCGGATTTGATGGCATCGTCGCGGGACTGGTCGGGTTGTCCTGTGTCATCGGAGGCGGTTTCTTCTTTCTCACACTTGGTTGGACTGGACGGCCGCAGAAAATCCGTAAAGTACGGACCCTTTCGGAAGACCCTGATCTGTTTTGAACCGGGTTGTCATCCGACTTCTGAAACCCGTACAGTGAAGGCATCGCACTTGATGGAGGGATGACTGTGTTAACGAGGAAGCACCCCCCGGCGTTACGATCGGGAGACACGATTGGAATCATCACGCCGTCGTTCCCGGCACCGGCACGGTTCCCGGAACGATACACGCGCGGAATCGAACAACTGAAACGGATGGGATTCATCGTTCAGGAAGGCTCATGCACGCATCGTTCGGAAGGGTATCGCTCGGCCTCGATTCAAGAGCGGGCCGAAGAGGTCAACGCGCTATTGCGTGACCCGGACGTCAAAGCGATCATCAGCACGATTGGCGGGACGAATTCGAACTCGCTCTTGCCGTATATCGACTATGAGGCGTTGCGACGTCAGCCGAAAATCATTATGGGCTATAGCGATGTGACAGCACTTCTCCTCGCTTGTTATACGCAGACGGGAGTGACGACGTTTTACGGTCCGGCCATCGTGCCGTCGTTCGGGGAATACGAGACGATGTTTGCCGACGGAGAACGGTATGTGCGAGAGGTGCTCGGTTTAGAACGGACGGCACCGTATACGCTCGATGTGCCCCGAGAGTGGACCGAGGAGATGATCGATTGGTCGACCCAGGACCGGGAGAAGACGTTCCGTCCAAATGACGGATGGCTAACCCTTCGAGACGGACAGGCCCGCGGCAAGCTGATTGGTGGGAACATGAACACGATGACCGGCTTTTTGAAGTCTGATTATTTCCCTGATGTGACCGGTGCGATTCTCTTTTTAGAAGACTCGTTCAAGACGATGGCGGACGAGGAACGTTCGCTCAGCATGCTCAAGCTCGCCGGGGTGTTCGACGTCATCAGCGGTCTCGTCATCGGAAAGCATGAACATTTCGATGCGGCCGGCGCGCCGTTCTCATTTGAGGACTTGTTGCTCGAAGTGCTCGGAGACGTCGACTTCCCGATTTTGACGAACGTCGATATCGGACATACGTTCCCGGCCCATGTGTTTCCGATTGGGATCGAGGTCGAACTTGACGCGACGGCGGGAACCATCACATTTTTAGAGAACGGGGTGACGTCATGATCGAGTTCATTACAATCGTCGACCACCGCCGGAAGAAAATCGGATTGAAATCACGAGCAGACGTCCATCGGGACGGGGATTGGCATGAGACGTTCCACTGCTGGATGATGGATCACGACCGCCTCCTGTTACAGCTTCGCAGCGATACGAAGGCGGACTTTCCCGCGTTGTTCGATATCACGGCCGCCGGGCACTTGACCGCCGGAGAGACCGTTCGTGACGGGGTGCGCGAGATTCAAGAAGAGTTAGGACTCGAATTGACGTTCGATCAACTGACCCCGCTCGGCGTCTTCGAAGACGTCATCGAGACGGATACGTTTTTAGACCGCGAGTTCGCCCATACGTATGTCTATGCGTATGATGGCGAAGCGTTCACGTTGGACGAAGCGGAAGTGGCCGATGTCGTCTCGGTCGAAATTACGGCGCTGCACGAACTGATTGGCGGGACGCAATCCGAGGTGGAGACGACCTCGGCCATCTCAGGAAATACCCGGGTCGTGACGAAACGCGATCTCGTACCACACCCGACCAACTACTGGGAGCAAGTGCTGGCAGGTGTAAAAGCCGCTCAAGAGGAACGCCATGATTGAAGTCCTATGGCAACTGCTTCACGTCGTGCTTGTGGTCGGGCTGGGCGGCTTGCTCATTTGGTGTTTTCGTAAGTAAAGAGGGGGAAGAAAGATGAAAACAGGACCAGACACAATCCCACTCGGCTTGGAGACGGCGCGTCTGTATTTACGGGCACCGCTCGCCGATATAGATGCACGTGTCGTCAACGAATCGATTCGGGGCTCGCATGAAGAGTTGAAGCGATGGCTCCCGTTCGCGCAAGACGTACCGACGTTGTCTGAGACGGAAGTGAATTTACAACGGGCGCAAAACTTGTACGGGACAGGCGAAAGTTTTCGGTATCTCATCTTTTTACGGGAGACGGGGACGTTCGTGGGGACGGTCAGCCTGTTCGGGATTGATTGGGACGTCCCGAAAGCAGAAATCGGGTATTGGCTCGATTCGAGACATACCGGTCGTGGCTATATGACGGAAGCGGTCGAGGCGGTCGTCCGTTTCAGTTTCGCCCAGTTCGATTTCAAACGGATCGAGATTCGCTGCGAGTCGACGAACGAAGGCAGTCGCTTGATTCCCGAACGGCTCGGCTTTCAGCTAGAAGGCATGCTCCGGAACGAAGATTTGTCCGCTGACGGGATGCGGCTGACGGACACGGCCGTGTATGGCCTGTTGCCAGGCGAGCTTAGACCGCTAGCGACATGATGCGCTGCGGACCGATGGGGCCGTCGATTCGGCGCTTCGTGTCGATGAAGCCGACCGTTTGATAAAGGGAAAAGGCGGCCTCGTTCTTCAGATTGACCGATAGCACGACCTCGTGTTTATGAGGAAAATGCGCTCGTACATAGTTCGGCAGTTGGCGGAGTGCCGCTTTGGCATGACCGTTCCCTTGCGCCGAATGGGTGATTGAGAACATCGAGAGCAACAATGCGTCGTCTGCCTCCGTATACGAGGCGACCCGTTCCGTATCGTGGAGCAAAAAGAAACCGACGGGCTCCTCGGCCACGATGACGATAGGGTGAATCCCGTCTAAGAGGGGGGAATCGAGGTCGATTGGGAGTGTCGTATATTTTTCTTGATCGAGCGGTAACGTGAATGTGTTCAAGACGGACCAATGGGCCTCTCGAAGTGGTTCGAGTCTCGTCGTCATGATGAATCCTCCTCCATGATTAGCTGTCTCCATCAGTATACCGAATTATAAGTGAAGGGAACGAACACGTGATGCATCCAGTGATTACTTATGTCCAACATCCACCGCTCCAAGATTTGTATCGAGCCTTCATGGACGGTTTTTCCGATTACATGATTCGCTTTGACATGGATGAGGCCCAGTTCGAGGCCGTCTTCCTCGTCCGCGATCAAAACCAGCCGACGCGTTCCGTCGTCGCCTATGCGGACGGTCGGCCCGTTGCTGTCATGTTGAGCGGCGTGGCACACCTCGATACAGGATGGGTCACTCGTTGTGGCGGCTTGGCCGTCGCCCCTGATTACCGACATCTCGGCATCGCGCACGAATTGATGCGACAGTTCGATGAACAGGCGACGGGAACGCGTCTGCTCGAGGTCATCCAAGGGAACAATCCCGCGCTCGCCCTCTATGACCGACTCGGGTACCGTGTCGTCCGAGAGATTATGTACTTTCAATCCGTATTGACTGAGACGAGTGCGACACGGGAACGGTCGTCGATTCTCGAACTGTTCGATACGTATTATCCGGCAGCGGCGCACAAGCCGACTTGGCAAGTTGATGTCCGCACGACACAACAACAGACTGAACTCGTTCGAGTGGTAGAAGGTGAGAAAACCGGGGCACTGCTCTTCCGGGACAATCTGTTGCTAGATGTGTTCGGTCGCGAAGAGGACGCCGAGTGGTTATTGCGTGCGGCCGCAGCCGAAGGACCGATTCGACTGACGTTGACGTCGGATCGCCCGACGTTGCTCTCGGCAGCCCGACAGCTCGGGTTCGTCCAGGACGAGATTGCTCAATTCGAGATGATCAAGCCCGGGACGGAGACGTAATGCGAGTCCTGTTGCCTGTCCTCATGATTGGTCTGATTGTCGGGAATTTGTTCACGATTCTTGGCCTGACAACGAATCTGCCATCGGACCTGAATCGACTCTTTTTGTTCGGCGGACCGGCGCTGACCATCCTGGCCGCTGTCAGTATAGTCGTGATCGTCCTACAACGAAGACGATGACGACGGATGAACCTTATGAAATTTGAGTGAAGTTTATGTATGGAGAGTTCACGATTTTGATATGTTCGACATACAAATGAAATGCTTCATATATTGAACTTTTCAGACATGGATGCTATATTCGCACTTGTAGCTTTTTAATCAAGCTAGCGAATCATCCAATCTGGAGGTTTTATCGATATATGTGGAAACAACTACTCGTTACCGTCGGTACAGGCGTCCTGATTCTGTCAGGGACTTCAGCCGTATCCGCGGATCAAATTACCCCGCAAGACCTCGTCAAGACGACGAAATCGCTTCAACAGACCGAACAACGGATTCAAACTTCGAAACAATCGGTTGCCAAAGCCAAACGTCACGTCGAAACGATCGATCAGAGCGCGAAAGCAATCAATCAAAAGATTGAACAGACCAAATCAAAACTCGCGTCATATGAGACAGCATTGAATCCTGAGACAGCTGACAAGTCTCTATTCAAACAAGTGTTGTCGACTGTGCTACCGAGCGCTAAGGCAGAGGCGGCGGAGTCTGAAGAGACGAAGCGTGATTTGCAAGCCAAACAAGCCGAGACAACGCAATCGTTAAAGGCGCTTGAGAGCAAACAGGCGGACGTGGAAGCAGAACGACAACAAGCCCGCTCGGCTCATGTGGCTGCCTATAAACAGTTGAAAGGACAAGCGGCCCAATTGAAAGACTTGAAGCAACAAACGGCCGCGCTTGCGCCTGACAAGTTTATGATGCCAGCGACTGGACGTCTGTCACAAGGCTACGGACCGGCGAGTGGCCAGTTCGGATATACGTTCCATAACGGAATCGATATCGCGGCGAACGTGGGCACACCGATTTACGCAGCGGCGGCTGGAACGGTCACGGACGTCAAATCGGGCGGCCCTTATGGGAAGCACGTCTTCATCGAGCATGAAATCGATGGTCAAAAGTGGACGACGGTTTACGCCCATATGCATAAAATCGAAGTGAAGACAGGCCAGACGTTGCTCCAAGGCGAAGGCATTGGCCAAATCGGCAATACGGGCAACTCGTCAGGTCCGCACCTCCATTTCGAAGTGCATCAAGGAGAATACGCTTATTCATCAAGTTCGGCCGGCAACACGGTCAACCCGATGGATGTCGCCGAAGTGCTCGGTGGCGTGTCGCCCATCAAAGCGACGTATTGACGCAACGATTCGTTGCGTCATTTTTTTGTGTCTCCCTGCTCGTCCTGGGTCGAGCGCAGTTCGATCAATTTCCGGAACGCCTCATCGCGGTCGAACGTGCTGAACCAGCGGAAGTCGTCGTGGTCGAGAATCCGGTAATGTTGACTGACCATATTCTGTTGAATCCGGTATTTCCCTTGATGCTCGATCGTCGTCCACCAGACGTGTCCGCCCAACGTTTTCGTTGCCAGGCTCGGGTCAGTATGGGCGACAAGACGAATGAATTCGATGGGTTGATCCCCAATCAACGAATAGAGATACGGGCTTTGATTGAAGAGGGCGCAGATGGCGACCGTCGTCGTCCAGTTCGCGTTCAGACGTCGCTTCTCGATTTGAATCAATGTTTTTTTCGAGATGCCGACGAGCGTACATAGTTCTTCTTGGGATAATCCTTGCTCGGTACGAATCAATTTGAGTTTGCTTGAAATCAGTTCGGAAAACGTCTCTTTTGTATGCATACCTGCTCCTAAAGTGTATTTTTACACAGTGTATCATGCGGTATAGAAAGATGGAAGATATCGGATGAAGAAGCAGGCTCCCGTGGCAAGCAAAAAGCGAAAGGAGAGGGACTCCTTTCGCTCGGTCACTGACTGATGTTATTCACGTGTCGGGTCATGATTGCCCTCGCTATCAGCAATCGTTTCCGAACTCCCGAAATCTTCGACTTGGCTGAACGCATCCGTGCTTTGCCCCGGTTCGTCCGTCCCGTCGAGTTGCTTCCGGGCAGCCGTCTCAGATGGATTGAGCACGTCCTCTTCGACAGGACGTTCGCGGTCGGTCAAGTGCTCGTTCTCTTCTTGCTCGCGCGCGTGCTGGATGCAGAGCGTCGCCTCAGGGATGATTTCAAGACGGTCCAACTCGATGTCTTCGCCGCACACCTCACATTTGCCATACGTCCCATTCTCGATGGCGAGCAACGCCTTATCGACGTCAGTTAAAAATTCTTCATCGAGTTCGGTGAGCGCTTGATCGCGTTCGCGTAAGAAGAGTTCTTCTCCTGAGTCTGCCGGATGGTTATCGTAGTGTGACAGTTCTCCTTCGTCATACACTTCTTCCCGGTTTTCCATATATCCTTCGGTCTTCGCTTTCTCTTTTAATAGACGTTCCTTGAACGTATCAATCTGCTGTTGTGTCAACATGCGGTCCACTCTCCAGTTCTGATTTCATTAATATTAGCATTTCCCATTTTGCGTCGGGACAAACCTTTCGATTGGCGAAGGCGAATTCTAAACGCTTCGGAAAACGGGTATGATGAAAGAGACGGAACGATGATTGTGAAGGAGGGAATGGACCATGAGAAAAGTAGAGGTCGTCCCGTATGATCCGATATGGGAGACGAAATTCAAGGAAGAGGCGGCCAAGCTCGAGCGCTTGTTTGAAGGGGAAGTCGTCGCCATTCATCACATCGGGAGCACGTCGGTGCCGGGACTCGATGCGAAACCGATTATCGACATCATGCCGGTCGTGCAGGACATCGAGCGGATTGACGATTGGATCAGCCATATGGAGGCGCTAGGGTACCGGAGTTTCGGCGAGCATGGGATTCCGAGACGGCGCTTCTTCGCTAAAGGAGAAGACGTGCGGACGATTCATGTCCATATGTTCGAGGAAGGGGATGAAGGCGTGACCCGCCATCTCGCGTTCCGCGATTATTTGATGACGTTCCCGGACGTACGGGACGAGTATGCGTCGCTTAAACAACAATTGGCGAGCCAGCATCCGGAAGATATCGAGAGCTATATCCAAGGAAAACAAGACTGGGTATCCGCGACCGAGCAGGAGGCGACGTTGTGGTATATGTCTCGCCAACAAATTTGAAACGTTTTACCGTTTCATCTCGTACAGAAAACTAATCAGTTGAGGGGGGTCATGAGATGAAACGATTTCTCGGGAAATGTATTGAGTATGCGTTTGTCGCACTCGTGTTTGTCGGCTTGTTTTTAGGATTGCGCTACGGGGTCTCGCAGTACGTGGGGAGCGCTGATGAACTCCGTTACTACGGATTAGTTTTCCTCGGCACCGCCTTTCTCGTCTTCCCGGCGTCGCTGTTTGGAGGCTATTTCTTGGCCCGACCGATTCAGCACCGTTTGAACGGGAAAGATTCCACTTATGCAGGCCATACGCTTCGCGGAAATGAAAAACCGCACGGGGTCACGGAAGATCGAAATCATCCGTTTGGCGGAGGTAGCTGATGGTCCGCCTGCAGCGGACCGAGAATGCGGCGTTAATCGCGGCATTGAATCAGCCTATCCATGAACATCATCTTCAGTTGGCGCCGGCTTTCTTTGCGGCGTACAATCACGCCTCGATGGAAGCGGCGTTTTTGGAGATGATGGCGCGAGACGATTATCACTTTTTCACGGCAGAGGTCGGCGGGGACATCATCGGCTACGTCTGTTTTCAGGAGCGGGTAAGTGAGGCGAACGCATTTCGGCAAGCCGTGCGGACACTCTACGTGCATCAAATCAGCGTGAACCCTGAGGCGAAACGACAAGGGTATGGACGCTGGGTCATGGAAGAGGTAGAACGCTACGCCATTGCGCACGGATTTCCATCGATCGAACTGGATTATTGGTCAGTGAACGAAGCGGCGGCAGCGTTTTATAGCCAAATTGGCTTTCAACCGAAGCGACAGTTCGTCGTCAAGCATCTCTAAAGTAAAAGAATAGTCTTGGCGTAACATAATGGCGCCACATATGTAATAGAGGAGGATTTGATGGAGACAATCATTTTGATTATCGGGATCGTTGGGACGATTTCGCTCATGCTGTTCATGTCGAATCAATGGATGGGGTATGGCAAAGGTAATATCGTCATGACGCTTGATGAGCACTACACAAATTTGAACGAATATGTGCCGGCGATTTTGACAAAGCTGTATGAAGACGGGAAGTCGGCCCATTATCTTGGCGATCGGAAGTTCGAGGTGGACGGGAAACCGTACGTCCTCGTCGAACGCACCGTCCCAATCGGTCGCGTCCCGACCCAGCAGACCGTGCTCATGCCAGACAAAAAATAAGCCACGCCTTCAGGCGCGGCTTATTTTATTTGACGGCCGGGGGACCGAAGCCACCGGCATGATAATCGCGGAACGCTTGCCGAATCTCCTCTTCCGTATTCATCACGAACGGACCGTGGGCGATATAGTCTTCACGAATCGGCTTGCCTGAATAGATGAGCAGTTTCGCACGTGACGTCGCGTTGAGGCGGACTACGCTCTCACCGTCGCTCGTCTCATCGTACGTGAGCGTCGCCGCGTGCGTCTTCGAAAGCGGTGTCGCTGACGTTCCGAGTTCGAGGGAACCCGCGAGTACGTAGACGAAAGCGTTATGATTCGTCGGGATGATGTGCTCATAGGCGGCTCCACTCTGTAAGCTCACTTCGCTCATCGTGATGGGGACGAGACTGTCCATCGGTCCGGTCACTCCGGCGATGTCACCCGAATAGACACGCACGTGTCCTCCGTCAATCGGCACGAGCGGTGCCGCTTCGACATATACGTTTTGGTAAGATGTCGTCGTCGTTTTAAGTGCTTTCGGCAAGTTGAGCCATAGTTGAAGCGTATGAATCAAGTCGTCATCGACAGCCTCCTCCGCATGACGTGCCGCCCAGCCCGCATTCATATATTGAACGTCACCCGCATCTAAAATCGAATGTCCGCCATGGTTGTCGATATGTTCCAGTCGTCCATCAATCACGTAGGTGATGGTCTGGAAGCCGCGGTGAGGATGGTCAGAGAACGTTCCCCGTTTGAACCAGTCCTCGGCCATCAAGATGAACGGGTCGAACTCGTCTTTTCGTTCCGGAGGCAAGACCCAACCCTGCTGCACGTGCGGATATCCGTTTTGTTTATAGGCGACTGGCCAATGGCTGGCGACGTCGCGCTCGAATCGTTTCGTCATCACACTCTCTCCTTTGCACCGTTTGCTGTCATTGTCGCATAGCGAGGCAAGGAGGCTTTCCGATTTTGCCTATACAACGTGCAAAGCCAGACCAGTGAGCCGGTCTGGCTTGAAAAGTGTCGTCAGTTGTTTGCTTGTCCGATGGAAAGGTCGCGCCACCGTTCGGCATCGGCGCGGAGCAATTTGAAATGTGAGCCTGTCTTCGTATTTGTCAAAATCACATCGTCTTCCGTGTAACTGACATCGAATGTTTGGGCACAAATGCCCTCGAACACCGTCAAATAAGGGGTCGGCGCCGGGGTTCCGGCCGTCGCAACGGCTTTTGAGCGATCGATGGCTTGAAACACGAACTGGACGGTCTCGGCGTTGGCATGATGCAAGAACGGTGCATCTTTTGATTCTGTGCCGATTAGAGCCAGTTCATGGGCGACGACGTGACGTCGATGCGCGAATTGTTGCCGCATTTTTGTTTTCAAACGATCGCCGTGCAACAACGTCTCTTCTTTATAGGTGATAGAAACGACTTGTTTATAAGGCTTGCCATCACGGATGAAGGAGAAGCTGAACAATGGATAGCGCTCGTTCGGCACGAGCTTGTTCGGAAGCGTGCTCGCCTGCCGCGTCCCAAGCATTCGATCGTAGGTGGCATCCTGTGGTCGCAGGACGTCCTCATATAACGTCTGATCGGATGACAGATGGAGCCCGTACTGTTGCGTGTCTTGAGACACTTCGGTCCCTAAGCCAAGGGACAGGAACGGTTGACGTGACGATTCGTTGATGGGCAACGTGATGGTCTCACGCGATTCGGGTGATTCGAACGTGAATTCGAACGAACCGTTGAACGGCATCGTCACGTGGACGAGCGTTTGTTCGAAACCGTGACGTTTTGGATAAGGTTCATTGCCGACCGGTTTTTTCATCTCTTCGGTGAAATGGACTTGCTCGTGCGGTTGCGCAACGCGAAGGTTGGACATCGCAGAAGATGAGACGGCTTGTTCGCGGTACGGAGTGAGACTATCCGGCAACGCATCGATTTGTTTCATATAGGTGATGGTGTCAGCTTGGCATTGGACGTAGGTTTGATTTTCCACTTCAAAAAATGTGGCGGTCGGAAAGACTTCGGTCGAGGCCGTCGTCGTAAGCGGTTGGCTCAATTTGACCGTGCTAATCAAGAGACGCTCTCCGTCAGGCACGCGGGTGATGGCGTCCTCCGGATAACAGGCATCAAGGACGTTCGTCCGGTCGGACTCGGTCATCTCGATTTGTTGACCAGAAGGCAGAGAGGCGCGACCTTGATAGTACTCTGGAGCCGTATGTAAACGAAATGCATGTTCTTCTTCGCATCCGAACAGGACGAACAACATGGCGAGCGTACAAAGAATCAGGTACTTTTTCACAGGGTGCACTCCTTTAATGATTAACTTTCATCATTTTAGCACCATTTTTTTGTGACTTTAGTCTTAGGAAAATTAATGCGATTTTTTTTTAAAAAATCAAAAAACCCGCTCAACTTGAACTGAACGGGCTTGTTTTACACTTATGGATATGAAATGGAATTTCTCCATTTGACACGTGTCGATTTTTGACGAATGAACATTGTAATGACGACGTTCTTAAAAATGACGAAAATCGTCAGAAATAATTAAATGGTATTAAAAGGCTTTTATTTGTTTATTTTTAACTTCAATCCACGTCACGGCCACGGGCCGCCTTCAAAATTTCGAACCATTCTGTTCGCGTTAGGTCAATCTGAAGCGCATCGACGGCGGTCCGAACTCGTTCAATTTTCCCAGATCCGACGATCGGCATGATCTTGGCCGGGTGCTTCAAGAGCCACGCGTAGACGACGGCGTCGATGCCGCCAGCTTGATGCCGATCGCTGATTTCCTCCAATTTTTCACGAAGCGGTGCGTAAGCGGCCTCGGTGAACAGTTGTCCGCCGGCGAGAGGGCTCCACGCCATGAGCGGCATCCGTTTCTCGTGGCATAGGTCGACAGTACCATCTTCAAAATGCTTCAGTTGCATCGGTGAGAGCTCAAGCTGGTTCGTCACGAGTTGGAACGGTAAACGTGACTGTAACAACTGTTGGGTTGCCGGCACGTGGTTCGAGACGCCGAACGTACGCACTTTTCCGCTTCGTTGCAACGTGATGAACGCCTCGGCTACTTCGTCGGGGTCCATGAGCGGGTCGGGACGGTGGATCAAAAGCGTATCAATCTGGTCGATGGCGAGCTCCTGTAGCGAGCGCTCGGCTTGACGGATGATATGTTCTTTCGTCGTATCGTAATGGTTGATGGATTGGCCAGGGTTGAAAGAGCCTGTCAGCTTGATGCCAGTCTTCGTCACAATCTCGATTTGATCGCGGAGTGATGGCTTGAGACGAAGCGCTTCGCCGAACAATCCTTCACACGTATAGCCGCCGTATATATCAGCGTGATCGAACGTCGTGATGCCGAGTTCGATACATTGTTCGATGAAAGCGAGGCGTTCCTGCGGGCTCATGTCCCATTCGGCCAAACGCCACATGCCGTGAATGATTCGTGAGAATGATAAGTCTTCTGTCAGTTCGATGCGTTGCACGGTAAGTTCCTCCTCATTGTTTGTCGCTTTCATTATAAGGATAAAACAGGAGGGCGTCACTTTTGTGGCGTATTGGAAGGACATGAACCGAGTCAAACTAAAGCGATTTCAGTTATGATGAGACAGAGATGATTAGAAAAAGAGGAGTGACTTATGAATCATTACGAACAATATGCGAACGTCACGTTTGAGCAACAAGGTCAGGAAACATACGTGACCGCCGCTCATGCCGATCTCGAACTGCACGGGATTGGGCGCAGTGCCGCCGTGTTTCGCATAAAAGACACGCGACTCGTCATCAAAGTGTTCTTTCCGGATTATACGCATATCGCAGCTGAAGAGGCTGTGATTTATCGAACGCTCGAAGGGTTACCTCAATTCCCACGCTTGTATGAAGCAGGTGTGAATTATATCGTCATCGACTACATCGAGGGCAAGACGCTATTCGAATGTTTGACGGAAGGAATTTGGATTGATGCGTCGTACATTCAGCAAATCGATGCAGCGCTCATCGCGGCACGAAACCTCGGGCTGACGCCATCGGACGTTCATCTGCGCAATTTGATTTTGACGCCGGAAGGCCGTATTTATTTAATCGACTTGGCCCGCTTCCGCCAAGGACAGCACGTCGATCACCAATGGGAAGATTTGAAGCGGATGTATCGGTTTTATCGGCTCCGTTTCATGCCGAAGCGCTATTCAGAGCGTTTGTTGAACGGAGTCGCCTATTTATACCGTACGTTTGTGAACGACCCGAGACACTAGTCGACGGTCGTTTTTCTTTTGAAGATTAGGGAACAAAGAGGATGTGACTGTCACTTCGTTTTGGAAAAGGAGGCTGATTGTATGCATCGGATTTATGCAAATGAATTGGAGACGTTACGTGACTGTGTGGAGACGTGTAATTACTGTCTCGAGTCGTGCTTGGAAGAACATGACGTCAAGATGATGGTTGACTGCATCCGGCTCGACCGGGAGTGCGCCGCCATCTGTTCGTTTCTCGCCGAGGCGATGACGCGAGATTCGGCGTTCGTGCCCGAACTCGCCCGGGCTTGTGCGGTCGTCTGTAAGGCGTGTGCCCAAGAGTGCGAGAAACATAAGCATGCCCATTGCCAAGAATGTGCGCGCGTCTGTGTCGAGTGCGCCTCGATGTGCGATCGTTTGGCAGCATAATGTGAAAAAGTCAGTCAAAACGGCTGACTTTTTTTATGTGGGAGCGAATCGCCAGATGTATTTTGAAATCGAGATAAGTATAATGAAGAAAACGTATGAAAGTGGTGTTCTCATGATTCGCAATTGTCGTCGAGATGATCTTCAAGCCGTCTTACATATTTATAATGATGCCATCGTCAACAGTACCGCCGTCTATCACTACGAACCGGTGACGCTTCAAAATCGAATCGCTTGGTACGAGGAGAAAAAAGCGGCCGGACTTCCAATCATCGTATGGGAGGAAGGGGATGTCGTGATGGGCTTTGCCACGTTTGGACCGTTTCGTCCTTGGCCGGCCTATCATTATACGGTCGAACACTCGGTGTACGTCCATCCTGGATACCGCAGCAAAGGCATCGGCAACAAGCTGCTCCGAGAAATCATCCGCATCGGTGAAGAGCGGGATGTGAAGACGATGATCGGCGGCATCGATGCCGCCAATATCGCGAGCGTCAAAGCGCATGAAAAGTTAGGGTTCGTCCATTCCGGTACGATTAAAAAAGCCGGTTACAAGTTCGGGAAGTGGCTCGACTTATCGTTTTATCAACTCGATTTGAAAGGTCCCGAGGCTCCGCAAGAAGGCTGACCGCTAGCTGTCGACGTTCCGAAAATACGGTATACTGGGGACAGTGAATCGAATGGAGGAATCAGCATGACAGAACTACCGAATTGTCCGAAGTGTCAATCGTCTTACGTGTATGAGGATGGGAGCTTGCTCGTCTGTCCAGAATGTGCGTACGAATGGTCACCGAGCGAGGTGGCTGAAGCAGAAGCGGACGCACAAATCAAAGACGCGAACGGAAACGTGCTCCAAGACGGGGACACGGTCACAGTCATCAAAGATTTAAAGGTGAAAGGGACGTCGCTCGTCGTCAAACAAGGCACGAAAGTGAAAGGCATCCGTCTCGTCGACGGGGACCATGACATCGACTGCAAGATTGACGGCTTCGGTGCGATGAAGCTCAAATCGGAGTTCGTAAAAAAATCTAAAAAAAGCGTGTTGATCCGTTCGCGGATCAACACGCTTTTTGCTGTTTATGAAAAGAATGGTTTGTATTCCCGGCGTTCGTGCATGACGGATACCCATTGGAGCGTCGTGAACTCCTCGAGCACCCATTCGCCGTTGAAACGGCCAAGACCAGAATCTTTCTCACCACCGAACGGCAAGTGCGGCTCATCATTCACCGACTGGTCGTTGACGTGAATCATCCCCGTCTCGACTTGGCGGGCGAACTCGGTCGCACGATAGATTGAACCGTGGACGGCACCGCTCAGTCCGTACGGGAGCTCGTTCGAGAGTTTCAGCGCCTCGGCGTCATCTTTGAACGACAGAATGACGGCGACCGGTCCGAAAATCTCATTTTTCGCGAGTGGCATGTCATTTGTGACACCGCTCACGACGGTCGGCTCGAGCACGTTCCCGTCAGCGTTACCGCCGACTTGGAGCGTCGCACCGGCGTCGACCGTCTGCTTGATTTGATCGAGGATACGGTCGACTTGATCGTGATCGATGAGCGGCCCGACTTGTGTATCCGATTCGTTCGGATTGCCGAACTTCAAGGCGCGAACCCGCTCCACAAATTTTTCAAGGAACGCATCGTGAATCGACTCGGCGACGAGAATTCGGTTCGTCGACATACAAATTTGCCCTTGATGATAGAACTTCGAGTAGACGGCCGATTCGACGGCACGATCGATGTCGGCGTCGTCTAACACGACGAAGACGTTATTCCCGCCGAGTTCGAGCGCTGTTTTCTTCAACAGGCGTCCGGCCTTTTCGGCGATGGCTTTGCCGACCTCGGTCGAACCAGTGAACGAAATAAGTTTTGGCACCGGGTGCTCGACGATCGCGTCCCCAATCTCCGAACCGCGACCGACGACGACGTTCAAGACGCCTTTCGGAAGGCCCGCTTCTTCAAATAACGAAGCGAACAGGAGACCGCCTGTGACCGGTGTCGCCGTCGCCGGTTTGACGACGACGGTATTGCCCGTCGCGAGCGCGGAGACGATGGAGCGGACCGCGAGGTGGAACGGGAAGTTCCATGGACTGATGACGCCGATGACGCCAAGCGGTTTCCGATACACCCGGTTCTCTTTGTTCGGGACGATTGACGGCTTGATGAGGCCGTCCATGCGGAACGGGAACGTCGCCGCTTCCTTGATGATCGCCATCGATGCTAAAAATTCACCTTCTGCTTTAATGCGCGTGCTTCCCGACTCTTTGACGAGCCACTCGATGATGTCTTCTTTATGTTGTAACGTCACTTCGGCGAACTTCTCAATCAAGGCGCGTCGGTTTTGCGGGAGCATCGTCGCCCATTCGGCTTGTGCTCCTTTGGCGACATCGTACGCTTTATCGAGATCAGATTCGTCGGCCGACCGGATGGAGAATAACGTTTCGTCCGTGAACGGATTGGTGTTATCAATCGATTTGTCGCTCGATCCCTCGACCCACTGGCCATCAATGTACATCTTCGTAAAATCAGTATGCATGTTCAAAACACTCCTTTATGTTTTTGCTTCACCTTAAGAAGTATTCACCTGATTTGAAAAATTAAACCTATCGATGCGCAACTAGCTTGTTTTACAAAGTAGTTGCAATTGGTAGTACCTTCCATTACTATTATGTATAACAAGTTAGTTTAATGAAAGTGAGGTCACGCCATGGCGATGAGTCAAATGTTGAAAGGCTTGCTCGAAGGGTGCCTGTTGGCCATCATCGATAAAGGAGAGACGTACGGCTATGAGATGTCGGAGAAGTTGCAGGCGTACGGATTCACGATGGTGAGCGAGGGCAGTATTTATCCGGTGTTGTTGCGGATGAAGAAAGACGGCTGGGTCGAGACGATTCAAAAAACACTGCCGTCCGGAGGACCGAAGCGAAAGTATTACATCTTGACGGAGGCGGGGCAGCAAGAATTGCTGGCCTTCAAACAACGTTGGGCGGAAGTGTCAAGCGGCGTCGACCGCGTACTCGGAGAGGGGAATGAAGATGGGACTTTCAAAAAAGAGTCGTGATTTTTTGGATGATTTAGCGGTATATCTCATGTCGAGCGGGAAATCGGAAGGGGAAGTGCAAGACGTTGTCGCCGAGCTGAAAGACCACCTCGAGGAGGCGGAACGCGCAGGCAAAAGCGTGGACGATGTCGTCGGCAAGAGCCCGAAAGCCTACATGCAGCATCTTGGGCGTGAGATGGCGTTCGATGGAAAAGGGTTTTTCAAAATCATCGCGATGATCATTCCGAACGTGTTCGCCTACATCATCATCGCCAACTTCATTCAAGGCGAGATGACATTCTCGACGGTCCAGTTGATTGGGTTCCCGCTCATCGCCGTCCTGTTCTTGCTGGCCGCCTCACAAGCGTTTCGCCACATGTCGGTCCGTTCGAAAGAAAGCAAATTTAAAAATGGGGCGACGTACATCATGCTCGCCGCGATGCCGATGACATTGTTCCTCGGACTGATGGTACTCGACATTTTCGTCGAGACCCCGACGATCGTGTTCGGTCCAACCGGTCAACTCGTTTTGCTCGGACTGGCCGTCGTCACGTTGCTCACCGTCTCTGTGTGGACGAAGACATGGATCAATCTGATTATTCCGATTCTCTTATTTGGGCCGCAATACGCGTTCGCCCAGACGAGTTTGCCGCTCGAGCAACAACTTATTTTCTCGATGCTGATTCTGTTCGTCGGGATGGGGGTCTTCTTGTTCGTCTGGTGGAAAAAGAATCAACAGGGGCAAGCGTGATGCTCGGACGAATCATCTTCATCATTCTTTTATGTCTGCCGTGGGGCTTTTTCGTGACAGCGGCAGACTTTCTATGGGGGAATGCGCTCGGGTATCTCGTGATTCCGGCCGTGATGTGGTGGGGCGTGTGGCAATTTGGCCGGCGTAGCTGGCTACGTTGGATCATTTTTGCGCTCATCATCTCGTACTTGATTTCCATGACCATGATCGGGTACATCGATGGGGCATGGGATTATTTCTTCAAGCCGTTCGGCCAATCGATTGTCATGAACATTTGGATGGTCGTGTTCGCAAGTGGTGTCGTTGTGGCATGTGTGAACCGTTGGGCTTTCGAAAAAGCACGTGAATCTGCTTAAGGTCGGACGCGGCTGGGAATAGGCAACTGAACGCCTAAAAGAGAAAGAAGGGATTCCCATTGCCAGTCAATCCGACGATTCAATTTTATTTGAACCAGTTTCAAAATCAGCTCTCGACCACATATGACCAATTGGATCCGCTCGAATTAAGACGACAAGAAGACGCAATGATGACCCAGTTTCAACATAGAGAGCATGTATATCACGTCGAGGAGCGCTCGATTCCACTTCCGAATCGTTCACTGCCAATCCGCATCTATCGGTCGAGTCGGACGCTTGCCCCGGTTCTCGTCTATTATCATGGGGGTGGCTATGTCACGGGAAGTCTCGACACGCATGATGCGATTTGCCGGACAATCGCGAACGAAGCCGATTGTACCGTCATCTCGATCGGTTACCGACTCGCGCCAGAACATAAATTCCCGACGGCAGTCTACGACAGTTATGAGGCGCTCGTGTGGATCGCGGATCACGCCTCGGAGCTTGAAATTGATGCCGAGCGCATCGCCGTCGGCGGTGACAGCGCCGGGGGGACGCTCGCCACGGTCAGCGCTTTGATGGCCATCGAGCAAGGCCGTCCCCTCGCCATGCATCAGCTGTTATTTTATCCGGTGACGGGGACCGAGGAGAATCTGCCGTTATCGTTAATCGAGTATGCGACCGGCTATTTGCTCGATGAAGCGTTGATTCGTTGGTTCCAACACCAATACTTTCATGACGAGGCAGAATTGACCCATCCATACGCCTCGCCGATCGTTTCGCCACATTTGGCGAAACTTCCGCCGACGACGCTGTTGACGGCCGAATATGACCCGCTCCGTGACCTCGGACGAGCGTACGCCAACAAATTAATCAGTCTCGGTGTCCCGGTGACGTATCAAAATTACGGGGGCTTGATTCACGGATTCGTCAACTATTACACGTACGTCCCGGAAGCGAGACGAGCCGTCAAAGAAGCAGCGCAGTCGCTCGGACACGCATTCCATACACAAAAAACTCGCCCGTGAGGCGAGTTTTTTATGCTTTCGATAAACTTGGGAAGCGACAGCCTTCCGGGAAGAGTCGCCCTTCGCTCATACGAATCATCCATTGACCGTCCCGGGACGGGCGTTGCTCTACACCGTCTAGCTCAGGCGTGAATTCGAAGACGATTTCGGTGATGCCTTCGAAAGAGAGTCGTGCCACAACGTCATGCAGATCGACAGGCCGAGATGACAGCACCGCGAATAACTTCAGACGCGTGCCTTCAATCAAATAAATGACATGCACATCGTCGAAGCGATAAACGTCTTTGTTCATACCTTGATAATAGTGGAACATCCAAATGTGCATGTCGTCTGTCGTATACAGACGCGGTGAAAACGGGAGTGACTCCAGTTTGAAACGACGCCACTGTTCGGCATCGACGTCAACATGTTCGAGTAGGGAAGCCGATCCCGAGACTGAAACGAATAGCTCCGGTTCGGGTTGGACGGAGAACCCCTGTTGCTCGTAAAACGGTGCAACCCCTTCGTTACAAGCCAAAAAATAAGGTAACCCATCCGTGTCATGTTGCTTGAACACATGCTTGAAGATGCGGGTGGCGAGTCCTTGTCCTTGTCGATCCTCGTCGGTCATGACCGTCCCGATCTGATACGTCTCGCGAGCGGTTCCGTCAGCCACGATCGTCATCCGGCTCATCCCGACGTTCGAGATGACATTCCGATAAAACGTCAATGAGTAACAACGATAGCGGTCGGTCCATTCGCCGGCCATGTACCATTCACCAAAATCGATGCCGAACATCTCATCGGCCAAATAGAAAAATGACGCGAATTCTTCCCCTGAATACTCGAGATTGCTGATAGGTCGTTTAGCCATATGACTCACTCCTTGTTTTGAACTTCTCGGTCCGTTCCTGTACATTAGAGGCAGAGAGGGGTAATACAGATTATGAAACGGTATGAAGCGATTTTATTCGATGTCGACGATACGTTGCTCGACTTTAAACAGAGCGAGCACGTCGCCTTGGAGCAGTTGCTCGCGGCACACAACGTTCGGATGACAGATGAATTGAAACAACAGTACGTGACGATCAATAACGGATTATGGCGCGCGTTCGAGCGCGGCGAGGTCGGACGGGAAGACGTCTTAATGGGCCGACACACGCAACTGTTCGATACGCTCGGCATCACGATCGATGCACATGAAGTCGAACAGCGCTATCGCGACCATTTGCACAACGGGGTACACATCATCGATGGGGCACTCGAGCTCGTCCAAACGCTCAGTGAACAGTATCCGCTCTATATCGTCACGAACGGTGTGACGGAGACGCAGTTCAAGCGGCTCGAAGCGTCGGGACTGCTTCCTTATTTCAAGGACGTGTTCGTCTCGGATGCGACCGGATCGCAAAAGCCGATGACACCGTTCTTCGATTACGTGTTCGACCGCGTGCCGAACGTGGCACCGGAACGTGGACTCATCGTCGGTGACTCGCTGACGGCAGATATCGCCGGCGGACGCATGTATGGGCTCGACACGTGCTGGTACAACCCGCACGAGATTGCGGCGTCGGTCGAGACGACGTATGAAATTCAAGACTTGCACGAATTGAAGTCGATTCTATCAAGCTCAGCGATCGATAAAGTGGGGCGGCAGTGATTGCGGTAACGCATAGAGCGTCTCTGGGAAGAGTTGCAAATCACGGAGCGCGTCGAGCGGCTGCCAACGATAGATGAGGTGATCCCCTTCCGGTCCATGGAAGTCTCCTTGACGGAGCGGGAGGTCACCCGATACATAAAAGTACATGCCGATCTCATGGACGGTGCGCTCCAAATACGTGAAGAAATTTTCGGAGACGAAAGCGAACGTCGTTCCCGTCAGTGTCGCTTCGAGTTCTTCTTGCAGCTCACGCGTCAAGGCGAGCTCGGCTTCTTCGCCGATGCCGACCCGGCCGCCCGGCAACGCCCAAAAGTCATCGTTCACGTTCCGATGAACGAGCAAATGACCGTCCTGGACCCAGATGCCGGCGACGCGATAATTGAACGTGCCGTGCTCGGTCGGAAATACGATATCCATGTTCATCACTCCATTCCTTAAGCTACATCAAGTATACGCCAAGGAGGCAGGTCATGTTTCAATCAAATGAGAGTTATAAAGGCGAGGACTTCCGCGACGAGACGCTCCGTGACGTTCAACTCACGCAGACGACGTTCGAAAACTGTCGCTTCACCTATATCGATGCGACCGAGTTCGAGACCGAACAGTGCCGTTTCATCAACTGTGACTTCACTGATTCGAAGTGGAACGCCTCACGCCACAGCGGCAGCTCGTTCTTGAACTGTCAGTTCAATGGGGCGAATCTGTTTTTGAGCGAGTTCGATCAGTGCAAGATGACGGGTTCGTCATTTGAGTCATGCATGTTTGAAGGGGTCGTCGTACGTGAGGGGGATTGGTCGTTCGTCAATCTGCGTCACGCTCCGCTCCGGAAGATGGATTGGTCCGGTGTCCGGTTGACCGAGGCCGATTTATACGGTGCGGATTTGAAAGAATCACGCTGGACGAACGCCGTCTTGTCCCGCGCCGTCTTGCAGCATGCCGATTGCACCGGTGCCGATTTTGTAGGGGCCGAGATGGACGGGGTCGATTTCTCGGACGTCATCCTGAAACAAGCGACGATTGACGTGATACAGGCCGTCCAAATCGCCCGCTCGCTCGGGGCGAACGTCATATGACCAATGAGCAAGTGCTCGAGCACTTGACGGCCATGGCCGCGGAGCGGGAAGACGTCCGCGTCCTCGTCTTGAACGGGTCGCTCGTCAATCCGCACGTAAAACTAGACCGTTTTCAAGACGTCGATGTCACTTGTTTCGTCGAAGACGTGACCACGTTCATCGAGGACCGTTCTTGGATGTTGCCGCTCGGGGACGTCTTGATTATGCAGACGCCGGACGAGGTGCCGGGAGGCGACAAATATGAGCGTTTTGCGTTTCTCGTCCAGTTTGCAGCCGGTCATCGCGTCGATTTGACCGTTCGCCCGCTGCGTGACGTGCAGGAAGCGATTCACGCTGACTCACTCAGTCTCGTCCTCGTCGATAAAGATGGAATTGCCGGTCAACCGATTCCATCTGATGACACGTACCGTATCAAACGACCGAGCCGATTCGACTATGAGCAGTGCTGGAACGAGTTTTGGTGGGTATCGCTTTACGTCGTCAAAGGAATCAAGCGGGGGCAGTTATTATACGCGTACGACCATGTCACAATCATGAGGGCGATGCTCCGTCAGATGCTGTCGTGGGAAGTCGGTTTTACGATGGACTTCACCGTGAACGCGGGGAAGGCCGGTGACGGTCTGACCCCGTACGTGGATGCGGCAAGGTGGGACAGCTATCTTCATACATTTCCGGCAATCGAGACGACTTCCCTCGAGGCGGCCCATAAAGTGTTGGTCGAGCAGTTTGAATGCACGAGCAGACGGGTCGCCGAGCGGGCGGGGTATCCTTTTCGTGCAGAGGAAGCGCATCGAATTCGTGACGCTTTTTCGACGCTTTGGGGTTCACACGGTTAAGTTTAGGTCGAGTCGGGAAAAGCCCCTCTATAGAAGGGGGAATGACGCTTGAATCCGTATACGACGTTCATCGCGCTCCTAGTAGGGAGTTTACTACTATTTGTCGGCATCCGGACGAAGAAATGGCCGATTGTTGTCGTGGCCTTATTTCCGCTTGGACTCGTGGCCTTCAACTTATATTTGCTCATTACTGGACGTTAGAAGACTGTTTTCATCAGTCTTCTTTTTTTATAGCGATTTTTGTATTGAACGGAATCGAACGCGATACGTTTAGATTGGACCAGAACCGGGCAACTCTGAATACAATGACCTAAATCCAATTTTTCCCTTCTAAAAACGATGAGTGTATCTACTCGTCGTTCAACGTCAAACGGACCGATTCACACCAAGACAGATTTGCTCATCAAGGAGGTGTCCTCGTGCGACGATTATGGCTTACCGGCTTATTGCTCATCTTCTGTTTAGGAGGATGTACGACAAGGGGGCCGTTTAATTTTGATGAGATTCACTCTTACAAGATTTTCTACAATATGCCGACCGAGGCGATTATCGAGGATATGGCCCGCTACGACCTCGTCATCATCGAACCGATTTGGTATACACCGGAACAGATTGAGACAATCCGATCGAACGGGACGAAAGTGTTCGGGTATATCAATGTAATGGAGGCAGATTCGTGGAATCGAGCGCTGATCGGCCAAATGGACAAGGATGACTACTTTTATCGGGACGGGGAACGGATTTACTTTCCGAAATGGGACTCGTATTTGACCGATATCAGTTCGGCCGACTTCCGTAAAATTTTAATCCGCGAGATTCAAAAACAAGTCATCAACAAACATTTGGATGGTATTTTCCTTGATACGGTCGGGGACATCGATGACGTCCATTTGGATTATCCAGAAGACTTAGCAGAACAGTTGGCTGGGCTCGAGAAATTCTTACAGGCGATTGAGCGTACGTATCCCGGCGTCCCGGTCGTTCAAAATTGGGGCATCGAGACGCTCGAACGGACGAGTGCCCCATATGTGGAAGGCTTCATGTGGGAAGGCTTCAACTACACCAAAATCACGTCTGATTCGTGGTCGATGGAGATGCTCGACCGGATGAACGTGATTCAAGATGAGTATGGAATTGCCGTCCTCACCGTGTCCGATCAAGAAGAGGCGACGAGTCGTGATTTGGCCGAAGCGAACGGCTTTATACATTATCATGAACCAACGTATTACAATACGTGGGATTTTTAGGTGTTGATTAGGGTATGAAGAAATAAAAGATGCCGTGATCCGTTACTTAAGTTCGACTGGCTAGCTGCTAAACTGGTACAGATGAACCAATCGCGAGGAGGGGATTATCATTTTATACGCTCAAGACCGTCCGTGGCTAAAGTGGGTTGAAATTCTTGTCGTGTTCGCGCTGTTGATTGGAATCGATCTATTCTTTAATCTGGGCACTATTCAAAATGAGTTGAACATGTTTTATGCGGCCGCCATCTTATTCGCCTTACGATACGGCACCATTTTCGGCTTAATCAGTTTTGGCATCTTGCTCCTCTATAAGGTGTTATATACCGGCTTAATGGGAGGGGACATCTTCCTCTTGTTCTACGATACAAACTCACTTCTTACACTGTTTTACTACTTCGCCATCACCGTCATCGTCGGGTTGTTCAGCACCTCATTTCGAGAGCGTTATGAAATCAGTCAGTTCCGCAATGAGGAACTGAAAGATGAGAACACGTATTTGAAAGAAACCGTCGATTTACTCAACACTTCGCAAACGACACTTCGTCAAAAACTACTTCAATCCGAATACAGCTTGAACCAATTGTATGAACTTGCCGTATCGCTCGACTTGCCGCACCCGGAACTGATTCGAAGCGAAACGATTCGCCTGTTGAAAAAGACGTTTTTAGCTAGCGATGTCGCCATTTACCACGTCGATCGCTCACAAAAATCGATGCGTCTCTTGATTCGGCAAACCGAAAAGAAAGAGTTCCCGCAAACAATTTTCCTCGACGAGGCGTCAAGCATGTTCAAACGGTTCTTCCAAGTCCAAGAGACGACACTCCGTCAACTCGATGATGAAGACACAGACCCGATGGTGCTCGCGCCGATCGTCGTGGACGGACAGACACGTGAAGTTGTCGTCATCAAACGC
Source organism: Exiguobacterium sp. s152 (assembly GCF_018618335.1). Taxonomy (NCBI): domain Bacteria; kingdom Bacillati; phylum Bacillota; class Bacilli; order Caryophanales; genus Exiguobacterium; species Exiguobacterium sp. s152. The sequence goes on from NZ_JACSLX010000006.1 coordinate 54,439, forward strand.
TTGCCGCTCCGCAAATTGACGACCGATGACTTGCACGTCTTGAATATCTTGTTCTCGTGGATCGGGACGCGCGTCCAAAACGCCGAAAATCTGATTCGCAAAGAGCAGCACGAGAAAATGCATAAAGGCACCTCGTTCTATAAAAAAGAGGCGTTCACGGAACTTGTCGCCATTCAAGAACAAAAGAAACTTCACCACGGACAGCCGTATATCGTGCTCGATTATGCGCTCGGCTATGAACCGGTCTCGCTCGAGAGTATCGAGGCCATCGTCCACTCGTATTTACGGGAAATCGACGTCGTCGGCTACGATCCCGAAGACAACAAACTGTTGCTCTTACTTCCTGGGACGAGCGAAGAACACCGTCAACAGATTTATGATCGGATCGAAGGGATTTTGATCCAGAAGGGAGTGTGACGGTATGGAGCTGACGGTTCGTCTCGGATTGATTGGGATTTATGTCGTTCACGCTATGCTAGCCTTCGTCTTGTTAATCACATTGAAACGAAAGATGAAAGCACCGGACTATGGGGTCGCGGTGGCGGCACTCAGTTTCGGACTGTTCCTGCCGTTTGTGGCTGAACTTGCCGTCTATGCGGTGTATCGTTTGGCCGAGCGCTTTGGCCGGAGCGGTCTGATTGAAGACTATGACGACTATATCGATTTCAAAGTCGTCAACTATGAACAGATTCGTCATGAAGCGAACAGCAGCACGCACTTGTTGCCGCTCAACGATGCCATCAATTCCAAAGATCCGGCCATCCGGAAACATTCGATTTTGACGCACGTCAATCAGTCGATCGACCAGCAAGGGAAGTATTTGCAGATGGGTCTCGAGAGTACGGACAGCGAGACCGTCCATTATGCGGCGGCGACGATGAATATCTTAATCGACCAGTATGAACAAGAACTGAAATTGGCGAAACGCGAATATGATTTGGGGAATCCCGACACGATTCAACGGCTCGCGACAATCTATAAACGGATGATTCATAGCGAGCTCATCACCGAGGTCATGTTGAAGGACAAGCAGACCGCATGGCTCGAAGAATTGTTAAAAGCGAAGACGCTCTATCCCCCGACGCCATGGATTTATGAAGACTTGAACGAGATTTATCTCACGTTACAGCATCCAAAAGAGCAATTGAACATCCTGAAGGAGTACGTCCACCATTTCCCGGAACGAATCGAGGCCCATCTTATGCTCATCAACTTCTATTATGAGCGGGAGCGTTGGAACGAAGTGAAGGCGGTCATGTTTATGATGCAGACCCAGTTCACGCTCGACGATGTGCCGTATGAGTACCGACTGTTGTTTGAAGAATGGAGTGACACGACATCATGGAAAAACGAACTGTAATCTCATTCTCGCTCTTCATCGTCTTATTTCTAGTCATCGTCGGTGCGATTCAATACTTACGGATTCATTCGCTGCACACACTACTGCCGAACGTTGCCGAGCAGCAGATGAATATCGATCAATTGAAGAGTGATGCGTCAGCGAAAGCAGGCGAACATCAACTTCAAATTTATCTCGTCCGGGATGAAGGGGATTTGGCGGTCGAGACGGCGGACAATCTGCGTCACGGCTTACAGTACGCGAAGCTCGACGTACGCGATGTCAGCCCTGGTGCCGTCGGATCGATTGCGCCTTCTCCGTATACGATTATCATTTTTACCGGAGAAGATTCATCGAGATGGCCGTTCGTCGCGATGAAGCGTTACGTCGAACAGGGCGGCAACCTTGTCTTCGCGAACCGGTTCAAAGACCCCGCGTGGAACGCGTTGACCGGGATTGAAGAAATTGGTGAGTATGTGCCGGACGTATATGGCTTGAATTTCGAGGAGACGATTTTCCCGGGCTATGTCGACTTGAATCCGCCGGACGACCTGTTCGTTCATAGCGTCGTCGACTTTGCGGTCGCAGATGACGCCAACGTCATGTTGTCAGCCGAAGGTTTCCCAATCCTTTGGGAATACCGTGTTGGTGAAGGGAACGTCCTGTATTGGAATACGACAATCACGAACCAAAAGATGATTCGCGGCTTGTTCGTGCAGACACTTGGCACGATGCCCCCGGCGTTCGTCACGGCACAAGCGGCTATCAAACTCATGTATATCGATGATTTCCCGGCGCCGGTCATGGACGGGAAGATGAAAGATGTCTCCGCCACACCACTCGATAAATCGGTCAAAGACTTCTTCGCCGAGAATTGGTGGGAAGACATGGTCGATTTAGCGAAAGACGACGATGTGATTTATACAGGTGCGATGATTGGAACGTATGAGGAAGAAATGGAACTGGTTGACGAACAGTTGATTAAGCGCGGTGAGTTTCCGATGCTGTATTTTGGACGTAAACTGATTGCCCACGGCGGAGAAATCGGGTTACATGGTTATAATCACCAATCGCTCGTCACGGCCGATGAACCGATTGATCCGACATATGGCTATATCCCGTGGAAAGATAAAGAAGAGATGAAGCGGTCGTTATTGCAGGCTGAATCGGTGTTCGCGAACTATTTCCCGGCCGAGACGCTTAAGTCATACGTCCCGCCATCGAATGCGCTCAACCGGACTGGTGTCGATGCAATCGCAGAGGCGTTACCTAACCTTCGCACGATTGCCTCCCTTTACACCGGGGAACCCGAGAATGGAGACTTCGTGCAAGAGTTCGAGTTTGATGCGACACACCCGAACCTCTATCATTTCCCGCGCGTGACGAGCGATTACGGGGAAGAGCGCGGCTCGATTTTCCAGATGGTCGATGCAATCGCCAACTTCGGCGTGTTTTCACACTTCATTCACCCGGATGATGTCATCGATCCAGACCGGGCCTTCGGGCGGGACTGGGATACGATGTTCACAAGCCTGCGTAAAATCGTCCATGACGTGAGAGACCAATATCCGCATCTCGAGGCGTATACGCAACATTATGCGACCGAGAAGATGATCACCTACCAACAAGCTGATTTGAACGTCACGTTCGATGAGTCGACGGTCTATTTGGCCGGGGAAGGACTCATCAATCCGTCTCATTTCACGATTCGCCTGAAACCGGGCCAATCACTCGAGACAGGGAAATTTGACTTCGGGACGGTCGAACAGTGGGAGGCCGACCGACCTCTCTATCTCGTCAAACTGTCAGCGGCGAATGCTGAAATCGCCATCAAGGGGGAAGCGCAATGAAAATCGGACTTGTCTTAGAGGGCAGTTATCCGTATGTGAGCGGAGGCGTCTCAAGCTGGACGCAGACGTTGATCGAGGAGATGCCCGAGGTGTCGTTTGAAATCATTTCAATTCAACCGACCGAGAAACGACCGGAAGATATGAAATACGAGTTTCCCCCGAACGTCTCCGGCATCACCCATCTGTATTTGAACGACGTGGGGGAGCGAGCGAAGGGACGATTGAAGTGGGGTGCCGACGACGAACAGAACGTGTCGGACTGGCTCATGTTGAGAAGCCCGAACCGACAAGCGCTGCGACTACTCGGGAAAGAAGTGCCTTCGAGCGAGACGTTTTTCGCGAGCGAGTTCTTTTGGCGCAACGTCAAGGCCGCCTACGCCGAAGAGATGAACGGCGGCTCGTTCATCGACTATTTCTGGATGTGGCAAAGCATGTACACCCCGATTTTGCGGGTGCTCCATCAGCCGCTCCCGAAAGTCGATCTCGTCCATTCCGTATCGACGGGTTATGCCGGGGTAGTCGCTTCCTACATGAAAGAGACGCAAGGGATCCCGTTCATCTTGACCGAGCATGGCATCTATTCCCGTGAACGCGAGGAAGAGATTTTACAGTCGTATTGGATTCCGGCGCCGTATAAACCGAGATGGGTCCGTTTCTTCCACCATTTGTCCCGGGAGGCGTATAACGCGGCCGATGAGATTATCACCTTGTTCGAGCGGAATCGCGAATATCAGGAATGGATCGGCGCCCCGAGCGAGAAGACGAAAATTATCGCCAACGGGATTGCCGATCGACAAATCCAGGCGACGGTCGATCGTCCGGAGCACGACCTGTTTCAAATCGGTGCCATCGTCCGCCTCGTCCCAATCAAAGACTTGAAGACGATGATTTATGCCGCCAAGATTTTGCAGGAGCGGCATCGTCTGTTCAAACTGACGATCATGGGTCCACTCAATGAGGATGAAGAATATGCGGAAGAGTGCCGTCTGCTCATCGAACAGAGCGGATTGAGCGATTATGTCGAACTGGCCGGGAAAGTGGACGTCCAAACGTATTTGCCGACCTTTGATTTACTGCTCCTGACGAGCATCTCGGAAGGGCAGCCGCTCGCGATTCTCGAAGGCATGGCCGCCGGGATTCCGTGGGTCGCCACCGATGTCGGCGCCTGTTCCGAGCTTTTATACGGACGAGCGGATGACCCGTTCGGTCCGGCCGGTTTCATCGTGCCGCCGGTTCATCCGGAAGCGGTCGCCGACAAAGTCGAATGGATGATGGATTACCCGCAGGAACGAATGCGGTTCGGCAAGAACGGACGGGAGCGGGTCCGCCAATATTATCGTCTCCAACAAGTCGTGGACCGCTATAAGGCTATCTATGAAGCGAGGAGGGAACAGTATGGCGGGCATCGGGTTTAAGTTGCAGAAGTTGTTCCAAGAAGACTACTATTCGTCCCGGCTGAAGGCGTACACGTTCTCCGGTCTCGTCACGTCCGGACCGTGGTTGATCGTCATCTTGGTCGTCGGTACGATTCAATGGTTGGCATTCCAAATGCCGACGTTGTCGCTCGCCGAACGGACGCTCTTCATGATCTCGGTCTCGTACGCGTTCATCTTCTCGCAAATCTTGTTCAGTTTTCAACAGCTCGTCGTCACACGATACGTGGCGGACTTGTTTTATGAGAAAAAGGCGCATGAGATTTTTCCGGTGTTCACCGGGATGCTCAAAGTGACGATTCTCGCCGCAGGCTTGCTGTATAGTATCTTTTGGCTATTGTCGCCGCTCGATTTTCTGTACAAACTGACGTTGTTCGTTTTATTTATGACGATTAACGTCATCTGGGTCATGTTCTTGTTCTTGAGTGCCGCCAAGTATTATCAAGCGGTGGCCTATAGCTTCTTGCTCGGTGGACTCATCTCGGTCGGGAGCGTCTATGCGATCAGCCGTCTCATGGTCGACCCGTCGAGTCTCGAGCTGTTGCTCGGTTTCACGGTCGGGATGATTGTGACGTTGTTCGGGTTATTCTTCGCGATGCTCCGGACGTTCCCGCTCCGTTACGCGGTGAAAGAGTTCTCGTACTTCAAGTACTTCGACCGCTATCCGGACTTGTTCGCCATCGGCGTGTTGTACGTGCTCGGGATTTGGGTCACGAATTTCATCATCTGGTTCGGTGAAGGACGTGTCATCATCGCGGACTCGTTCCTGTTCAACCCGTATTATGATACGGCCATCTTTTGGTCGTACTTGACGATTATCCCGACGCAACTGTTGTTCGTCGTCGCCGTCGAGACCCGATTTTATGAGCGCTACCGTACGTTTTATGGATTGATCAACTACGGCGGGGCACTCCATCAAATCGAGAAGGCGAAACAGACGATGACGTCCGTATTGAAAAATGAGTTGATTCGACTCGCGCGGAGCCAAGGCGTCGTGACGCTGTTCGCCATCCTGATGGCGGGCGCGTTCGTCAGTTGGATCGGCGTCCCGGATGAGATTGGTCAAATCTTTCGGATGACGACGCTCGCGGCGTTCGCGAATGCGATGATTCTCATCTTGACGCTGTTATTGCTCTATTTCGAGGACCGGCGCGGGGCGTTGTTCGTCAACATCTCGTTCTTCACGTTGAACGCGTTGTTCACGTTACTGCTCTTGCCGCGAGGCATCGATTGGTACGGTGTCGGCTTTGCCGTCAGTACGACGATCACGTTCTTCTTGGCCGGCCTGCGTTTGATTTATTACATGGGCAAAGTCGATTATTACGTGTTCGCCGCGTCGAACCGGCGCAAGCTCGGCACCGAGCGGTTCTCGCAAATGGGAACGTTGTTGAACCGGCGCTTTTCGCGATAAAGGGTTTTCAGTACAGGGAAAGACTGATATGATGTGGTCGTAGACGACCGAATTTCATAATGTTTACCACTAGGGGAGTCGCGTGACGCGGCTGAGATGGACGAGGTCCAGACCCTTTGAACCTGATCTAGTTCACGCTAGCGTAGGGAAGTGGGCGAACCGATTGTTCTCGTACACTTTGTGTAAATCCGACGCCGCTTCCGTTATGGGAGGCGGCGTCTTTTTTAATCACAAAGGAGGAGAACACATGACATTCACCGCACATCTACGACAAGAGGCAGATGCTTTGTTTCAAGCCAGTTTTGATCACCCGTTCGTCCGGGAACTCGGAACGGGTGAACTCGACGAGGCGAAATTTCGGCATTACGTCATGCAAGACTCGTATTATTTGAATCAGTTTTCGAAAGTACAGGCGAAAGGCGCGACGCTCGCCCCGAATATGGAAGTGGCGAGCCGTTTTTTGACGCACGCCCTTCACACGATTGAAGCGGAGCATGCGCTGCATCGTGAGTTTTTCACGTTGCTCGACGTGACGGAGGCGGAGTGGGCGACGTTCGAACCGGCCCCGACGGCTTACGCCTATGCGATGCATATGCAACAGGCTGGGCCGACGCTCGGCGACGTGCTCGCGTCAATCTTGCCTTGCTACTGGGTCTATTATGAGATCGGGGAGCGATTGAAAGACGCGACACCCGATCATCCGATTTATACGACGTGGATTGCGACGTACGGGTCGGAATGGTTCCGCGACCTCGTCGAGGAACAGATTGAACGGCTCGACGTGCTCGCCGGACAGGCGACCGCGGAAGAGCGATTCCGGTATCAGCAGCTGTTCTTGAAGAGTTGTTATTATGAACACGCGTTTTGGGAGATGGCGTGGACGCTCGAGTCGTGGGATTTACCGGCGGGGGTAACACGATGAAGCGCGACTTATGGGACAAAGTCAGAGCCGAACGGCCACTCATCCACAACATCACGAATATCGTCGTCGCCAACTTTTCAGCGAACGGGCTGCTCGCCATCGGGGCGGCCCCGGTCATGGCATCTGCGGTCGAAGAAGTGGCCGAGATGGCATCCGTGAGCGATGCGCTCGTGCTTAATATCGGCACGCTCGATGCAATGACGGAACGTACGATGATTCGAGCCGGGCAGGCGGCGAATCAAGCGGGTCGTCCAGTCGTCTTCGATCCGGTCGGGGTCGGGGCGACCTCATTCCGGCGCGACGTCGCCAAAGCGATTCTGCAACATGTCCGCGTGACGGTCATTCGTGGGAATGCCGGAGAAATCGCGACATTGATTGGTCTCGACGCGGCGGCGCGCGGTGTGGACGCCGGTGAAACGCGAGACGATTTGAATCAAATCGCGCGTGAGGCGGCACGACGCTATACCTGTGTCGTTGCCGTGACCGGAGAAACGGATGTCGTCAGCGACGGGGACGTGACGATTGAAATTAAAGGCGGTACTGGCGCGATGGCCCGGACGACAGGGACCGGTTGTTTACTCAGTGCGGTCGTCGGTGCGTTCCTTGCGGTCGAACGGGATGCGGTTACGGCCACGGCGACGGCGCTCGCCGGCTATGCCCGGTGCGGCGAACTCGCTACCGCTTTGGCTGACGGACCGGGTGACTTCCCCGTTCACTTCTTGAATGAGCTTGGCAAGATGACGGCGGTCGAGTTGCCGAGTGACCGTATCGAGGTGGTGTCATGATACGGCCCCAAGTATTGACGATTGCCGGTTCAGATTCGGGCGGTGGCGCTGGCATTCAAGCTGATTTGAAGACGTTCCAAGAGCTCGGTGTGTTCGGGACGAGTGTTTTGACGGCCGTCACGGCCCAAAACACACGTGGGGTGCATGGGGTCGAGGCGGTGTCACCGGAACTCGTGACGCAACAACTCGATGCAATCGGTTCAGACTTTACGATTGCGGCGTGCAAGACCGGGATGTTGTTCGATGCGGCGCGCATCGAGGTGGTCGCTGATGGGGTGCGGCGTCACACATTCAATCGGCTCGTCGTTGACCCGGTCATGATTGCGAAAGGCGGGGCCTCGCTACTTCAGGATTCGGCGGTCCAGGCGCTCAAGACATCCCTCTTGCCGCTCGCGACCGTCGTCACGCCGAACGTGCCGGAAGCGGAAGTGTTGACGGGCATGACGATTCGGACGTTTGAAGACCGGATTAAAGCAGCAGAGCAGATGTTAGCGTATGGTGTCCGTGCTGTCATCTTAAAAGGCGGACATCTCGATGGCGCAACTGCGGACGATTTGGTCATGACGGCGTCAGAGACGTTCCTCTTGTCGGCCCCGCGCATCCAGACGAGTGACACACATGGAACCGGTTGTACGTTTTCGGCAGCACTCACGGCGGAACTGGCCAAAGGGCATTCCATCCTCGAGGCGACGGTTACAGCCAAGCGGTTCATCCAATGCGCGATCACGCATGGACTCGATATCGGTGCCGGACATGGACCGACGAATCACTGGGCGTATGCGACACATGGAGAGGCAGGTGTGACGCTTGAATCCATCACAACGAACCATCGCTGAGCAGTTGCGGCTTTATTTTATTTGCGGAACCGCAAACGCGGAAGACATGCTCCAGACGGTGGAAACGGCACTTCAATGTGGCGTGACATGTTTTCAATTTCGCGAAAAAGGTAAACATGCACTGTATGGGGATAAAAAAGAAGCGATGGCGAGAGCGTTGCAAACACTCTGCCGCTCATACGATGTTCCGTTCATCATCAATGATGACGTCGACCTAGCAGAGCGCATCGATGCCGACGGCGTGCATATCGGACAGGATGATGCCGAAGCCGCACGCGTTCGTGAGCGAATCGGCCCGGACAAATGGCTTGGTGTCTCGGTGCACACGCTCGAAGAAGTAGCGGCGGCCATCGAGCATGCGGATTATGTGGGCATCGGTCCGGTCCACCCGACGAATTCGAAAGAAGACGCCAGGGCAGTGAACGGGACGGTGCTCATCCGCCAAGTTCGAGCCTTGTATCGAGAGCTGCCAATCGTGGGGATTGGCGGCATTTTACCGGAACACGTTTCGATGATTCGGAACGACGGGGCGGACGGCGTCGCCGTCATCTCGGCTATCGCTTCTGCACCGGATGTGGCCATGGCCACACGGCGTTTCGCTTGTCTCTGAATTCAATTTGAGGAGGAAGACAGATGAACGTATTTGTAATAGGCGCGAATGGACAGATTGGAAAACAGCTCGTCGAACGATTGCACGAGGAAGGGAAGCATCAAGTCACGGCGATGGTGCGGAAACAAGAGCAACTCGACGACTTTACATCGAAAGGCTATCAAGCCGTTTTAGGCGACCTCGAAGGTGACGTGTCGTCACTTGAACAGGCGATGTCTGGGATGGACGTGGTCGTCTTTGCGGCTGGTTCAGGCGGTAGTACCGGAGCCGACAAGACGCTGTTAATCGACCTTGACGGCGCGGCGAAAAGTGTCGAGGCGGCTCAGGCGAACGGGAATGTAAAACAGTTCGTCATGGTCAGCGCCTTGAAGGCGGAAGATCGTTCGGCATGGCCGGAAGAGATGAAACCATACTATGTCGCGAAACACCATGCAGACCGTCTGCTTGAAGCGAGCGGGCTCACGTACACGATCGTTCGCCCGGGTGCGCTGACAGATGATGCCGGAACGGGCAAAGTGAAGATGAGCGACGTCAAGACGGGGGAAATCCCACGCGCAGACGTTGCGGCCTTCTTGGCACACGTCATCGGACATGACGCGGCCCACAATCAAACGATTGATCTCGTCACAGGCGATACGGCAATCGAAGACACATTTTGAACTACCCCCACCTACGCTTCACTTGGAGGTGGAGGATTCCTGGGTGATCCAGTCGAACGACCGGAACCTGATCAGGCTATCCCCGTCGTCCCGACGGTTGTGGAGGCCAGGATGCGCTCGGCCTCTCGTTTGAGGTTCAGTCCTGCATTCACATCGCGGTCGTGGTGCGTCCCGCAACCCGGGCATGTCCACTTACGCAGACCGAGATGCTTCACGTCTCTGTGTCGGTGGCCGCAACTCGAACAGAGCTGGCTCGAGGCGAACGTCTTGCCGACCTTGACGACGGTTTTGCCGTACCAGTCCGCCTTGTATGCGAGCATGCGGAAGAACTCCGACCAACTGACATCGGAGATCGCTTTGCTGAGCTTGCGGTCCTGCTGCATGTGTTTCACCTGCAGGGTCTCGATGCCGATGACGTCGTGGTTTTTGACGATCCTATTTTTGATAAACGAGATGAAGACAGCGAGTGGACTTTGGTTCCGCTCGCTTTTTGTATGGATGTGTCCGTACACTCGAGAAAGGATTCGTTTCGACCGATAGAGAAAGTAAGAGATGGATTTGTTTGAAGAAAGGGGTCTATCCGTGACCACATTATTTCTCTATATGGCCGTGTATTTATTGCCGGCATTCTTATTGAGCCACCTGGCCCTAGATGTCTTGCTCCGCAATCCGCGCCAAGTCGAACATCGACTGCTCAGCCTATTCGTATTCGGCTACGCGATGCTGTTCTTGGCCGAGTTCGGTCGGCACCTGTCGCCGATTGACGCGAGCCCGGCCTTCGTCACGTACTGGTTCGGCAATGCCGGCATTTTGATTTTCGTCTGTTCCGTCCACTTTATCGTCAAAGTGACGGGAGTCGGGGCGAAACTGCCGAAATGGATATATCCGTATGTCATCTATTTGCCGCTCATCCCGGTCGCGTTGACGTTCATCCGTCAAGAGAACATCTTGAACAGTCAGCGCTTCGATCAAGTCGGTCCTTGGATATATCCGGAGTTCAACGTGTCCTATTTGACGACGATGACGGTCGGGAACGTGTTTCATTTCTTGATTATCGTGTTGCTGATGTATGCCTTGAAGCGTGCAGATCGCCACGAACATCAACTGGTGCTCCGGATGCTCATTTGGACGGCGGTCGTCGTCCTCGTCTGGGACATCGTCTTCGGTTATTTCCAGTTTCGTGGAATCATGCCACCGTATGCCTATATGTACGGAGGCTTGGTCTGGACGGTCGCGCTCGTCGTGGCGATGAACCGGCTCGACTTCCTCGCGTCTTACGCGAAACGATACGGCACGCTCTATAACTTGAATCCGTCTGCCATCCTGCTCGTCGACGACACCGGTCGCATCGAGAGTGCGAACCCGGCCGCGCGGACACTGTTCCATACCGTTCGTGTCGTCAATGAACGCTTCGTCGACTTGTTGCCGGAAAAGAAGCGAGACGAGTGGTGCGAGCACTACACCAAGCACTTCAAAGCCCAAAAGAAGTTCCTCGAGTTCGAGACGAAGATTCAGACGAAATCGGGACAAGAACGGTACGTCGTCATCGACGGCGATTTCGTCTATATCGACCAAAAGATTCACGGGATGATTTTGATTCGTGATGTCCATACGTTCAAAGAGGCCGAGCAGTCGATTCGCTTCTTCGCCTATCACGACCCGCTCACGAAGCTCGCGAACCGCCGCGCGTTTTATGAACAAGCCGATCAGGCGTTGCTGCAAGCGGATACGCTCGCGCTCGTCATTCTCGACCTCGACGGCTTCAAAGGCATCAATGATACGTACGGCCACCAGGTTGGCGATGATTTTCTCGTCCACCTCGGCGTCTTGCTCGAGCTGGCGACACCGGAGACGGGTCTCGCCTCGCGTGTCGGCGGCGATGAGTTTTATATGTATGTGACAGACGTCGAGGCGGATGACATCGTCGCGTTCGTCGAACGATTACAATCGCTGCTGGAAGAGCGACCGTTCCGTCTCGGCCGTGAGAAAATCCCGATTCGAGCGAGCATCGGCGTGAGCGTCTCTCCAACCCAAGGCAACGATTTGGACACGCTGATCCATAAGGCGGACCAAGCGATGTATCAAATCAAGCAACAAGGAAAAAACGATTATGCCATCTACGATGAGGTGTTACACGGTCCGAAATAACGGGAACGAGTAGTAGAATGACATCATTTGGAGGAGGAGAAGCGATGACTGAAAAACCATTGGTGACGATGCGCGCCGAAGGAGAAGCGACAAGTGTGAAGACGACGGTGCACGTACGTGATTTAGAACCGTTCATCGTCGATGAGCCGGAACGACTAGGGGGGACGGATGCCGGGCCGAACCCGCTTGAATATTTACTCGGAGCGCTATCGTCGTGCACGACAATCATGATCGCTTACGTCGCACAAGATCAAGATTTCAATTACGATGGGGTGACGTTCGTGACCGAAGGAACGCTCGACCCGCGCGGCTTCCAAGGCGTTGAAGGAGTGCGGACGTATTTTGAGAAAGTACACGTCAATATCATCCTCGACACGACCGAATCGGATGAACGGATTGCGGCGTTACAAAAAGGCGTCGAGGCTCGTTGCCCGATTCACAATTTAATGCATGCGGCCGACGTCGACATCACGGCGACGTGGACACGGAAGTGAGGACGGGGCGACCCATCCTTTTTTTATACAGACAGGAATGTTTGCCGGCGAGCACGAACAAGAGGAGACGTGAGAAAGGAGGTTGTCATGGACATTCGCCCGATGACACGACAAGACGCCCGCGCGATTCAAGCGTGGACGTACGAGTCGCCGTATGATTTTTATAACCAAGAAGCTTCAGCGGAAGGGATGGATGAACTGATGGCGTATCAAGCCGTCCATGATGGTACGCTAATTGGTTATTACTGTCTCGGCCGATACGCACAAGTACCGAACGATACATATGTTTACGATGACACATACGTCGACCTCGGGCTCGGCATGCACCCAGAGCGAACAGGTCGGGGACATGGCCGTCCGTTCGTCCGGTTGGTGATGCAAGAAGCAGCACGCGAAGGCAAACCGCTCCGATTGACGGTGGCCGCATTCAACAAGCGGGCCATCCATCTCTATGAGCAGCTAGGGTTTCAACAGGTCACGTCGTTTGAAAAAGGAGCGACCCGTTTTCTCGTCATGACCCGATAATCATCCGTACTGTTTCTGATGGGCTTTCTTTCGTTTCAAATAGTCCTCATCAGCCCGAAGCTGGTCCCATCGTTCCTTGAAGATGCGAGCCGATTCCGCCTTCTCTTCATCGATTTGTCGGTCGTGGATGTCGCCGTCGTCCTTATATTTTCGTCCGCCTTTATAGTTGGCGTAACGTCTCGCCCGGGTATAGCCCATCTGGATGAATTTGCGGGCCATATCCATCCCGACGAAGTCATCGGCGGCCCGATACGCCTCGAACAGCTCCATAATCTCATCGGCGGACTGCTTGGCGATCTCCGGCGTCTTGAAACGCCAATGGGGGAGAATCTCACTTTTATACGGTTCGACGAGCAGGACCCCTTGTTCGCCTCGTCCGACCCGATACAGCTCCGGTTGTTTGCGGAAATCAATCGTTTCAAAATCTAAATCATAATCAAACGGCATCGTCATCCCTCCTCATGGATTCATTCCCGTAACGAATCCGAGGGAAACGACAGAAAGGAAGAACATGATGATTCAACTTGATACAGACCGGCTCCGGCTGCGGGCGTTTCAACTCGAGGACGCTGAACAGATGTTTCGATACGCGCAAGACGAGCGGGTCGGACCAAAAGCCGGATGGGCGCCGCACCAATCGGTCGAGGAGACGCGTGACGTCATCCGGCTGTTCCAACAAGACGAAGACGTCTGGGCCATCACGTTAAAAGAGACAGGTGAGGTCATCGGCAGCCTCGGGTTGCACGACCGCCGGCCGGACCCTGAGATTCAGCATGACCGCCAACGCGAGATTGGGTATGTCCTCAGCCCGGAGCACTGGGGGAAAGGGTACATCCCGGAGGCCGTTCATGAAGTGATGCGCCACGGATTTGATGATCTCGAGCTCGAACGCATCTGGTGCGGACATTTCGACTTCAACGACCAGTCGCGCCGTGTCGTCGAAAAGACGGGCTTCACGTACGTCTTCACGACATCCCAACAGTTGACGCGCTTGGATGGGCGCACGGTGCAGAGCCTCATTTACGTTGTGACGAAAGACGAGTATGAGGAACGCCGGGCTCAATGATGAGCTTGGCGTTTTTTGGTGCGGAAAAATTAACACTTGATATGTAACCGGTTACACATTATGATGTGTTTGTAAGCGTTACCAAAAAAGGGGGGGTCGAGATGGCAACAATCAAACAAGTGGCCAAACGGGCGAACGTTTCTGTCGCGACCGTGTCCCGTGTCATGAACAATAACGGCTATGTGAGCGCCGAGGCGAGGGAGGCCGTCGAGCGGGCCATCGCCGAGCTCGACTACGCCCCGAACCGGGTCGCGCGTTCGTTATTCACCAAAACATCCGGGCTGATCGGATTGATTATGCCAGATATCACGAACCCGTTCTTCCCGCAGTTGGCCCGCGCGATCGAAGACGTGGCCAATCAGCACGGCTATCAAGTCGTCTTGTGCAACACGGACGAGCAACTGGCGAAAGAACAGTCGTACTTGGTCGCGCTTCAGACGATGCATGTTGACGGCCTAATCATCACGACGAACCACTCGGACAATCCGAACTATGAAAAGTTAGAGGTGCCGATGGTCGCGCTCGACCGAATCGTCAAGTCCGGCATTGATGCCGTCATTTCAGACGGATATGAAGGCGGTCGGCTGGCGGCAGAGACGCTGTTGAATTGTGGCGCGACAAGGCTCGCTCACATTGGCGGACCGGAACAGCTGCAGACGGTGAAGCGACGGACGGATGGGTTCCTTGACGTCGCGGGAGATCGTCTCGTCGGCATGACGCATTCGAGTTTCACGTTCAAAGAAGCGCTCACGGCGGCGCAAACGCTGTTTGATGAGCATTGGCCGTTCGATGGATTGTTCGCCGCCAATGACGTCATCGCGGCCGCGGTGTTGCAGGAAGCGGTGCGTCGGAATGTGCGTGTGCCAGAAGACTTACAAGTCATCGGTTACGACGGCATAGAGCTCGGGGAGATGACGTCGCCGCCGCTCACGACAATCTCGCAACCCATCTATGAGATGGGACGCCGAGCGACCGAGCGACTCCTCGACTTGATTGAGAAGAAAGATACCGTTACGAAAGAAATCTTGTTGCCCGTCACGTTGACGGAGCGACAGACGACGATCCGAAAGGGGCATGACACATGAAGCGAATTGTGGTCATCGGTAGTGTATCGATGGATTTAGTGGTCACAACAGACAAACGTCCGCAGGCAGGAGAGACCGTCATCGGGCAGGCGTTTCAGACGGTGCCCGGAGGAAAGGGTGCCAACCAAGCGGTCGCCGCCGCTCGACTCGGAGGACGAGTCGAGATGGTCGGATGTGTCGGTTCCGATGAATTCGGACAGCGTATCCGCCAAAACTTTGAACAGAATAAAGTGGGGACCCAACACCTGCGGACGATTGACGGCGAAGTGACCGGGACGGCGCATATCGTGCTCGCCGAAGGTGACAACTCGATTGTCGTCGTCCAATCGGCGAATAAACAAGTCGTCTTCACGGAAGCCGAGCTCGAACAGTTGATTGATGACGAGACACTCGTCTTGCTCCAACTCGAGATTCCAATTGCAACGGTCGAACAAGTGAGTGCGTACTGTCGCGCCCGTCAAATCCCGGTGTTGTTAAATCCGGCTCCGTCGCAACCGCTCACGGATGAACTGCTCGAGCATGTAACCTACGTGACGCCAAACGAGCACGAGTGCCGTGACTTGTTCGGAGACATCCCGCTCGATGAGGTGCTGCGCCGCTATCCGAACAAACTGATTGTGACCGAAGGGGTCAACGGTGTCCGCTTCTTTGATGGCGAGATGATTCAGCACGTTCCAGCCATCCGAGCCGATGTCGTCGATACGACGGGAGCGGGGGACACGTTCAACGGGGCCCTCGCGGCCGCCTTGATGGAAGGAAGCGAGTTACGTGAAGCGGTACGCTTCGCCGTCGTCGCTTCAGGATTGAGTGTGGAAGGGTTCGGAGCCCAAGGCGGCATGCCGAACCGGAACGACGTCATGAGACGATTGGAGCGAGTGTGATGAAGAAACATGGGATTTTGAATAGCCATTTGACCAAAATCTTTGCGGACTTGGGTCATACGGACACGGTTGTCATCGCGGACTGTGGACTACCGATTCCAAATGGCGTGGCGCGAGTCGATTTGGCGCTTCGTCTCGGTGAACCGTCGTTCCTCGATGTATTAGATGCGGTCGAGTCGGATATGGTCATCGAACAGATCACCGTAGCCGATGAGGTGTTCACGGCGAACGAGCCAATCGCCAAAGCGTTGACCGATCGATTTGACACGGTGAAAACTTGTTCGCATGAAGCGTTCAAACGCGAGGTCGAACAAGCGAAAGTCGTCATCCGGACAGGAGAAGCGACTCCGTATGCGAACGTCATTTTACATGCCGGCGTCATCTTTTAAGGAGGGGTTCGATGCACATCCAGTTGAAGCGCATCCATAAATCGTTCGGTCCGGTCAGTGTATTGAAAGGCGTCGACTTCGAATTGTTACCCGGCGAAATTCATGCGTTGATGGGCGAAAACGGGGCCGGCAAATCGACGCTCATGAAAGTGATGACCGGGCTGCATCCGCTTGATGAAGGAGAAGTCGTCATCGATGGGGCCGTCCGGCAGTTCAAACATCCGAAAGAAGCCGAACGGGCGGGCATCGCGTTTATTCACCAAGAGTTGAACATACTGCCGGAGCTGACGGTGATGGAAAACTTGTTCCTTGGACGGGAATTGACCGGTCCGTTCGGTGTCATCAAGCAGCAAGAGATGAAGCGTCGGGCGCGGGAGTATTTGGCCGAGTTGAACGTGTTCATGGAAGTCGATCAGCTCGCCAAACAATTATCTGTCGGACAACAGCAGATGATCGAGATCGCCAAAGCGCTCATGACGGATGCGAAAGTCATCGTCATGGACGAACCGACCGCCGCACTCACCGACCGCGAGATTCGAGCGCTGTTCTCGGTATCGCGGGCGTTGCGTGACCAAGGCGTGTCGATTATCTATATCTCGCACCGGATGGAAGAGATTTTTGAACTGTGCGACCGCATCACTGTCCTCCGCGACGGCGTGTCGATTGGGACACACCGTATCGCTGAGACATCGTTCGAAGAAATCGTCAAAGAGATGGTCGGGCGCGAGATTGGGGAACGCTATCCGGATCGGAACGCCACGATTGGCGACGTCGTACTTGAAGTCGATGGATTGATAGGTAACCGGTTCCACAATGTCTCGTTTGATGTTCGAGCCGGTGAAATCGTCGGTTTCTCGGGACTCATGGGAGCTGGACGCACCGAAGTGATGCGTGCCTTATTCGGAGCCGACCGGGCCAAAGCAGGCGTCGTCAAACTGAACGGAACCGAAATCCGAATCAAGCAACCGGCCGACGCGATCCGACACGGCATCGCCTTCTTGACGGAAGACCGAAAAGGCGAAGGGTTGTTGCTCGACTTCACGTTACGTGAGAACTTATCGCTGCCGACGCTCGATAAACGAGCGAAGGGAACCATCATCTCACGGCAAGCGGAAGAACAGTTCGCGGACGGTTATTTGAAAAAGCTGCGCGTCAAACATCATTCGATGGAGCAGAAAGTGAAGTCACTCTCGGGTGGGAACCAACAAAAAATCGTCCTCGGCAAATGGCTCGGCGCCGAGCCGGACGTCTTGATTCTCGACGAACCGACGCGTGGTGTCGATGTCGGGGCGAAAAAAGAGATTTACACGATCATGAGTGAGCTTGCCGAGTCGGGCGTCGCCATTATCATGGTGTCGTCGGATTTACCCGAGGTACTCGGGATGAGCGATCGGATTGTCGTCATGCGAGAAGGTGTCGTCACCGGAACGTTGGCCAAAGACGAGGCGACGCAAGAAAAAGTCATGACATATGCGACAGGAGGACAATGATATGGAATTGAAAGCTGCGACTGCATTAGGTCGGCCGCAAAAGCTTGGTTGGGGACAAAAGCTCGGACCGTTATTCGGATTGCTCGCCATCATCGTTGTGGTGACGGCGCTCGAACCAGGTTTTCTCTCGTTGAACAACATCTTTAACGTCCTTCGCCAAGTGTCTATCAACGCCTTGATTGCGTTCGGGATGACGTTCGTCATTTTGACAGGCGGCATCGACTTATCGGTCGGTTCGATTCTCGCCTTGTCTTCGGCGTTCGTCGCCGGCATGATGGTCGATGGGCAACACGCGGTCATGGCGATCGCGCTCGGATTGATTGCCGGTGCTGTGCTCGGTGCGTTCAACGGCGCCGTCATCACATACGGGAAAGTCGCACCGTTCATCGCGACGCTCGCGACGATGACGATTTATCGGGGTTTGACGCTCGTCTATACGGACGGCCGTCCGATTACCGGGTTAGGCGACTCGACGTGGTTCGAACTCCTCGGACGCGGTTACTTCTGGATTATCCCGGTGCCAGCTGTGACGATGTTGATCGCTTTCGGTGTGTTGTACTTCATTTTGAAAAAGACGACGTTCGGTCGTCATACGTACGCGATTGGCGGTAACGAGGAAGCTGCCAAACTGATGGGCATCGGGGTCAACAAAGTCAAAGTCTTGATTTACTCGTTGTCGGGTACGTTGGCGGCACTCGCCGGCATCATTTTGACATCGCGTCTCAACTCGGCCCAACCGACGGCTGGGACGTCTTATGAACTTGACGCCATCGCAGCGGTCGTTCTCGGGGGAACGAGTCTTGCGGGTGGACGAGGCTGGATTGTCGGGACGCTGATTGGGGCGCTCATTATCGGCACGTTGAACAACGGTTTGAACCTTCTTGGCGTCTCATCGTTTTTCCAACTCGTCGTCAAAGGGGCCGTCATTTTATTCGCAGTATTGCTCGATCGAAAACAAAACGCGTAATCATCGAAAGGGGAAACGGAAGATGAAAAAATGGACAGCTTGGCTACTCGTATTGACAATGGTCGTCATGGCAGCTTGTTCGACGGAACAACCGGGGACAAGTTCGGAGCAAGAGACGAAAGACGGGGACTTCAAAATAGGGCTCTCGATTTCGACACTAAACAACCCGTTCTTCGTCGCGTTGAAAGACGGTGCGGAAGAGCAAGCAACTGAACTCGATGCGACACTCACGGTCGCCGATGCGCAAAACGATGCGGCCAAACAAGTGAGCGACGTCGAAGACATGATTCAAAAAGGGATGGACTTGATTCTTATCAACCCGACCGATTCGGAAGCAGTCGGTGCAGCCGTTCAAAGTGCGAACGATGCGGGCATCCCGGTCATCACGGTCGACCGTAACGCCGAGTCAGGCGACGTGGTCGCGCACGTGGCGTCAAATAACGTCGCTGGTGGGAAGCTCGCAGGTGACTATATGGTTGAACTCGTCGGCGAAGGCGGGAAAGTCGTCGAACTCGAAGGGATTCCAGGAGCGTCAGCGACACGTGACCGTGGTCAAGGATTCAACGAAGCAATCGATGGAAAACTTGACGTCGTTGCCAAACAGTCGGCTAACTTTGACCGGGCCCAAGGGTTGACGGTCATGGAGAACATCTTGCAAGACAATAAAGACATCGTCGCCGTATTCGCTCATAATGATGAGATGGCACTCGGTGCCGTTCAAGCGTTGAACAGTGCCGGCTTGAACGATGTCAAAGTCATCGGCTTTGATGCGACGGATGATGCCGTCAAGGCGGTCGAGGACGGAACGATGGCTGCGACGGTCGCACAGAAACCGACAGAGATTGGAAAACTCGGTGTCGAGGCTGCTGTGAACCACTTAAAAGGGGAGACAGTGGAAGAGAACATCCCGGTCGACCTCGAATTGATTAAATAATATGAACAGCCGACGCATTCGAGGTGCGTCGGCTGTTTTTATGCTTGATGAATAGGTTGGAGTGCTTGAACGACTTCGTCTTTGATCGTGACGCCGCTCGCTTCGAGTTCAGCGATTTTATCGGCGAACTGTGGCAAGTACGCTTTATGGGCGATGAGCAGTTCATCGAGCACCCGTTTCGCGGTCTCGCCGCTCGGGATGAGCGGATTGATGATGAACGCTTGAAGGGCGAGTCCGTAGTCACCGGTCACGGCCGCTTCTTCGACGCACCGCTCCATGTTCTTCATCACTTGGAGCCATCCTTTTTCAGCGGGGGCGAGTGCGCCGAACGCGATTGGTTTCGCACCGGTCGCCCCGATATAGGCCGATACTTCGACGACGTCGTCCGGGGCGAGGTCCGGGACGGCCCCGTTGTTCTTCGTCGAGACGACGATATGTGTGTTCTTATTGGCGTAAATCGAGGCGATCGTCTCACACGCCGCGTCCGAGTAGTGGGCACCGCCGCGTTTAGACAGTTGCTCCGGTTTATGGTCGAGGTTCGGGTCTTTGTACAGCTCGAACAGCTCGGCTTCGGTTTGCTTCACTTGCTCGGCACGTGTGCCGACGGCCGGGTCCCGATATTCCTCGAGCATGTGGGCGAGCATCTCTTCGGCACGGTAATAGTATCGGTGATAGCCGCAAGGAATCATGTTCATCTGTTGCAGTTGTTCTTTGAAGAACGGCATGTCATGAATATTGGCGGGGATGCCCGAATCGCCGTCATACATCTTGTCGATGATGTCGCGCGTGACGTCTTGACCATGCACGTCATGAACCCGGTGCCAATGGAAGTGGTTCAATCCGGCGAACGAGTAAATCAACTCTTCCGGTTTCTTACCAATCAGTTCCGGTTCTGCCATCATCGCATTGACCGGCACGTTGCACAGGCCGATGACTTTGTCCCATTTGCCGTAACGGATGACCGCATCGGTCACCATTCCGCTCGGGTTCGTGAAGTTGACGAGCCAGGCGTCCGGACAGAGCTGTTTCATGTCTTCGACGATATCAAGGATGACCGGAATGGTACGGAACGCCTTCAAGATACCGCCGGCCCCGTTCGTCTCTTGGCCGACCATGCCGTACGAGAGCGGAATCCGTTCATCTTTGATGCGGGCGTCGAGCAAACCGACACGGAACTGGGTCGTAACAAAGTCGGCGTCTTGTAACGCTTCTCGACGGTCGAGCGTCAGATGCACTTTAACGTCATACGGAGAAGCGTCCCACATTCGCTGCGCCATTTGTCCGACGATGTCGAGTTTGTCTTGACCGGCCTCGATGTCGACGAGCCAAATTTCGCGAATCGGTAACTCTTCATACCGCTTAATGAACCCTTCCATCAATTCTGGTGTATAGCTGCTACCGCCCCCAATGGTGACGAGTTTAATTCCGGTTGTCATACGAATCTCCTCCTTGTTTGTTCACAAAAAAATCAATCGTGTGTAAACGAAATGTGATACTCGAACTGTATCCGTTTGTCCATTTCAGTATAGAATAGAGAAAAATGAACACAATAGATTTCAAAAGAACTCAGAAAGCGTTTACAAAATAAAACAAAATCAAGTCGTTTTTTGTGAACGTCATTCACGTGAGGAGCTGGCTTATGCTGTTAACTGAAAAAATGAAGCAGGATGGATTCTCGCCGTCGGAACGAGACGTGATCGACTATTTATTTGCCGAGCGGGAGCGGATTCACGATCAGACGATGAAGCAAATCGCTGCGGCGACGTATACGCACCCGTCCATCCTTAGCCGAATCGCTGCGAAATTGGAGTTCACAGGTTGGGTCGAGTTGAAGGAGCAGTTTTTGGAGGAAATCGAGTATTTGAACCGTCATTTCTCAGACATCGATGCGAACGAGCCGTTTGCGGCCGGCGACCAGTTGATGGTCGTAGCGAACAAGTTAGCGGCGCTCAAACAGATGACGATTGAGGATACGTTGTCGTTGCTCGATCATGAGGCGTACGAGCAGGCCGTAACGATGTTGTGTGAGGCACGGCACATCAAAGTCTTTTCTGTTATCCATAATTTGTTGCTCTGTCACGACTTCAAGTCAAAGATGAACCGAATTGGCAAACAAGTCAGCCTCTGTGAATTCGATGCCGAGTTCGAAGCGGCCAACTCGGATGAAACGACGTGCGCGCTCCTCATCTCGTATACGGGGGAGAGCGATTACACGCTCGGGCTCATCCCTTACTTAAAGAAACAACGTGTGCCGGTGCTCTCCTTGACGAGTCTCGGAGAGAACGCGATCTCGAGCCAGGCCGACTGCACGCTCCGTTTGACGACTCGTGAGCGCCTCTACTCGAAAATTGGGAGCTTCACGACGAACGATTCGATTCATTGTCTGCTCGACCTGTTGTACGCGGGTGTGTTCTCGAAAGACTATGAGGCGAACATGGCTTACAAAGTGCAAATTTCGAAACGGTTCGACCATCGAAAAATTTCAAGTGAGGTCATGCAAGAAGAAGAGCATCCGTTCACGTGAACGGATGCTCTTTGCGGCGTACATATACGCGATAGCTGATGAACAACACGAGACCAAGCAACGTCATCACCGTTGTGATATTAAAGAATGGCGGTCGATATGTCAATTCGACCTCGTTTCGCCCTTGATCGAGCTGAATCGCACTGAACGCATAGTTGGCCTGTAAGACGTCACGGGTTTCTCCGTTGACGGAAGCGCGCCATCCGCGTTCAAACGGCACAGGGAGAACAGCATACGTTCCTGGCTCGGCTTCCTCGACGGTGAAGTCAAAGTCGGGACCATCCCAAGTGACCGGGATGTCAGGACGCGTCTTCGTCTCCTCGACTACCGAGTCGAGCGTCGCATAATCTTCCCACTCGACGGTCACATTTTCGAGTGCATACGTGCCTTCGGGAAGACGTAACGGGACGCGCTCGGACATCGGCGTGCGTAGCGTCATCGATGTGAGGTCGGTCCGGTAAATCGACTCCTCTGGTTTACGTGTCGTCCGGTATCCACCCAGTTTGATGAAGAACCCGTCGCCCTCCAGCTTTCGAATGTCGAAGGAGACATACAAGTCTCCCCTCGCCGTCGACGGGACGTCCGGAATCAAGTCGATGCCGCCTTCATCAGAGGTGACACGAAGTGTATCGCCATCTAATGCAGCCTCGACTTCTTCGGTCATAACGTCGATGGTCCGAGCCGGAGTCGGTGTGTCGCGTCCAGCTTCTAAGATGACACCTGAGAGCATCGTCTGCTCGCGCGTCAACATCGAGACATCGTCAAGATCAGCTTGGCGATAGGTAGACGTCGTCGTGCGAACGAACGGGAGGCGCGTCCCGCTTTCATAGACGGCGTAACGTTCCGTCTCGGCGAGCAAGTTGAACCCGTAAGGCGCTTCGCTCGCCACGTTTTGGTTACGCATCCAGTAAGGGCTTGATAGTAAGTGATGCAGGTTGGCGCGATTGCCGAGCGTTCCGTACCGACTCACACTTTCCCGTCCCGTATCGATTTCGAGGTCGTTCCAATAGAGCGTCAACAGGTTCCCGTTCAATATGCTCGAGTACAGGCTGGTCCCGAGGAACGATTGGACGATGGGTGTGTTGTTGCGCAAAGGAACCATCCAATCGAGACGTTCGAGCGGGGCGGCCTCTTCTTGTACGAGTGCAATCAGTTCCCGTTGTTCGGCGCTGTCATAGTTGGAACTGTTCACGAATGACTCGTTCGTCTTAACGATGGCTTGATCGTGAAGCACGAGTTTCGTGTAGCCGTTAAAGACGACGAGACATGAGACGATGAGCAGGTACGGCGTAATCATTGGTTTCCACCAAAGCGACGCCACGGTGGCGAGCATCAATCCAAAGATGACAAGACTGACTGACCACGACGCGACCTCCCCGAACAAACCGAGTAGGAGATAAAGCGAGACCGTACTCGTTGCGGCGATATAGAACGATTTTTTTTCAAATCGCCAATGTGACAATCCGACCGCGACCGCACCACCAATCGTAAAGCTCGCGAGATATTCCCAGCGATATTGCGGAGCCGAGAAACCGTTGAAGAAACTTCCGACGTGTGGGCTGAAGTGAAGTACCGTGAATAAAAGACTCATCGCCGCAAAAAGACGAAACGCCGTCTGGCGATAAAGTGGACGATAGAGGGCGAACAGGATGAAGACGGCCGGAATGATGAACAGGCGGCTATCATACAAAATATTATCGAAGCGCACCAGGTCAATCTCGTGCTCGAGAGACGGTCGCTCGTTTTGCAGAAATCCATACGTCGCCGGAATGAATGCGAACGCGCTGAGGAGCAACGCGAGCACACCTGATCCACTATACAGTAGCCACTGTTGTCGGCGTCTGAGACGATCTTCCGGGAAGCGGATGAACTGGCGGAACACGACGTAGACAAAGACGAACACCAAGTTGATGTAGGCGAAGTAGAAGTTATTGACGAGCATAAGCGCACTGATGACGATGAAGAAGTCGGCGCGCCCAAGCCGGATGATGCGCTCGAGACCGATGACGAGGAGCGGGACCCAGAGAAAGGCGTCTGCGAAAAATTCCCAAAACGTCACATGGCGAATATACATGACGGATACTCCGTATAGGACAGCGCCCACGAAGGCGTGTGGCAGTTTGACGTGGAACAGCCGATACGCGTGTGTCGCTAACAATAGGACGACGGCGAGACGGATGATGCTGACGACGAGAGTGAGCTGTAACCATAGTTCGAGATTTGGCGTGACGAGTCCGAGTGCGTCGAACAGGGAGACAACGGAGACCGTGAGCCAAAACACGACCGAAGTCGCATAGTAGTAGGCGAGCTGCGTGATGATTCCACCGCCAAAGCCGAAGTCTTCCGCATAGACGAGGTTTCCTTTATGGAACGTCTCGTACAGGAAATGTTTGAACGGGACCATCTGCGATAATCCGTCATTCGTGCCAGCGATGTAACCGCCTTGTGACTGATAATAGATGAAAAAGGAATGGGCGACGATGGACACGAGTAAAGCGGCGGCGATGAGCAATTTTTTCTTCATATGGCGGAGTGCCCCTGCTTCAAAATCTTACTCGTGACGATGAACGTCGCCGGTACGGCGATGAAAATGGCGAACAGGGGGGCGATGGCAGTCGACACCCGGAGCTGTTCGACGAGCACATAAATACAGACGGTCGTGACCGTGAAGTTGACGACTTGTGTCAGCGGGAACTGTAGAAATTTGCGTAGCGTCGGTTTGACGTTGAACGTGAAATAGCTGTTTAAAAAGAAAGAGGCGACCATGCTGAGCGCGAACGCCACCACATGAGAGACCCCATAGCTGATGTTCCATACGTAATGAAACAGCATATAAACGACGTAGTAATTGAGGGT
This sequence comes from Exiguobacterium sp. s152, assembly GCF_018618335.1. NCBI lineage: Bacteria > Bacillati > Bacillota > Bacilli > Caryophanales > Exiguobacterium > Exiguobacterium sp. s152. The sequence continues at coordinate 79,643 of NZ_JACSLX010000006.1, forward strand.
GTTAATTCCCCCGATGACGATGAATCTTATAAACTCTGCCTTCCGATTGTTCATTCACACTCTTCCTTTGCATATTAGTCTCTTGAATCAAATAAGCGGGACGTTGTTTTGTCTCGAAGTAGATACGTCCGACATATTCACCGATAATCCCGAGACTGACGAGTTGAATCCCTCCGAGCAAAAGGATGGCCGAAATGAGCGTGAAATAGCCTGGCGTTTCGACGCCGTCTTGAATAATCCCGAACAGCGTGAATAAAATGTACAACATCGACAGGACGAGAATCGAGACCCCGGTAAAGAAGCAGAAGCGGAGCGGTTTGGAGTTGAACGAAATCAAGCCGTCGACGCCGTAATTGAACAATTGACGAAACGACCATTTCGTCTCTCCATTTTGGCGAAGGACGTTTTGATAGGTGATGATTTTTTGTTCCATCCCAATCCAAGAGAACAATCCTTTTGAGAAGCGCTGATTCTCGTTCATCCGAAGAATCGCATCGACGGCATCACGACTGAGCAATCGAAAATCGCCGACCCCGTCTTCGAGTTCGATATCGACAATTTTATTAATTAACGAGTAGTACGTTTGGGATGCCAATTTTCGGATGCCGCTCTCGCCGGTCCGGTCCCGTTTAGCGATGACTTGGTCGTAACCTTCCTCAAAGCCCGTAATCAGTTTCGGGATGAGTGTCGTCGGATGTTGTAAATCGGTATCCATTAAAATCATCGCGTCTCCGTTCACGTGTTGCAGACCTGCTAAAATGGCCGCCTCTTTCCCGAAGTTCCGAGAGAACGAGATATACCGGATTTCAGGACGACGAACTGCTAGCGATTTGATCGTCTCGAGAGTGCGATCGGTACTTGCATCGTCAATAAACAAGATTTCATAATGATAGTCGCTATCAAGAAATTGTTCATGGATGGCTTGGAAGATGAGCGGGATGTTTGTCTCTTCATTATAAGCTGGGAGAACAAAGGAAATGAGTTGCATAGATTGACTCCTTTCGGGCGTGACACATACGTCTCTTGTTCCCGAACGAGCCGGAACTCATGCCTGATTTACAGAATGACTGTAAAAACAAAACATCTACCCGGGAAGAGTAGATGTTTCTTCGTTCAGTCCAATGAACGCAACAGTGCGCGCACCGGACTGCCATCTCCTTTGACGATGGGGAGCGGCACGGCGTTCAATTCATAATCACCAGGGGCGATATGGTCGAGGACGAGTCCTTCAAGAATATGGACCCCGTTGCGGGCAAGCGCATGATGCGCCGCCATCTCTTTACTGTCGATTGCATCGACCGATGGCAAATCGAGACCGATCAAATAAATCCCAAGGTCACCGAGGCGGTCGGCGAGTGAAGGCGTCAGTTCCGGGATGCGGTCCGGGAACGTACGCTTGTCCGGCCAGCCGTCCGTCTTAAGGATCAGCCGTTCGACGCCGGTCAAGTCAAAGCCGTCCAAATCGGACGCCTCGATCTGTTCGCGGCCAGGAAGATGGATGACCCGGGCCGGTCCGATATAAAGTCCCGGGTCGAGGTCGATGACGCGCTGTCCGGCGTCGTCGAAATGGAATGGAGCGTCGATGTGCGTGCCGGAATGGAGGCTCATCGTCATTTTGCCGACGTTGACCGATCCGCTGTCGGCCATCGGCCAGGCGATCTCATAACGGAAGGCGGTGTCGCCCGGCCATGTCGTCGTGCTGTCTTCAAGCGGTTGCGAAACATCAATCCATGTCATCGTGTTCGTCCTCCTCACAGTTTTGTTCGGACGGTCCAAAGTTCAGGGAAGAAACGGTGGTCGAGGACGCGTCGCAAATAGTTGACGCCGGACGAGCCGCCGGTCCCCATCTTTTGACCGATAATCCGCTCGACCGTGCTCATATGGTTGAAGCGCCACATCTGTTGCTGGCTGCCGATATCGAGCAGTTTCTCGCCGAGCTCATACAAGTCCCAATATTTGGTGACGTCTCGGTACACTTCGACCCAAGCCGCTTCGACGCTTTCGTTCCATTCCCAATCTTTCGTGACGTCGCGGTTGAGCACGGCGTCATCGATGGCGAGACCGCGGCGGTGCATCTCGCGGACCGTCATATCATAGATGCTCGGTGCCTGCAGGGACGACTCGAGGAGCGGGTATAGCTTCTCGTCATGGGCATACACACTGAGCGTGCGCGCGTTCTTAAAGCCGAGCGCGAACTCGATTTGGCGGTTCTGGTACGATTGGAAACCAGACGACGAACCGAGCTTGTCCCGGAACTCCAAGTACTCGGCCGGGGTCAACGTCGCGAGGACGCTCCACGACTGGATGAGCTGTTGTTGAATCTTCGAGACGCGGGCGAGCATCTTGAACGAGCGCTCGAGCTCTCCGGTCTCGATGGCGGTCGTCGCCGCCGTCAGTTCATGCAAAATCAGCTTCATCCACAGCTCGCTCGTCTGGTGGATGATGATGAACAGCATCTCGTCATGATGGTCCGATAAGCGGTGCTGACTCGAAAGAATTGGGTCGAGTTGCAAATAGTCTCCGTATGACATGTCTTTCGAAAAGTCTGTCTGAATCGATTGCTCGACGTTATGTTCAATCCGTTCACTCATATTGATTCTCCTTAGGCCACGACTTCGCGGACGTTCTCGAACGCCTCGTATTCTTTGTTTTCCATAATCGTCCGTAACGTCATCACGACGTCATACACATCGGTGAACGTGTTATACAGCGCGACCGGTGCCAAACGGATGATGTTCGGGGCCCGGAAGTCCGGGATGACGCGATGCTGTTTGAGCGCTTTACAGATGCGGGCCGCCTCCGGATGCTCGAGGCTTAAGTGGGCGCCGCGCTGCGTCTCGTTGCGCGGGCTGCCGATCACGAAACCGTATGGGGCGAGCACTTCGTCAATCAGTGCGGTCATATACGTCGTCAAAGCGAGCGATTTCTCGCGGATGGCGTCCATCCCGACCTCGTTGAACATCTCGAGGGCTCCGAGTTGCGGGGCGAGGCTCAAGACGTGCGGTGTCCCGATTTGGAATGCTCCGGCGTCATCGGCCGGTGTCATCGTGTGATCCATATCGAACTGTTTGTCTTTGCGCGATCCGAACCAACCGGCCAGCCCAGGCGTCGTCCCGAAGTGACGCTCGTGAACGAATAGACCGCCTACACTGCCCGGTCCGCCGTTCAAATGTTTATAGTTGCACCAGTAGGCAAAATCGACGCCCCAGTCATGGAACGCGTGCGGGATGGCGCCGACCGAATGACAGGCGTCAAAACCGATCAAGATATCCCGTTCATGCGCCGCCTTGGCGAGGCGCGCCATATCAAGAATCTGTCCGCTGCGATAGAGGACGGTCGGTAAGACGATTAAGGCGATATCGTCCGTCATCGCCGCGATGATGTCGTCTTCTTTCAAGTAGCGTCCGTCCGGGCTCGAGACTTGGACCAAATGTTCGCTCGGGTCGAGTCCACGGAGCTCGAGTTGACTCTTCAAAGCGTAAATATCAGATGGGAACGTTAGTGTGTCAGCCAGAATCTTCGTCCGTTTCCCTGTTGGCTCAAAGAACGAGGCGACGAGTTGGTGCAAGTTGACCGTCGTCGAACCCGTCACCATCACTTCCTCGGCTCTCGCGCCGACGAGCGGGGCGTTGAGCGCGGCCAGTTGTTCCGACAAGTTGAACCATGGGTGACGTCCCGACATCCACCCATCAATGCCGAGTTCCTTCCAGTCGCTCAGCGATTCGAGTAACGTCCGTTCGGCCCGTTTCGATAGGAGCCCAAGCGAGTTCCCATCCATATAAATCCCGTCTTGCGGCAAATAAAATTCTCCCCGGTATGGTGCGAGCGAGTCGCTGGCGTCGTGTGTTTCCGCGTACGCCCGTGTGAAATCTTGTAACATTCTCATCCCCCTAAAATTCGTCATGCAATTCTGACAAAAGCGTAGCAAACCTAGAGAGGAGCGTCAATTTTTGGTACGAATGATTCGAATGTATTGAATGTTCGTGAACACCATGATGAACGATAAGACAAAAATCGAGAAGAGCTGGGAATCACCGGTCATGAGTGAGTAGGCGAGCAACACGATGATGGCGAACATCATCAGCGCGCTCGAGGTGATGTTCGTTCGATATAGACCTTGTAACATGACATGTTTTTCTCCGTCATCGGAAAGTTCAAGTAGTCGCTGGGCGTAATCGGGATTCGATAACTTTGGTAGCGTACGATCAGGATACATGACGGATAGTAGCGCGTTAAACGCATAAGAGAGGACGAATGAACCTAATAACGTAAAGAAGTTAAAGAGTAAGAACCATATCGATTGATCAGTCAGTAGGGCGAGGCTCATCGAGACGAGACTGAAGATGATTATCAACGTCGAAACGAGTGTCCCATCACTATAGGCCCGATACATGCTACCTTCCGCCTCATCTTCTTCCTCACCGGCCAATGGTGTGTGGAGTAGGTGGCGAATGAGTTGATAGCGACTGAGTGCCCAGGCAAACAATCCGATCAAGAGTAACGTCAGCAGAATCATCATCGGAAGCTCGTAAGCCGTTAAATCGATTTGAATCAATTCATTGTTCAAATATGCGTACATGCCGAGATAGCCGAACACCCCGCCAACGAACATTTGGAGTCCAAATTTTAGCCATGACTTCATCGTAGTTCCTCCTCATCAAACTGAAATATATCTTCAATTGACTCATCAAAGACGCGCGCGATTTTGACGGCAATTAACAAGGACGGCATGAACTCTTCCCGTTCAATCAAACTGACCGTCTGTCGTGAAATGCCGGCGCGTTTCGCCAACTCGGTTTGATTGATTCCGAAGCGAGCGCGCAATTCTTTTAATCGTGTTTTCATTGAATCACCTCATTACGGATAGTGTAATCGATGATATTCATTTTGACAACTATATTAGTCAATATGAAAATTATAATTGTCAAAATTGTTATCAGAATGACTCATTTCACGAAGGGGTTACGGTGATGGAACTACCATCTGCCTGTATGGATGACTGAATCGCGTATTAGGGTGTACAATCTGAATATTGAGGGGTGTGAAATCAGGGGAAAAAAATAGATTTTGAAATAGGAGGAAATGAGGATGAAGTTGATTGCCATCGATTTAGACGGGACGTTATTGTCTCGAACTGGTGTCATCACAGAAACGAACCAAGACGCAATCCGGCGTCGCCAAGCCGAGGGGGATTTGGTCGCCATCTCTTCGGGCCGATCGATTCACGATATCGAAGAGTTGCTGCGACGGAGCAGATTGACTTGTCCAATCTTGTCCGGGAACGGGGCGATCGCTTTCTATGAGAACGAACGCATTTATTACCACGCGCTCCCGAAAGACGTCGTACAGGAGTTGTGGGATGTGGCCCATGAGCACGGAGCGTATGTCGAATTTTATACGAATGCCGGGGTGAAAGTACTCCGTTCGGGTACCGATTTACTGAAGGGCGAGTTGGATGAGGTGTTGCCACACGACCAATCGTTCTCACGGGAATGGGGCGAGCGGGAGATTGAAATTCAAAACGAACAGTTCGGGCTGACATATGTTGATGCGATCGAGGACATCGACTTTGAGGCCGACGAAGTGTACAAAGTTTTTGTCTATTCGTTCGATCGGCGCAAACTGCACGAGCTCCGGAAACTGTATGAGCCCCGGACCGACATTTTGATCACGACGGCAGGCTGGACGAAAATTGAGATCGGTCATCCGAATGCGAGCAAAGGGATGGCCTTGACGCAGTTGGCAGAGCATCACGGCATTCCACAAGCGGATATTGTGGCCATTGGGGACAATTTGAACGACATCTCGATGTTCGAAGTGGCGGAAACGAGGATTGCGATGGGGAACGCCGTCGATCCGTTGAAAGACATCAGCACCCATATCACGAAGGATGTTGAGGACGATGGCGTCGCCTATGCGCTCGACCATTATATCGACGACTAAATTTTGGAGAAATGGTGAACAGGGATTCGATGTCACGTAAAACGGTTAATGTATTAGTGTAGTCCTCATTCAACGTGTTGAGCTGAAAGGGGGCAACGGATGAAACGAAGATTCAATCGTTGTTTGACTGAGGCCGGCTCGGTGAAACGAGAGACAAGTTGGTTGAAAGACCGGCGGACTAGGTGATCTCCTGATTCAAACTGTCGTCCACCTGACCTCGCGCGAGAGGTGAGGGGCAGACAAAAAGGATATGTGGGAGGCAAAACGTCTAGGAAGCTCGGTGGTTCAAAACAGGTGGGCATGATGAGGTTCATGATGGATTTCAACCTTATTACGTCGAAACGCAGTCATGGCCGTTTTGGAGGCAATGTCTCTGTGCAGGGCCAGATTGATGTTCAGACGAACGAACGCTCCGAAATCGCGTTCTGAACCGCGTCCATTTTCTAGCACGTATCGATTGATTGCATGGGACGGTCGGCCGGTAACTTTCTCGGTCGGGTGAAAGTCCGCTCTACTAGAAACGCTCACCGTTAAGCGCCACAGACGTGGCGCTTTTTCTTATGGGGCGAACGTGGCGACCCGGTCCGGTTGTTTGCCATCTGCTCGTTCGAACTTCACACGATGGCCGTCTGCGGCCTGTTCGACCTGAAACGTGTAAGCGGCGTCAGGTTCGTCTTCGAACGTCAAATCATAGACGTAGCCGCTTAAGGAAAGGGTACCGTCAATCGAATAGGTTTCCGCCGAAATGTTATAATGAGTCGCAAGATACTGCTCCAAAGCCCGCTCGCGTTCTTTAATTTCGGTCGAGTAGCGGACGTAGAGGAAAGTAGCGGCCGTGATGGTGACGACGAGGGTGAATCGGAGAATCGTCTCCCAGTTTCGTTTTGGCATGAGCGCGTCTCCTTTCCATATCTGTAAATAAGAATTTCAAAATATTTTACGAAAAATTCTGACAAATTACAAGAAAAAATTGTAGAGGAGTGACGACATGCCGAAAATATATTGGCTCGGGACGTTCGGGAGCGGATTGATTCTCATGATGATAGGGGAAACGGGTGCTGTCCCACGTATCGTGCCCTATTTTTTAATGGCGCTTGGCGTGACGGGCTTTCTCGTCCAAGCTTGGTTCGAACAAAAACGACGCCGCTAAGGGCGTCGTTTTTGATTAAATCGATTCGAGCAACTGATTCAACAATGTGTCGATGTCTGCTTGGAGCGCATCGGCTTGTTGCTGCAACGTCATTAATTCTTCTAAATCGTTCGTCTCATTCATCTGGTGCAGGAGTGCTTGATGTGATGCTTCGAGCTCGGTCAGGCGAGCTTCATCAACCGAGGTGTCGCGAGTCGTTTCTTGCTTCGGTTTTACGAGTTTCGGTTTAGGAACGGCGACCTCTGTGTTCATTTCATGTTGCCGTTTCTCGAGCGCATACGACACGTTTCCCGGGAAATGTGTCGCTGTCCCATCAAGCCAATACGTGATTGGGAACAGCTTGTTCAAGAAGTAGCGGTCGTGTGAGACGGCGACGAGCGTGCCGGTAAAGCGGTCGAGTGCGTCTTCGAGTGCCTCACGCGCTTCGATGTCGAGATGGTTCGTCGGTTCGTCTAACACGAGCACGTTGATATCCTCGTGCATGAGGATCGCGAGCATGAGCCGCATCTTCTCACCGCCGCTCAAATCTTTGACCGGTTTGAAGACGCTCGCGCCATAGAAGAGGAACTGGGCCAGCAATTGACGGGCCTTCCCTTCATCGACAGCGATGCGGTCACGGAACGCCTCGATGAGCCGATGGGAGTCATCAAAGTCGATGTGTTGGGACAAGTAGCCGATTTGGGCCCGTTCCGCTCGTCGCACCTCGCCTGTCGCCGGTTCGAGGTGACCGAGCAATACTTTCAATAGGGTCGACTTTCCGCTCCCATTTGGGCCGACGATGGCGATGCGTTCGCCATGACCGGCGTAGAACGAGACGTGTTCGAAGACGGTCCGGTCGTAAGTGACCTTCACGTCGGTCGCCTCGAACACATCGCGTCCGGTCCGCCCCTGAGCCGTGAACTGAATGTCCGGTTGAACGGCCTCGAGTCGTGGTTTTTTGATCGTCTCGATGCGGGCGAGCGCTTTCTCCATCGATTTGGCGCGCCGATAAAACTTCTCGTTCGGTGGATTGCCTTCGTTCGCCCACTGTCTTAGCTGTCGAATCGTTTCCTTCATCTTCTTGATTTTCTTTTGTTGCTCCGTAAAGGCATGGAATTGATCGAGCAACTTCTTTTCTTTTTGGGCGACGAACGCGCTGTAGTTGCCATCAAAACTAGCCAACTCCCCGTCCTCACATTCGACGATGCGTGTGGCGACGGCGTCGAGAAACACGCGGTCGTGCGAGACAAGGAGAAGCGTGGACGGGCTGTCACGCAGGAATGACTCGAGCCAAGTCATCGCTTCTAAATCGAGATGGTTCGTCGGCTCGTCGAGGATGAGCAGTTCCGGCTCTTGGAGCAATGCCAAGGCGAGTCCGACTTTGGTCCGTTCGCCGCCGCTGAGTGTATCGAACGGTCGGTCGACAAAACTTGTGAGGCGTAATCCATCAATCATCGCACTCACTTTCGAATCGATGGCATAGCCGCCGCCGTTCTCATAGCGCATCTGCAGGGCGCCGTACGTCTCGAGGAGTGAGTCGATGTCGTCACTTGAGATCATCTGTTCCTCGAGTCGTCGCATCTCGTCACCGAGTCTCGTCAACTCGGCGAACGCGGTATAGAGTACGTCTCGCCCTGATTTACCAGGATGGGCAGGAATCTGGGCCAAATAGCCAATCGTCAGCCGTTGTTTTCGATAGATTGTCCCTTCGTCGGGCGAATCGGCGCCGACGATAAGGTGTAGGAGTGTCGTCTTGCCGCTCCCGTTCCGTCCGACGAGCCCGATTCGCTCGCCTACGTTTACCTGAAGATTGGCATCGATCAAGACGGCGTGGCCGCCGAATTGTTTTTGAATATGTTGTAATTCGATTAGCATAGATGGTTCCTCCTAAAGTAGAGGCCTATCAAAAAAACCGAGCGCAAAGAAGCGCTCGGCAAGAAAGAGAGGCGCTTTGTCGTATTTCAGCAATGTCTAAAAAAGGACAGACGGGTCCTGTAATTACGCGACATCGTGAAAAATCGCACGCAAAATGTACAAATGTTCTGTTGACCAATGCGTACGTCCGACAAAGTTCACCTTTCTCCCTCCTTTCAATCATCATTAGACCTATTGTAAGCGATTTCTATCAGTTCGACAACTAGAGAGACAGGAATTTCATGAAACCGTGTCGTATTGTTTAGGCATCAGAAAGGAGAGACGCTATGCGCAAGGAATGGCTCGGTGCTATCAGTTTAACGCTCGCCGCCAGCATTTGGGGCGGGATGTACGTCGTCAGTAAGTATGCGCTCGGCTATATCGAACCGTTCACGCTCGTCTGGATGCGTTACGCCGTCGCCTTTGTCGTCCTGTTTATAATGTGGTGGGCGTTCGGACGCGAGCAGATTGCCAGGGGCGCCTGGAAGTGGATCGCGCTCGTCGGAGTCGTCGGCTATGTCGCCTCGATTTCATTTCAATTCATCGGAACGAAACTCTCAGATGCCCATACCGGCTCGCTTGTGACGGCGGCGACGCCGGCGTTCATGGTGATCTTCGCCCGGTTGATTTTGAAAGAGCGGCTCACACCTGTCAAAATCGGGTCACTTCTGTTGGCGACGCTCGGGGTCATCATTGTCGTCGGCTGGCACGTCGAAGGTACGTATTTCATCGGTAGCCTCGTCTTGGTCGGTGCCGCCATCACGTGGGCGCTCATGTCCATCTATGTGAAAATCGCTTCCGAGACGATGTCGTCGTTAACGATCACGACGTTCGCCATCGGCATCGCCTTCGTATTGATGACGCCACTCATGGGAATGGAAGTGGCCGCATCCGGTTTACCGGATATGACCACGGTGTTGTGGCTCAGCGTGTTATACGTTGGCATCATTTCGACGGCCGGGGCGTTCTTCTTTTGGAACAAAGGGCTCGAGCTCATGGATGCGAGCGTCGGGTCATTATTCTTCTTTTTCCAACCGCTCGTCGGGGGTTACCTCGGCTGGCTCGTCCTCGACGAACGACTCGACCGTAACTTCTTTATCGGCGCCGCCTGTATCGTCACGGCCGTCACGTGGTCGACACTCGCCGAGCGACGGCAAAAGCGGACCCGCGAGACACGTCAAACTGAGAAGCGCCATATTTTATAACCAAAGACGACCGGCCCGCTCTGGGCCGATCGTCTTTTTAAAAACCGTGATGATCGAGTTTGTCTTCGTCGCGCTTCATCGCGAGTTCGAGCCGCTGAATCGCGAGTTTCTCTTGCTCGATTTTGAGTCGAAGCTCTTCTAAACGCGCCTTCCGTGTCTTGTTGAACGTGTCTGCGGCGATGGACACGACGACGATGACCATAATGTAGAAAAAGAAATCCATTTGATACGCCTCCCTTTAGTGTGAGCCGAACAGCTCCGTCACCAGCTGTTGTGTGAGGAGCGCCTCACGACCGTCCGTCATGATGGCCGTATCCTCGGTCACTGCCGAGATAAAGTGGTCGATCGCCCCTTGGAACCCGCGTTGGGTCAGGAGCGTGTCCCATGACCCGAACGTCTTCGTCGAATGGGCGCCGTGCTCGAACCGTTGAAGCGTCACCATCTCATCGACCGTCACGCGAAGTCCGTCCCGGATGGCGCTGAGTCCTTCATGATTCGTCCCGGCTTTACGGTGCATCGACGTCGTGTGCAGTCCGTGCTCGTCTTGCCAGACGTGACGTGCGAAATGGAGACCGTTCGCCTCGGTCGTCGCGATTTGGCCCGTCACTAAGCGTAACTCGCTTCCGGCGAAGTACCGGAGCGTGTCGACGACATGCAAATAGTCATCGAGCAGTGTGAACTGATAGTCGTGGCCACGCAATCCGTCGCCACGATGCTTGACGAAGTCGATCGTGTGGAATGGGGCTGCTGCTTTCACATGCTGATACATCGGGGCGAACCGGCGATTGAAGCCGACCATGAGCTTACGGTTCTTCTGCTCGGCCAGCTCGACGAGACGTTCCGCTTGTTCGATTGTCGCAGCGAGTGGTTTATCGACATACACATCGACGCCATTTGCGAGCAGATAAGAGACGACGTCGAAATGTGTCTCGGTCGAACTGTGGACGAACGCCGCGTCGACGGACGCCGCGAGCTCGGGAAGTCCAGTGAATGATTCCATCCGGTGAGCCTGACAGATTGCCTCACGTTTGGCGACGGTCGGGGAAAAGGCACCGACGAGTTCGAACGACGTGCTGTTCGTCAAAATCGGTAAGTACGCTTTCTGAGCGATGCCGCCGAGACCGACGACACCAATTTTAGGCTGACGCATATGTACCACTCCTTTTCTATCATCATAACGAAAAAAGAACCGAATGACACGTACGCGTGGTGCGTCAGGTCATTCGGTCCTTACTTATAGGCTGGCACTGAGTACGATGTCGCCCTCGGGTGCCGTGTTGCCGCGTTCGGGTTCTTTCGTGACAGCAACGGTATCCCAGTCTATCTCTGATTCGGTCGAATCGAGCGTATAGATGACGGTCCCGTTGCCTTTGTCGTCCGTGACGAACGCCCCGGTCGGAATCGGAGAGCCGTCTTTTAACAACCAAACTTGATACACTTCGTTCGCTTCGAGCGCATCGAGTCCGTTCGTCTGGACGATGAGCTGGCGCTGGCCGTCCTGTTCGGCGAGGTACGCCACGCCTTCCGATTCGCCTTCGAGCGGGACGGTCTCGGTCAAGGCGATTCCGCTCGGATCATCTTGGTTCAATAGCAGATAGCCGTTCCCGATCAAGGAGAGCATGAGTGCGGCCGCGAGAGCGAGCGCTCCCCATGGCGTCTTCTGTTTCTTCTTCGTGGCTGTGAACGGTGTGATCGGGGTCGGTTCGTCTTGCTTCGACTCCGTCTCCGTCTTGTCTTCCGCGAACACGTTGTCGAGGATGCGTGCCTTCATCCCGCTTGGCGGTTCGGCCGGTTCAGAGAGGAACGCGACGCCGCCGACGAGGGCCTCGAGTTGTTCGAGCTCTTCTTGACACGTTTGACATGTCGCGAGATGCGCTTCAAACCGGATGCGTTCGTCTTCTGTCAAATGCTGGTTGAAATAATCAATCAATTGGTCACAAGCGTTCATCGTTCCACCTCCTTATCATTCAAATCTTGGGATAGATGCCTTCGTAACTGTTTCAATGCTAATCGAATCCTTCCTTTTACAGTACCGAGCGGGATGCCGCACGTATCGGCAATCTTTTGTTGGCTGAGCCCTTGGAAATACATGAGCCGGACGACTTGTTGTTGCTCGGCCGGCAGTTCGGCCATCGCCGTCTCGATTTGGGTCCGCTCTTCTTGCCATTCGACCTCGGTCTCGACGGACGGGGCCGGGGACGGGATGGCTTCCGCGTAGGACTCATCCAATTGCAGGTCGGGTTTTCGTTTGCGAATCAAGTCGATCGTGACGTGACGGCTCATCGTGAACAGCCACGATTTGAATTTTCCTTTTGTCTCATCATACACGCCGCCACCGCGCCATAGTTTAATGAATACTTCTTGCATCGCTTCTTCGGCGAGATCGCGGTCTTTCGTCAATTGCATGACGAACGCATAGAGGATTCGTTCATAGCGGTCATAAAGTGTCTCGAGCGCTTGTTTGTCTTTTTGCCTGACGCGCTCGTACAATTCAATATCAGTCATGGCTTGCTCCTTTACACATAAGGGAATCCCTTGTATTGATCTAACGGATGAAACCGTGAAATGGATGCCTATTTGACATGACTATTTTGTGAACAGTCAAGATTTTCCCGCATCTAACGGGAACAACTGGACGCTATCCCTCCGATACGGCGGAACAGGCGTAGATTCAAGGCGCTGAGCAGGCGGTATGTCACGTAACTGAACAGCGTTGCCGTAATGAGCGTGACAAGAAGTGCCAAATTGCTCGGAATCCATTGTTGCCAGACCGAATAGGACCGGATTCCAAACAAAAAGGTAAAGACGAGCCCGAACCCGATCACGATTCCGCTATACTGACAGTAGTAACGGCTTAATCGATTTTGCATGCTGCCACGTCCTTTCTCCTTTACTATACGAGATGGGGTATGGCGACACAAGGAGGAGCAACATGAAACGATTCAAAGAGGAAGGGGACACCCTCATCTGTTTCGACTTTGATGAGACGTATTTCCCGCACGCTTGCTCTGTTGACCAGTTGGAGCGCTTGCGGCAACTCGAAGACTTTCTCGATGTGCAGTCGCATCGGTTCTCGACGATGTGGGTGACGGGGAGTTCGCTCGAGACGATTCGAGATAAAATGGCACGGGCAGACATGCGTTACTTCCCGCACCGGATTGCGGCGAGTCTCGGGACGGAGCTGTATCAAGTGACGGCGTCCGGACAATTGGAGCTCGATTCCGGTTATTCGTCCCGATTCCCCGATGATTTTTCAGACCGCGTCACCCAAGTCGTCGACAGGATAGGGCGAACGCTCACGATTGAGCCACAGACGAATCTTGGCACAAGCGATTGGATGCACAATTATTACTACTTCGGCGAGCGCTCGGACGAGATCGAGCACATCCGTTGTATTGCCCATGACTTCGGGATAGCAGTCAACGTCAGTCGGTGCAATCCGCTCGCCGGGGATCCGGCAGACGCCTACGATATTGATTTCATCCCACAAGGGGCAGGGAAAATTGCTGTGGTCGATTACGTGTGCGACCGATATACATTTCAGACCGAGCACGCCTACGCGTTCGGGGACAGTGGGAACGATTTAGGAATGTTGCGATATGTCGGCAACGGTTATGTACTCGGCAACGGGACGGAAGAAGCCAAACGAGAACATGGTCGTGTCACCGAGGGCATGTATGCGGATGGGATTCTAGAAGTGTTACATCGGGTGGTGCGGTAGACAGGTTTAAGCGCTCGTGACTAAACGTAGCGCTGCGGTCTCCACACGTTCGAACAAATACGTTTTCAGCCGATGGGTCGTCAAATCGAGCGGCAGACGATGCTTCCAAAGCTCGGTGAACACCTCGGAGAGGACGGCTTCGGCCAAGTCGGCTCGCGTCGTCAAGCGGAGGGCAAGCGAATATAAGATGCGCTCATAGCGGTCGTAAAGCAGTTCGAGCGCAGACGTGTCGCGGTTTACGATGCGTGCGTATAAATCGTGATCGGATATGAATGACATGGTGGACTCCTTCAGAATGAGACTGTCTCGTGGTTGGGTTGCGGGCAAATGACGTAACCTTTTTATTTCACTTATGGGGTGAACGTAAACGGTTACTTTCCGATTCGAGCACATTCAAAAAAACACCCGAAGGTCCGCGTCTAGCGGCCAAGCGGGTGTTTTTGGGTTAAAACGACGTATAACAGTGAGGGCATGTCTGGGTGTTCCCACCGGACCGTTTGAACGTTTTCTTACAGTTCGGACACGTGACGGTCTCGGTGTCTTGGCCGAACAGGCTGCCGCGGTTGAATAAAACATTTCGTAAATTTGGCAAGGCTTTGGCGGCATAAATCATGGAGATGAATAGGACGATGGCCAAAACGGCCAACATGACATATGTCATAACGGGCGTACTCCTTTCGCAAAAGATTCATTTCTTCTAGCATACGGCAAATCGCTCAAACGCACACCTCTAGACTGGAATTGAGAACAAATGTTCGATATAATAAAGGTAACAAAAGGAGGGAGATCAGATGAGGCAAGAAGTCATGCGTTGGATGCGGAACGGACAAGTCGTAGAAATGGTGTATATCGATCGGAACGGGGTCATTTCAAAGCGACGCGTCAAACTGATGAAGCTGCAAGGCGATCGACTTGTCGCGTGGGATATACGCAAGAAGGCCCGTCGGACATTTTGTATGGAACGTGTCCTCGCCTGTCTCCCGACGATCGAACGAGATTCAGGACGAGAGGAGGGAATTGGATGACACCACTTCCGAAATGTTCGGCGCCGGCCGAACGGGCGCTCAAGGCCGCCTATATCGATACGCTCGAACAGTTGGCCACGTATACGAAGCAAGAGATTGCGGCCTTACATGGGGTCGGGCCAAGTGTGCTGCGGATCTTGGAAACCGCGCTTCATGAGCAAGGACTTCGGTTCACCGACAACGAAATACATTCCTAGTCCCGTCCTGGACTAGGAATTTTTTGGTTGGGCGATTGCATTGCACGTAAAAAGGGAAGTAATATATTTGTCATCTCCATTACAGCCTAATATCTAGTACCATGACGATAAGGTTTGCGAACCTAGCGACACCCATGAGAAAGGAAGTACACAGCATGAGGACGAAACGTTTATCCGCCATTCTAGAAAATGAGATGGATGACATCGAACGCGATCCATGGGTGACCGGAATTGAGACAGATTCCAGAAAGGTCAGTCCAGGGAATTTATTTATCTGTATCCGCGGTTATACGGTGGACGGACATGAATTCGCTGAGGATGCCGTCTCCAAAGGAGCGGTTGCTGTCATCTCGGAATACCCGCTTGATCTTGAGGTGCCGAACCTTGTCGTCGCGGACACGAAGCGGACAGCCGGTGTGGTGGCCAGTGCCTTTTATGACCACCCCTCACATCGGATGCGTATTTACGGTGTCACCGGTACGAATGGCAAAACGACGACCGCGACATTGACATATGATCTATTTCGTCTGTCCGGACGACCGGTCGGGATTGTCAGTACGATTGGAGCACGTTATAAAGATCAAACATTAAAAACACCAAATACGACGCCGGAAGCCGTCGTCTTACATCGTATTTTGGCCGAGATGGCGGATGCCGGCGTGACCGACTGTGTCGTCGAAGTCTCCTCGCATGCAATGATGGAAGGACGTGTCGAAGGCGTCCGATTTCACGCGGCGGCGTTCACGAACTTGACGCATGACCACTTGGATTACCATCGCTCAATGGACGAGTACGCCCGGGCCAAAGCCCGATTATTCGAACAAGTCGAAACGACAGACGGGGACGCCATTATTTTGAACGCCGAAGACCCGGCCAGTAAAACGATGGCCGCCTTTGCCCCGACCCGTCGACGTATCATGTATAGCACGCATGCGGACGTACCGGCCGATATCCAAGTCATTTGGCATGACCAAACGGTAGTCGTCAAAATGAACGCACTGACGATTGAGGCGCCGGTCCGCTTCATGGGCGCATTCAATGCCGCCAACTTGGCCGCAGCCATCGGTCTCGTCTCGACGTCGGAACTGATGTTGCGTGCAATCATCGCCAACGTGCCGGGACTCACGCTTCCGAAAGGTCGGCTCGAACGACTCGATACGGAAGACGCCGAGATTTATCTCGATTATGCCCATACGCCTGATGGTCTCGAGAAGTGTCTATCGACGCTTCAGCAAGGGGAACGTGAACTCGTTGTCGTCTTGAGTGCGGCCGGAGACCGAGATCCGACGAAGCGGGCAGAGATGGGTCGAATCGCGAGCCGCTATTCAGACGATTTAATCGTGACAGTACATGACGTGCGGACGGAAGACCCGAGGCACATCATCGATGGATTGCTCGAAGGTGTTGATTCGAACACGCATTACGTGACGTTCGAGGAACGGCGAGATGCCTTGCGCCATGCAGCGCAACAAGCGCTCGTCGGGAAACGGATCGTCGTCGTCGGAAAAGGTCATGACCATGTCGAACGAGTCGGACAAGAGTCGATTCCGTTCAACGAATCGGACATTTTGCTCGATGAATTAAAAAAATTAAAAGGCCAAGAACCGGCCGTTTAACGAAACGATGACAGCTGTCATCGTTTTTTAATGTGTCATTTTAGGAAAAGAAGGTAATTACTCTTACTGTAACGCTATCGAAGGAGGGAACTACACATGTCAGTTTTGTACAAAGAGTTCACAAATGATGAAGAAGTCGTGACCGCCATTCAATCGATGAAAGCGAAAGGGATTGAGGACAAGCACATTTATGTCATCACCCATGACGATGACCGGACCGACCGTGTGGCCGATAATGCCGACGCGAATACGGTGACGGCATCAGACGTCGGCCTGGGGACGGCCGCGAAAAATGTGTTCCGTAAAAAAGGGGACGAGCTTCGAGCCCAATTCGAACAGCTCGGCTTCTCATCGACCGAAGCGGATCAACTCGAGAAAAAATTAGACCAAGGCAAGGTGATCGTCGTCGTCAAAGACGCACCAGCCGGATTCACGTTATAATTCCACCACCATGGAGAATACAGAGACAGGGCTGAATCGATGGATTCAGCCCTGTTTGTTAGTCATGGATCCGAACGACGGTCCGACCGCTCAGTTCGCCGCGCATCATCGCCTCAGCGTGGCGAGGGATGTCATGCAACGGAATCTCATGAATCATATGGTTGAGCACGTTAGAATCAAGCAGCTCATCCAGTCGTTCCCACGCCTTCAGACGACGTACGATGGGTTGCATGACCGAGTCGATGCCGATTAATTTGACTCCGCGCAAAATAAACGGATAAACAGTTGTTGGAAGGTCGGAACCGCCGACAAGTCCGCAAGCTGCAACGGCACCTTCATAACGCGTTTGACTCAAAATATTCGCAAGAGTGGCCCCGCCAATCGAATCGATTGCCGCGTCAAACCGCTGTCGAGCTAACGGACGAACCGCTCCCTCAAGCTCGTGTCGATCGATGACGGTGTCAACGCCAAGTGCTTGCAAATAAGGGGAGTCTGTCTTTCCTGTGGATGCGATGACGTGATAGCCAAGTTTATGAAGTAAGATAATTGAAAAACTGCCTACGCCTCCAGTTGCACCTGTTACTAGCACTTCTTCCCCTGGTCGAACGCCAGCGGACTCAAGCGCATCGATTGAAAGCATGGCTGTCAATCCAGGTGTCCCGATTGTGATGGCATCACGCATGTCCATACCTTTAGGCAGTTTTACAAGCCAGTTTCCGGGAACTTGTGCAAATTGACTGAATCCGCCGAAATGTCGTTCGCCGATCCCGAAACCGGTGGCGATGACTTCATCGCCGGCTTTGAAGTCGAGATGATCGGACTCGACGACCTTGCCGACAAATTCACATCCAGGGATGAACGGGTATTGATTAATGATTTTTCCGGGTTCGGTAAGACCGAGGGCGTCCTTATAATTGAGTGCGGAATAATGGACCTCGACGAGGACGTTACCGTCTTCTTCTTTTGGAAGCGCATCGAGTTTGACGTCCATCACCTTGGCGTGAAGATGGTCATCCGTCTTGTCGAGGACGAGTGCTTGAAATGATTCGTTCATGGTCAATTGGCCCCTTTCGCTGATCCGTATTCTATTCCTTTGTTATGATTCCCTACCTGCCAAAATATATACACGAATGTTTCGTTCTAACAGGGAGTGGAATGGTACAATGAAAGAGATTCAACTAGAGTGAGGAGGAATGAAGCATGCGGCACGACGACTATGAGTTTGATGAAGAAGTAGAAGAAGGCGAATTGTTCAACGTATACGACATTCTGCCACCGGATGGTACCATTCTTGAGATGGCAACGGCCGAAGAGATGGTACGTGCGGCGGAACTCGAGGCGACACATAATGCGCTCGAGCGAATCCAAGACTCAAACTTTCAGTTGTCAGGGGTAACCTTTAAAGAGTTGCTGGCAGAGTTCGAACGATACGAGCAAGAATCGATGGAATTCTGGACAGGTGTTTATAGCCGATTGCGCATTCCATGGGCATGGACGATTCGAATCGATGTGGCCAACGGTCCGATTCACGTCGTCAATGACCGCGACATCTTTATCGATGAAGCGGACTTCGAAGAGTACGATTTCGAGGAATATGCTGATGATGATTACGAAGAAGAAGACAATCAATGAATCCAAAAACGTCTTTCCCTCATTCAGGGAAAGACGTTTTTTTGCTGTCGAGGAGAGCAACACGGATGCGCGTTACTTCTGTCGCTCCGAACCAAAGTCCGACGCTACATAAGATGGCGACACCGCTCACCATCGCTCCGACAATCGCCGTGTCCCCAATCATCGTGAACGACAATCCGAGACTGAACAAGCCGAAAAATAATAATCCTCCTGCAATCGTCTTCATGACTTAGCCACCCTTTCTCATTTCATCTGTCTCTAGTGTAGGCGGTTGAACCTAAAAAGGGTGGCTGAATTTTATACCAGGTGAAAAATCAGTCTAGGTCATACACCGAATACGTCTTGCCATTCTCGAACGGCTCGTCTAGCAAGTGTTTCGCCAAGATGCGGGCGACCGTTTCAGGGGTGCGCAATCGTCCTTCCGTCACATAGGAGCGGAACTGTTCAACGTCACGGAACGCGTCTTCTGACGAGGCCCGAATGCTTTCCTGCATCGCGGTGTCCATGACGCCTGGATTGAACAAGGCGACCTTGTCGTCCGTATCGGTCAATTCAAGGGCGACCGTCTCGGTGAAATGATCGAGCCCGGCTTTCGTTGCACAATAGGCACTCCAGCCCGAGATGGGGCGCTTGGCGGCCCCAGAGGTCACATGGATGAGCGAGACGGGCAGGTCGTATGCGAGCACCGCGTTTGTCAAGAGCATCGGGGCGAGCAGGTTGGCTTGGACGTGGGCGATGAGCTGCGCAGCGTCCAATTGACCGGCCCGATGAATCGGTTCAATCAACGCCGCATTTTGGACGACGAGCAAAGACGTTGCCGTCTCGATGAGCGGCTTCATCTGTCCAATTGCGGCCAGTGTGCTTGTCGGATCAGCTAAGTCGACCTTGACGTGACGGAACGAGGCATCGGTCGCCTGCGTCCGTGAAAAATTGACGACCTCGTAATCCCGCTTCAATAATTCCTCAGCGATGGCACGGCCGAGACCGCGCGACGCACCGGTCACGATGGCTAGTTTCATGACAGTTCCTCCTATTCGTGAATCGTCTTTCGATACCCGTAAAACGGGCGGAAATTCAATTTCTCGTAGTACGTGTGGGATGAAGCGCTCGCGAGCATCTCGAGGCGCGTTTAGGGGTAGAGCGCATGCACGTGTGACAGCAGTCGCTCGCCAATCCCGAGGCGACGGTGCGAGGCCGCGATGAGCAGTTCGCACACGTACAGGCTCACGGTCGTGTCGGTCAATCCACGCAAGTAGGCGATCACCTGTCCTTCTGACTCGACGACATAGGCGACGTTCGATTGCCGCCACGCCTGTTTCGTCAACTCGTGTTGTCGGACGAGTTGACTCCAACCTTCCGTTTCATTCAACGCTTGAATCTGTTCGAAGTCACGTTCTTCGTATGGGCGGATGTTCAAGAAGACACACCTGCTTTCTGTTCGATGACTTTCATGAGGTCGAACGCCCCGTCTGACTCGTTCGAACAGACGACCGAGACGATGTCTGTGGCCGGATAGTAAGCAGAATGAAAACTGACGCCGGGGTCATAGCCCATGACATGATATTTGAAGACGTGTCGATTCGCGTCCAATTGAATCCACAGACCGTAGCCATAATGTACGCCTTTGTCGTTTACCTTCACATGAGGAGTCAGCAGTCGTGATGTCATCTCCTCCCCAAGCAGGCGATGACCGAGCAGGGCGTTCCAAAGTTTGGCCATATCTTGTGCCGTCACGAACGCGCCGCCGTCCGCGCCGCCTTTGACGGGAATCGAATAGTGGTTCGTCCGCCAAGAGCCGTCCGCGTGGTCGATATACCCGAGCGCCGTGTGCGCTGGTAAGGCATCGAGGGAGAAGTACCCCGAATCGGTCATGTCGGCCGGCTTGAACACGAATCGTTCGATATAGTCCGAGAATATCAACCCGCTCGCTTGTTCGACGATGAGGCCGAGCACGATATAACCGGCATTATTGTATTGGGACACGCCTCGTTCTTGTCGCATCGGCTCGTGTTGGAACATCGGGAGAAAGTCACGTAGCTGCCGGATGTGATACATCGGTCGTTGCCGCCACAATTCCTCAAAATCGACCATGACAGACTCGTCGAAATAATCTGGGATGCCGGACGTGTGAGTGAGCAACTGTTCGACTGTCACGGCCGGGTCAAATAGGGGGAAGTCGATGTCCAAACTCTCGCGGAGTGTCGACGTAAACCCCAATTTTCCTTGTTCGACGAGCTGGCAGATGGCAATCGCTGTGAATAGCTTACAGCCCGAAGCGATGCCGAAGCGGGTCGACGTTTGATTTTTGATTTGTTCGGCCCGATTCGCGTAGCCTTGCTGAAGTTCGAACAAGATGTCGTCTTGTCGCATGACGAGCGCCGACCCAGAAAAAGTAGATGAGACTTTATAGCGTGACCAGTCAGGACTCATGGTTGACCTCCACCTTCTAATTTTTAAGTTTACATTTATCAACAAATAAACTTTATGTTTAAACGTTAACCTAAATAATGGAAAAGGTACAGGCGGCATTTCGCTAATGTGATACGATAGAATAGTACGTTTAGACGGGGAGCGGGAAAACATGGAACAATTTTGGTTAGGTTTATTAGTTGGATTGATTTTGGTACTTGTTGCGCAGAAGACACTTCAATCACGTAAAGAGGTGGACGGAGCCTTTGCACATTTCGGTAACCACGTTAAAGATGTCATCTATATATTTGAAGTCAAACCGACGTTTCGTTTTCGTTACATAAGTCCTTCCCTTGATTTGTATCTAGGTGAGGGCGTTGTAGCGGAAAACTACGAAAATCCAGATGATTGTTTTCGTCGTATTCACCCAGATGATTATCAACTTCTCATGAATAAAGTCTCAGGAAAGATGAGTTACGATGAGGCTATCTCGCAACGTTGGCGCACTAATGACGGTCGTTACTTACGTTTTGAAGAATACACGACCCCAATCTATAAAAATGGTGAGATTGTAGCTGTACAAGGAATCATTCGGAATGTAGAAGCGGCTGTAATGAAACGTGAGGAGTTAGAATATGTGAGCCGTCATGATGAACTCACTGGGGTTTTGAACCGACGTGCCTTTAACGAAACAATTGATCGTCTCTCTTTTAAAAAAGTAGGATTGATAGTCATCGATTTAAATGATTTGAAGAAAATTAATGACCATCAAGGTCATTCGGCTGGTGATCAGTTACTTCAGAAAACGGGACTCCTCTTGCAAGGGTTAAGCGAAAACGTTTATCGGATTGGAGGGGACGAATTTGTTGTATTAACTGATCAACTACAACAAGATGAATTGTTAGATTTGACGGTCTCCATTAGGAGCATGTTTGAATCGAATTACATTTCAGCCGCTGTCGGTGCAGCTTGGGAGGAGCAGTTAAACGATTTCAAGAAATTATATGATCAAGCGGACCAAAACATGTATAAACAGAAGAATAGAAGTAAGACAAACAGACGCGTTCCTTGCTAAAAGATATCAGCAAGGAACGCGTCTGTTTGTCTAAATACATTATTCACCAATCGCTTCTTCACGTTCGGTGTCTGTCGTACCGAGATTCGTCAAGTAAGCCTCATATTTCGGAAGCCAGTAGCGATACGACGCCCAAACGAGGACGCCCGTCACAGCGAACAAAGCGACAGTCGCCGGCCAGAACCAGCTCGAGACGATCCCGTCTGCGTAGGCGAGACCGATCGGCGAGAAGACGAAGTAGACGAAAATCATCGACGCGACAAGGATGATGGAAGTCGAAATTGCATGACGCCATGGCTTGACGCGGCCAAGATCGATGCGAATCGGATTGATGTGTTGCATCGGTCGAACTTTTGCGAACACGAGCATGATGGTCGTTTCGAGGACGAACAAGATCCCGTAAATGTGAATGAAGTTGATGCCAAGGTCGAAGCCGAACCACTGCTCCGTTCCCCAGACGAGGAAGTAATACGTGACGACGTGGAAGCCGATGACGAGTTTCGCGGCAATCGGCGGTACGCGCTTCACGAGCATCCCGATTAAGACGATGACGAGAATCGGGATGTTGAAGAAACCGGTGAAGCGGCGAATCAAGTCCCACAGTCCGTCCGGTGCGTACATCAAGTTCGGAGCGACGAAGAACGAGACGAGCGCGACGAACGTCCCGAACCATTTGCTGACACGAATCAAATCTTTGTCAGACGCGTCCGGTTTGAACTTCGGCTTATAAATATCGAGCACGAATAAGGTGGCGATACTATTGAGCAACGAGTTGAACGAGCTGAATACGGCACCGAGCAAGACGGCGAGGAAGAAGCCCATGAGCCACATCGGCAACAAGTCGGCAATCAAGCTCGGATAAGCGAGGTCGGCCTTATCGACGTTCGTGCCATACAAATGGAACGCGATAATCCCTGGAAGCAGCATGAAAATCGGGACGAGCAACTTCAAATAGCCGGTGAAAAGCACCCCTTTTTGACCCTCGGCCAAGTTCTTCGCCCCGAGTGCCCGTTGGATGACGTATTGATTGAGTGCCCAATAAAACAAGTTCGCAAAAATCATCCCCGTGAAGATGGACAAGAACGGAACGGAATCGTTCTCTGAACCGATCGCGTTCAGTTTCTCTGGATTCTCGGTTGCAATCGTCTTCATCCCATCGACGAGGTTGCCGTCACCGAGCGCGATGAAGCCGAGCGTCGGGACGAGGAAACCGATGATGATTAATCCGATCCCGTTCAACGTGTCGGAGACGGCGACGGCGCGGAGACCACCGAAAATGGCGTAAACGGCTCCGATAATCCCGATGAACCAAATGACGAGCCAGAGCGACTGCTCGAAGCTGATTCCGAGTAATTCCGGTACGTCAAACAGTTGCAGGACGGCCAATCCGCCGGAATAGAGCATCGATGGGATCGTGACGCACATATATCCGAACAAGAACAACAGGACCGTCAAGCGGCGGACGTCCTCGTCATACCGTTGGCTCAAAAATTCAGGGATTGTCGAAATACCGATTCCGAGAAAACGCGGCAGTAAAAAGAGCGCCATGATGATGGCGGCGATTCCGGCTGTGACTTCCCACGCCATGGCCGACATGTTGCCGGCGAACGATTGCCCGTTTAAGCCGATTAACTGCTCGGCTGACAGGTTCGTCAATAAGAGTGATCCGGCGATAAAGATGCCGGTGAGCCCCCGTCCGGCCAAGAAATAGTCGTCGGCACTCTCGACTTTCCCTTTCGTCATGCGATAAGACACGTAAGCGACGAGTCCCATGAATAAGGCCCCTGTGATTAATATGTAAACAACTTGTTGAATGGTCAACGACATTCCCTCCCTCAACTTCTTCTTATTTATAAGTACTTTTTCATAACTACCCTTCACGAAGTAGGATTATTTCCCGTTTTCTCTTTTGTAAAAGAACTGTAACAAACCTCACAACAAAAAAAGACACCTGAGAGGTCAGGTGTCAAAAAAAGCGAAGCAACGAAGTCGCGACCGTGAAATAAATGATTAAGCCAAGATTGTCGACGACCGTCGTGATGAACGGACCCGACGCGACGGCCGGATCGAGTTTCAATCGATTGATCAAGAGCGGCACGAGCGTCCCGACGATGGTCGCCACGCTGAGCGACGCAAAAATCGACAGACCGACGATTATGCCGATTAAGGCACTGTCATAGAGGACGGTGATGACGCCGAAGATGACGACCATACAGGCGAACCCGAGCAATAGCCCCGTCCCGAACTCACGACGAATCATTTTCAACACGTTCTTTCGATTAATCGTCCCGAGCGCGATTGAGCGGACGGCGACGACGAGCGATTGGGTGGCGGCATTACCGGCCGAACCCATGACGAGCGGCATGAAGACGGCGAGCAAGACGATCGTTTCGAGCGTGTCCTCGAAACCGCCGATCGTCGACGCAGTAATCATCCCGAGAAACATGAGGCTGATAATCCATGGCGCCCGCTTCATCGCCGCCTCGACCGGTCCCATGTTGATGTCGGACGAACCTTTCGTCGCTGACAGCTCTTCGAAATCCTCGGTCGTCTCGCGTTCGATGACGTCCATGACATCGTCGACCGTGATGATCCCGAGCAGATGGTCCTCGCTGTCGATGACAGGCAGGGCCAATAAGTCATACTTCTGAACGGTCCGGGCCAAGTCTTCCTGGTCGGCGAGGACGTGGGCCGACACGACGCGCCGGCCCATGATGTCCGCGATTTGCACGTCGAGCGGGGAGACGATCAAGTCGCGTAGCGAGACGACGCCGACGAGCCGGCGATCGGTGTCGATGACGTACAGGTAATAGATTGTCTCGGCTTCCGGTCCAAGTTCGCGCAAGTCTTCGAGCGTCGCACCGACGGTCTTGTCCGCCTTCAACACGATAAACTCGGTCGTCATGATGGCACCGGCCGTATCGTCCGGATAGCGCATCAAGTCTTTGACCTCGGTCGCCTCGGTCTCGTCCATCAACTCGAACAGTTCGTTCATGAAGTCGTCAGGGAGCTCGGTCATCAAGTCGGCGGCGTTATCCGAGAACATGTCGTTCAACACACGCACGGCGAACGGACGGGGCATCTCTTGGATGAACTGTTCCTGCTCATCCAGTTCGAGTTTTTCAAACAGGTCAGTAAACTCTTCCGGGGACAGCGCCTCATAGACGAACTCACGGCCCGGACGTTCAAGTTCGATGAACAGGTCGGCCTGTTCACCGGGGTGGAGGGTGAGGAACACGTCGCGGAAATCGACCGGGTCCCCTTTTTGAATAAGCGCTGTCACTTGGGCTTCATGACGGGCGCGTTCTGTACGTTCGATTGCCATCGACTCACTTCCTTTTCACATCATTTGTCTATATTATGGCACGACTGGCGAAAGGCTCAAACAAAATCAAAAAAACGCTATGAATTTTTTTCACAATCTATACAGCGTGTATACGTCACTTTCCTTCGATTCGAGGGACCACACCGTTTCTCGAGTGATTGTTCATTCAAATCATGTCATGCTCTATGCACTATTCTGTGGAATCCACCACAGTCCGAACGTCGGACTTGCCCATCGTGGAAATGGGTAAGTTGATAATGTAAGGGTAGCAACACACCCGAATCACAAGGAGGAAGCGAGATGATATCGATGACGGATCAACAAACCGCACGGGACACGACGCTGAAACATCCGATCCACGTGTATTCAGAAATTGGTGAACTCAGGACCGTCCTGTTAAAACGTCCAGGACGCGAACTCGAAAATTTGACCCCGGAATATTTGGAACGACTCCTGTTTGACGACATTCCCCATCTTCCAGTCATTCAAAAAGAACACGATTACTTTGCGAGCGTGCTCCAAAACCGAGGCGTCGAAGTGCTCTACCTCGAAAATTTAATGGCTGAGACGTTGTCGTTGCCGGGTGTCCGTGAACGTTTCATCGCCGATATCTTGTCAGAGTCCAAATCAAATATCAACGGTTCGTACGAGACGCTGAAAGAATATTTGCTCGCCTACGACAATGAAAAGTTGATTGAAACCGTCATGGCCGGGATTCGGAAATCCGAGATTAAGCCCGAAAAACGGCGCCACTTACACGAGATGATTGAGGATACGTATCCGTTCTATCTCGATCCGATGCCGAACTTATACTTCACCCGTGACCCGGCGGCAGCAATCGGCAACGGGCTATCCATCAACCGGATGAAAGAGCCGGCTCGTCGTCGTGAATCGTTGTTCACGCAATATATTATGCGTTATCACCCGCGATTCGCGAAACACGACATCCCGATTTGGTCGGACCGCGACTATCGTTTCGCGATGGAGGGTGGGGACGAACTCGTGTTGTCGAAGGAAGTCGTCGCCATCGGGATTTCCGAACGGACGACGGCCCAAGGGATTGAACGGGTCGCCCTCAACTTGTTGAAAAACGGCGGTACATTCAAGAAAGTCATCGCCATCGAGATTCCGAAATCGCGCGCGTTCATGCATCTCGACACGGTCTTCACGATGGTCGACCATGACAAGTTCACGATTCATCCGTTCATCCAAGGTCCAGGAGGCAAGATGAATATCTTTGAACTGACGTTGAACGCCGAAGGCGAACTTCACATCACGCAGCAAACGGATCTGTTGAACGTGTTGAAAGCCGCACTCGGTCTCGATGAGATCGTCTTAATCCCATGTGGGGGCGGGGACCCGATTGCCGCTGCCCGCGAGCAATGGAACGATGGGTCGAACACGCTCGCCATCGCCCCAGGCGTCGTCGTCACCTACGACCGCAACTACGTCTCGAACGAGTTGCTCCGTTCCGAGGGCGTCGAAGTCATCGAAATCATGTCGAGTGAACTGTCGCGTGGTCGTGGGGGTCCACGCTGTATGAGCTGTCCGATTATCCGCGAAGACATTTAACGAGGAGGAAACGAGCATGTCCACAACGTACAACTTTGATTTGAAAGGCCGTCATTTTCTATCATTGAACGATTTTTCAGGAGACGAGTTGAACTATTTGATCGATTTATCGGCCGCCTTCAAGCGTCAAAAGCAACAAGGCGTCCCGCATCGCATCTGTGAAGGGAAGAACGTCGCGCTGTTGTTTGAAAAACCATCGACACGGACGCGCTGTGCGTTCACCGTGGCGGCCATCGATCTCGGCATGCATCCGGAATACCTCGGGAAATCGGATATCCAGTTCGGCAAAAAAGAATCGGTGCGCGACACGGCCATCGTGCTCGGACGGATGTTCGACGGCATCCAGTTCCGTGGGTTCGCCCATGAGACGGTCGAAGGTTTGGCCAAAGATGCCAGGGTCCCAGTATGGAACGGATTGACGGACTTATATCATCCGACTCAAATCTTGGCCGATTTCTTGACCGTCAAAGAACAGAAAGGCGAGTTGTCTGGCATTCGCTTCGTCTATGTCGGCGATGGACGCAACAATATGGGCAACACGCTCTTGATTGGTGGGGCCAAAGTCGGGATGGACATGCGCATCTGCGCGCCGAAATCGCTCTGGCCGTCAGATGAAGTCGTCGATTTTGCCCGCTCGGTCGCTGCCGAGACGGGAGCGAAAATTATGTTGACCGAGAGTATTGATGAAGCGGTCGCCGACGCCGACGTGATTTACACCGATGTGTGGGTGTCGATGGGCGAAGAGGCGGAATTCGCCGAGCGGATCAAGTTGCTCCATCCTTACCAAGTGAACATGGATATGCTCACGAAGACGAATAATTCAGACGTCATGTTCCTTCACTGTCTGCCAGCCTTCCACGACTTGGAGACAGAGGTTGGCCGAGCCATCCATGCCGAATACGGTCTGACCGAGATGGAAGTCACGGACGAGGTGTTCCGGAGTCGTCATTCCTTCGTCTTTGATCAGGCGGAGAATCGGATGCACACGATTAAAGCTGTGATGGCGGCGACGCTCACCGACACGAACGAATGGCTTGAACGCTGACGGACGGGAGGGGTTTCCCCTCCGGTTCGTACTAAACGAAAGGGATGAGTTCAATGTCTACGAAAATAGCGCATGACTCAAGTGGAACGGCAGGCGTACAACCGGAGAAAAAGGATCGACGATTAGGGCTCGGGGCGTTGACGGCACTCGTCGTCGGTTCGATGATCGGCGGGGGAGCCTTCAACTTGGCGGCCGATTTGGCCCAAGGTGCGAACGCGGGGGCGATTTTGATTGGGTGGGTCATCACCGGAATCGGGATTATCGCACTCGGTCTCAGTTTTCAAAATTTGACGATGCGTCGTCCAGACCTCGACGGCGGGGTGTACAGTTACGCCCGGGCCGGCTTCGGTCAGTTCATGGGGTTCAACTCGGCGTGGGGCTACTGGCTCTCCGCATGGCTTGGTAACGTCGCCTATGCGACGCTCCTGTTCAGCTCGGTCGGTTATTTCTTCCCAATCTTCGAAGGCGGTCAAAACATCGCCTCCATCATCGGCGCCTCGATTATGCTGTGGCTCGTTCATTCGCTCATTTTACGAGGCATTCATGAAGCATCCATGATCAACATCATCACGACGATTGCGAAACTCGTACCGATTTTTGCTTTTATCACCATCACCTTATTCTTCTTCAATCTCGATAATTTCACGTTCGATTTCTGGGGGCAGGGTGGTTTCTCATGGGGTAGTGTGAGAGACCAGGTCGTCTCGACGATGCTCGTCACACTATGGGTGTTCATCGGTGTCGAAGGGGCGGTCGTCTTATCCGGACGGGCCCGCAAGCGCTCGGACGTCGGAAAAGCGACAGTCATCGGGTTGCTCGGGACACTCGTCATCTATCTGCTCATCTCGGTCATGTCGCTCGGTCTCATGAATCCAGAGAACGTGGCGAACGCTTCACAACCGGCGATGGCGTACTTGCTCGAGTCGGCGGTCGGACCGTGGGGCGCGATGCTCATCAACGGCGGTCTCGTCATCTCTGTCCTCGGGGCGTGGCTCGGTTGGACGTTACTTGCCGCCGAGATTCCATTCGTGGCCGGGAAAGACGGCGTGTTCCCGAAATGGTTCACGAAAGAGAATAAAAACAGCGCGCCGGCCAACGCGCTCTGGCTCACGAACGGATTGATTCAATTGTTCCTCTTCACGTTCCTGTTCTCGGATGCGGCGTATAATTTCGCCTTCTCGCTCGCTTCGAGCGCCATTTTGATTCCGTACGTCTTCTCGGCCTTCTATCAAGTCAAAGTCGCGAAGAACGGCATCGGCTACAACGCCGGTGAACGCCGGACCCGCGATCTCATCATCGGAGCCGTCGCCTCGATTTACGGGATTTGGCTCATCTATGCGGCTGGAATCGACTATCTGCTCTTGACGACCTTACTGTACGCACCAGGTACGTTGCTCTATATCAAGGCACAGCGTGAGAACGGCATCAAGACGTTGACGAAGACGGAATGGATTGTGGCCGGTGTCTTGACCGCGCTCGCCATCTTGGCCGTCGTGCGTATCGTCTCGGGAAATATCTCAGTCTTTTGATCGGGGGAAACCAATATGCGGAATAAACGAGTAGTCATCGCACTAGGTGGAAATGCGATTCAACAAGGAAAAGATGCGACGGCCGAGGCTCAAATTCGAGCCGTCGAGGCGACGGCGGAATCACTGGCCGCGCTTGTCGCCGAAGGGATTGAGGTCATCATCACCCATGGCAACGGGCCGCAAGTCGGAAATTTGATGTTGCAACAGGCCGCATCAGACAGTCCGGCGACACCGGCCTTGCCACTCGATGTTTGTGGGGCGATGACACAAGGGATGATTGGCTATTGGTTCGAGAATGCCCTCACGAAAGCTCTGAGATCGCGCGGTTTGGAACGTTCGGTCGCGCCAATCGTCACGCGGTCGGTCGTCGACCCGAACGATAGTGCCTTCAGTCACCCGACGAAGCCGATTGGTCCCTTCTATGACGAGGCGGAAGCGCAGCAGATGGAACGGACGACCGGTTATGTGTTCAAAGAAGACGCCGGTCGCGGTTATCGCCGCGTCGTCCCGAGTCCGTTTCCAGTGGCGATTCTCGAGCACGCGGTCATCCGTGACCTTGTC
The DNA here is from genome assembly GCF_018618335.1 of Exiguobacterium sp. s152. NCBI lineage: Bacteria > Bacillati > Bacillota > Bacilli > Caryophanales > Exiguobacterium > Exiguobacterium sp. s152. The sequence continues at coordinate 109,982 of NZ_JACSLX010000006.1, forward strand.
GCCCATGAGCACATCGTCGTCGCCTCTGGCGGTGGCGGAATTCCCGTCATCGATACAGCAGATGGTTATGTCGGTGTCGAGGCGGTCATCGATAAAGATTTTGCCGCTGCGAAACTCGCCAATCTCGTCGACGCCGACATGCTCCTCATTTTGACGGCCGTCGAGCACGTATTCGTCGATTTCGGGACCCCGTTGGCTCGGGCGCTCGAAGAGACGACGAAAGAACAGCTCGAGACGTATATCGCCGAGGGCCAGTTCGCACCGGGCAGTATGTTGCCGAAAGTTCGGGCGGCCCTTCAGTTCGCCGAGTCAGGCCACGACCGGGTCGCCGTCATCACGTCGCTCGAACAAGCCCTTGCGGCGGTCCGAGGCGAAATCGGGACGCGCGTCCGACTCGCCGCGACGCTCCAACAATAAGCTTAACGCCACAGACATCAACGTCTGTGGCTTTTTTCTGAATTGGCAACACATCGTTTTTTATCCGTCGACATGGGGAAGGGATGTTGTATGTCGATTTAGACATTGCTATCATTTTGAGTGTAAACGTTTGCACAATTTAGAAAGGGAGTGACGAAGAGCGGAAACGCTCGAGCTTATGCGTCTATTTGAAGAGGAGAACGTCTATACGCAACAAATGAAACCGCAGGCAGATGATCGAGCAATCGTCCAAGGGAGCTGCTATCGCTTCACGGTACTGACGAGCCAACTGATTCGGATGGAATACGCGGAAGATGGGGTGTTCGAGGACCGGCCGACCCAAGTCGTCTTTAACCGGGCGTTCGCAGTCCCGGAGTTTCGCGTGATTGAAGATGAGGCGGAACTGCAAATCATTACGGAACACGTCCACCTCTATTACACGAAAGGACCGTTCGCACCGAACACGCTCTACATCGATGTGAAAGGGAACTTCAGCACATACTATAGCCGTTACACGTTCAACGGACCAGAACGGACGTTGAAAGGAACGGCCCGGACGCTCGACCATGTCGACGGGGCTACCGAGCTCGAGGAAGGCATCGCCTCGAAGCAAGGCTACGCCGTCATCGATGATTCGAACTCATTTGTCATGACGGAAGACCGTTTCGTCGAACCGCGACGCCAAGGCATTCATGACTTGTATTACTTCGGCTATGGACATGAATATAAGCGGGCGCTGCGTGATTTCTATCAACTGACGGGGCCAACGCCGCTGTTGCCGCGAAAAGCACTCGGCAACTGGTGGAGCCGCTATTGGCGTTATGATGAGACGGAATATAAAGAGCTCATGCGCCGTTTCAAGACAGAAGACATCCCGTTCTCGGTCAGTGTCATCGACATGGATTGGCATGTCACCGATATCCCTGAGGAATATGGGAGCGGATGGACGGGCTATTCGTGGAATAAGAACCTCTTTCCGGACCCGAAAGGCTTCTTGACGTGGCTGAAGGACGAAGCGTTGCTCGTCACGTTAAACTTGCATCCAGCCGACGGCGTACGGGCGTTCGAAGATCAATACGCGGCGATGGCGGAAGCGATGGGACTCGATCCATCTCACGGCGACCGCATCCCGTTCGACTTCTCCGATAAACGTTTCATTCAAGCTTATTTCGAGCAGATGCATCATCCGCATGAAGTCGATGGCGTCGATTTTTGGTGGATTGACTGGCAACAAGGCTCGACCTCTAAAATGGAGGGGCTCGATCCGCTCTGGATGTTGAATCACTATCACGCGGCCGACATCGCCCGGGATGGCAATCGTCCGCTCATCTTCTCCCGTTATGCGGGGCCGGGCAGTCATCGCTATCCAATCGGATTCTCGGGGGACACATTGATTTCGTGGGCGTCACTGGCGTTCCAACCGTACTTTACAGCGACGGCGACTAATATCGGTTATGGCTGGTGGAGCCATGACATCGGCGGCCATTATCGCGGGTCGAAAGACGACGAGCTTGCCGCGCGCTGGGTCGCGTTCGGAGTGTTTAGCCCGATTATGCGGCTGCATTCAACGTTCAGCACGTTCAATGGTAAGGAACCGTGGCGCTTCGGTCTCGAGGCGGAGCGGTCGATGAAGACGTTCCTGCGTCTGCGTCATCAATTGATTCCATATATCTATACGATGAACTGGCGCAACCATGCCGGTGCTTTGCCGCTCGTTTTACCGATGTATTATGAGCATCCGGATGAAGACGCGGCATATGAGGTGCCGAATGAGTATTACTTCGGAAGTGAACTCATCGTGTCCCCGATTGTCGAACCAATGAACCGACAGCTACACGTGGCGGCGACGAACGTCTGGCTACCGAAAGGCGACTGGTTCGACTTTTTCACGGGTCATCGCTACAGCGGGGACAAATCGGTTCGCGTGTTCCGCGGGCTCGAGGAGCAGGCGGTGTTCGCTAAAGCGGGTGCCATCATCCCGATGGCACCGCATCATTCGGGTCGAAACGACACCGACAATCCGGCCGATTTGGAAGTGCTCATCTTCCCGGGCGCCTCGAACACGTTCACGCTCTACGAAGACAATGGGACGGACCGCGACTATGAGACAGGAGCCTACGCCGAGACGACGTTCACGCTCGATTGGGAGGAACGAAGCCTTCATATCCAGGTGACGGGGGATCGGTCGGTGTTGCCGGATGAACGGAACGTCACACTGCTCCTTCGAGGAGTGACGGGATCCGGCGAATATAAACGGGAGACACAGACGCTACGCCTTGAGCTCGGTCCAATCACGGACGAGCTGACCGTCGAGCTCCCGGTCGACGTGACGGCGAACGACCATCGTCTTGATCGGCTGTATCGTTTCTTGGACCGTGCCGAGATCTCATACGATTTGAAAGATCGGTTGTACCGCTCAGCCGCCGCGAAGACACGGCTTGAGGCATGGCTGTTCGATTTACACGCGCTCGAACTCGATCGCGACCTGCAAGACGCAATCATGGAATTGATGCTCGACTGAATAATTTGTTGTGACGGAAAAGGGCAATCATGCCCTTCTTTTTTTTGTCAGAAAATCGTCGGATTTTGTAAGCGTTTTCACAAAAGGGGTGTTTTATACTAAAAAAGAGAGGCAAGACGGATTGGAGGATGCGACATGAAACCAAAATGGACGGTAGACGAGTTGAGACAGCTTGATGTGTTCGCTAAATCTGCCACACGAGAGCTCGAGGCGCTGTTGCCGCATGTGTATTGCCGCGTGTATCGGAAAGGTCAGCTCTTGTTCATGGAAGGCGATCCCCGGGAACGGGTCTATTTCTTGATTAGTGGGTATGTGAAGCTCGAGCGTTGCAACGAGACGGCGACCCACCAATATGCGGACTATTTGAAGCCGAAGCAACTGTTCCCGTATCGCGGTTTGATGACGGAACCGTATTATCAACATTCAGCCGAGGCGTTGACCGATATCGAGGTCATCTACATGCCGACCGATCGTTTCGAACAGCTCGTCTCGCGGAACGCCTCGATGTTGCTCCATATCGTCGGACAGATGAATCGGATTCTCGACTTGCACGAGCGCCGTGTCCAAGACATCATCACGCCAAGTGCGACCGACCGGGTGCTCAATACGATTCATTACTTGATTGAAGACCTAGGGGAGCCGGAAGCGATGGGCGTCCGTGTCCGTTGCCCCTTCACGACGGTGGAGATTTCGCGGTTGTCGGGCACGTCACGAGAGACCGTGTCGCACATCTTATCGCGCTTGCGAAAAGAAGACGTGCTCCAATTCGATGCGCGTCAATTGATCATCGGGCATCCTGAATATTTCGAACAATCGCTTTGATGGCGCCGCGTATGGAACGTGGCGTTTTTTGCATGTCTAGCTAAGCGAAGCGTTCGCCTTGAAAGGGTGCATCAGGTATAATTAGTGAGAATCCTCACAAAGAAAAGTTTCCTTACTGATAGAAAGGATGAACGCAGTGAAACGACTGCAAGCTCTCGCTTTAGCAGAAAAACGTCATATCGTCGGACTCGTCATCGCGGCAGTGATGATTGGATTATCGATTTTGGCTCAAGCTTATTTAATTGTCGACATTGTCGATCAAGTCTTTTTAAAAAATGCATCGTTTGAAAGCATCGTTCCGACGCTCGGCTGGCTCATCCTCGCACTCGTCACACGAGCTGGTTTCGGCTATATGTCGGGGAGGATTGGGGCGAGTCTATCGGAGAAAGCGAAACGAACACTCCGCTTGCAACTGCTCGACCGTTATACGTCGAATCCGATTGAGACGTCACTATCCGGTCAATCCGGTAAAAAGGTGAGCGTGTTCATGGACGCGGTCGACGAGGTCGATGCCTACTTCAGTCAATATTGGCCGCAAGTCATTCAAACGTCGATTATTCCGCTACTCATTCTCGTCGTCGTCTTCAGTCAACATTGGATCTCGGGCGTCATCATGATGGTGACGGCACCGTTCATTCCAATCTTTTTTATCATCATCGGGATTGCGACGCAGAAGAAGTCGGAACAGCAGATGGAGAAAATGAATCAGTTCTCTGGCAAGTTTTTGGACGTCTTGCAAGGATTGACGACGTTGAAACTATACGGTCGGACCGAGCGCGAGGCGCAAGCGATTGAAAAGAGTAGTCTCGATTTCCGCGACGCAACGATGGTCGTCTTGAAGACGGCGTTCCTGTCGGGTCTCATGCTCGAGTTCATTTCGATGCTCAGCACGGGCGTCGTGGCACTCGAAGTGGCGCTCCAAATGGTCGTCTGGGAGAACTTGACGTTCTTCTCTGGCTTTTTGATTCTCGTATTGGCCCCGGAATACTATTTGGCGATTAAAGACCTCGGAGGTGCGTTCCACACCGGACGCGGTAGCATGGGGGCGGCCGATCGTATTTTCGAGGCGCTCGACGCACCGGATGAACGTTTGACCTGGGGCGACCGTATGTTGACGAGCCGGACGCCCGACCTCGAGCTCGACGCCGTCTCGTTCGCCTATGAAGGTGGACGCTTCACGCTGGACCCATTGAGCGGTATGATTCCTACTGGCGCTCATGTGGCGCTCGTCGGGGCGAGTGGATCTGGCAAGACGACCGTTTTGAACGTGTTGTCCGGACTCGTCAAACCGGACAGTGGACGTGTCCTCGTCGACGGAGAACCACTCGAGACATACACCGATTCGTCATGGTATGACACAATCGGGTACATCTCACAAAATCCGTATTTGTTCGCCGGTACCGTCGCTGATAATATCGCCCTCGGGGAAACAGCCGACGAGATAAAAATCCTTGAAGCCGCGAATGCAGCCGGACTGAACGATGTCATCGCGCAATTGCCGAACGGCATTCATACCGAGCTCGGTGAAGGCGGTTATGGATTGTCCGGAGGCGAACGACAACGACTCGCCTTGGCCCGTGCCTTCTTGAAACGTCCCGGCATCATCTTGTTTGATGAACCGACGACAGGGCTCGATTTAGTGACGGAGCAAATCGTTCGGCGTTCGATTGAGGAGTTGTCGCGTGAGGCGACGCTCGTCACGGTCGCGCATCGGTTGCATACAATTAAGCAGGCAGATGCGATTTGGTTCATGGACGATGGAAAGCTACTCGCCCAAGGCACGCATGACGAACTGCTCAGCGTTCCGCAATACGCTGACTTGTTCACGCTACAGAAAGGGGTGAGAGGATGAATTCACTTTGGACGATCACGAAATGGATGATGCGAGAGAAGAAAGATATCGTCCTCTCGATCTTCTTTGGGTACGTGGCCGGCATCGCGGCCGTCGCCTTGTTCGCGGCGAGCGGTTATCTTGTCTCACGGGCCGGCCTCGTACCGCCGCTCTATGCGCTCATGGTACCTGTCGTCTTGATTAAATTGTTCGGTGTGATTCGGGCGAGTGCGCGTTATCAAGAGCGCCTTGCCTCGCACCGGGCGACGTTCACGATTTTGAGCGAGTTGCGGGTCCGGTTTTACCGCCAGCTTGAACCGCTTGTGCCGAGCATCTTTGCCAAGTATCGGAGTGGAGATTTGCTTGCTCGCGTCGTCGGTGACGTCGAGAGCTTGCAAATCTACTTTTTACGGGTATTCTATCCGCCGATTATCTTGGTGCTCGTCTTCTTGAGCACGATTTTCTTCGTCACGTACTTCTCGATGTGGGTCAGCCTCTGGATTTTGTTCGGTGTGTTCGTGACCGGTTTTTTGATTCCGGCGTTCTTCGCCCGAATCCGTGCCAAGCACGACCGCGAGCTTCGCGCTTTACGGGGTGACCTGTCGAGTGGGATGACAGAGATGATGTACGGATATCGCGATTTGTTGCTTCATCATCAACTTGGACGGACACGCGGCGAGCTGCTCGAACAGAGTGACCGTTACGCCGAAGCACAGAAACGGGATGTGACGAATCAGTTCTTCAACTCGTCACTCGTCGTGGCGGCATCCCTACTCGTCTCGTGGGGTGTTCTTGCTATCGGGGCGTATCTCGTTGTCGACGGCGAGTTAAACGGCCTATTTTTGGCCATGCTCATTATGATGTCGCTCACCGCGTTTGAGAACGCGACACCGATGGCGGTCTTCCCAGGCCACTTTGCCGACAGCAAGCAAGCGGCCGATCGACTGCTCGAAGTCGTCGAGCCGAGTGAAGCAATCGTCGCGGCCGAAGTCGCCCGGACGGACATGGTACTCGAATCCGCTCCGGACGTATCGTTTGAGCGCGTGACCTATCGCTATCCGGATACGTACCGCGACGTCCTGAGCGACGTGGATGTGACGTTACGAAGCGGGACGAAGACGGTCATCGTCGGGCCGAGCGGCTCAGGGAAATCGACGCTCCTGCAACTGTTGCTCGCTTTCGTCAGACCCGATTCCGGTGAAATCCGATTGAATGGGCAACGGTTGGACGATGTGACCCAAGCATCGGTCTGGCGTGAAGCCAGCGTCGTCCTTCAAGAGAACCACTTCTTTTTCGGGACGGTACGGGAGAACTTGGCGCTAGCCGGAGAGTTCACCGACGCTGAGATGGAAGCGGCGCTCGCGAGCGTCCGGCTCGGTTTCTCGCTTGATGAGCCTGTCCTTGAGAAAGGGGCGAACTTGTCGGGCGGGGAACGGCAACGGCTCGCCATTGCCCGGGCGCTCTTGAAGAACGGGGTGCTCTGGATTCTCGATGAAGCGACGTCGGCCCTCGATGCGCGGACCGAGGCGGACGTGTTCGCCGAAGTCTTCCGCCGTGCCGAGTCATCGACACTCGTCATGGTCAGCCATCGTCTGACCGGGCTCGAGCGCTTCGATCACATCATCGTCATGGAAGGTGGTCGCATCGTAGAGACAGGAACGTATGATGAACTGATGCAGTCCCGCGGTGTATTCTATGGATTGAAACAAATCGAGCAAGATATTTTCGCATGAAAAAACGAGCGGCTCCGTCGGAGAGCCGCTCGTTTTTTGGATGGCAAATTTGGGTGCAACAAATGGGGGTTGTCGCATTGCTTTCAAAAAGAGTGTCGTGGAGGGGAATCCACGTGACGTAATGGTTTGGGGAACGGTTACGTCAAGCTTTTGGGAGCTACATCTTGAGTATAGATGATAACGATTCTCATTGTCAATTAGAAAATGAGATAAAAAAACCGCAACCGGTCCGGGTTGCGGTCAATCGTCAGCTTGATGGCACGCCCTTGCGGAACGTGAAGCGAATCAAGCTGAACAAATAGCGGATATAGAAGAGCGCGAACGCATAAAATACAGCGATGGCTGATGCGCCGAGTTCAACACCTGGAATGTTCATCAAGAACTCGAGGATGAGAATCGACAGCAAGAAGATGTAGAGGCCGGCGTCGAGATAGAGCGGCATCAACTTGCCGCGCTGATGCCAGAACGTCCGCACGAGCGGTGCGACAATCATCCCGATGATACGTTCCGCAAACCCGATGCTGAGCACGGAAATCATGAACGCAGCGACCGTTTCGAAAGAGACGAGCTTCGAGAACGCAAACATCGAGATGAACAAGAGCGGGCCGATGAAAATCATCATCGAGAGTGACGTACGTAAAAAGATCAACAAGTTTCGTTTCATCGTGTCGACTCCCCCGAAGAGTGACTGGCGGAACGTCTTGCCACGTTGATAGTCGAGGATGAACGATCCCACAAACATCAAACCAAATAGTGATAACAATACTGTCATGAAATGTGTTTCCCCTTTTTCTGTCCAAATCTATGATCAACTGTAAGAATCATCGAATCAAAGTCTAGCCTAGTGTACCGATTCACTAGTTGAAAGTAAAGCGGGAAAACTGCGTAAAACCGCAATCTGTTGCGAACGTTGCGCCGATTACGATGCCAAGATGAAGCGATTTCGACCGGATTCCTTAGCGTGATATAACGCTTCGTCGGCATGCTTCAACACGCTGTCGACTTCGATGTCGTTCGAATGGCAGGCACCGAGCGAGACCGTGATATGTAACGTCCCGGCGCTCGTCTCGAATGGGAACGTCGAGACTTTTTCTCGTATAGATTCGGCCAGACGGCTCACTTCTTCTTTCTTGGCGTTCGGCATGATGATTAAAAACTCTTCTCCACCGAAGCGACCGACGAGATGTCGTTCTTCGCTCTCGGCAACGAGTAGCATGCCGAGTTCACGTAATACGTCGTCGCCGACGTCATGGCCGTACGTGTCATTCACGCGCTTGAAATGATCGATATCGACAAGGATCAACGCGTACTCTTTTGCCTCGACGTTCAGGTTGGCCATGGCTTCATTTAATAGACGCCGGTTGGCGATGCCGGTCAGTGCGTCCGTCCGGGCAAGTTGTTGCTGATGCTGGACGTTCTCAAAGTGACGGCGCAGTTCTTGAAGTAACCGGTAAGCTGCATAGGCACCGCCGTATGCCATCACGACGTAGGCAAAGATAACGGGATAGAACAATTGAAGCGGTAACGCGTAATAGATGGCGGCACCGAAAACAGCGACACTGATTGTCGTGAAAATGAGTAGCGTATTGCGAGTATTATCGAGTTTGAGTCGCAATAGACTAATAGGAAGGACGAGCCCGATCATCGTCAAGACGGCCAAATAAAAACCGATATATGCGCCATCGGTGACCATCAAAAATCGGGCGGTCAAAAAGATGATGGCTGCGACCGTTCCGCTGACCCATCCACCGAACAGGACGGCAAGTGAGATTGGTATGGAGCGCAAATCAATCAGGATACCTTCAAGCGGCAGTGCGTTCGCCAGTAAAATCAAGGCGACGCCCCCGGTTTGAACGCCGAGCAGGATTCTGCCTTTCAACGGCGATTTCGGTGTGAGTCGTGGACGGTTGCGGAAAGGGAGAAACGAAATCGTGAATAACGTGAACAGGATACACAGATTCAGAAAAAATGAGTTGATGATTGTGAGCATGAACGCATCCCCTAACGTGAAATGGAAATAATTAGTTTCAGTTTAGCATATTCAAATCAAGTTGACGCTCTTTGAATGAAGAGAATGTGATCACCATTCCCGCCATTCTTCCGTCACGTCATCTGTTGTCTCATAACCAGCTAGAACGGCACCGGCTTGTATGAAGTCGTACAATTCCTCACGCTCGACCGTCTCGATGAAATGGTCGTGTTCTTCATCAATTTCGTTTAAACGCAATACGACGTCGCGGACGGCCGTTAACACGTTTACTTCCGTCCCGTCTGCATGTGTCAAGGCGGTCACGTACCGTCGGAGCACGGCATCGACTGCAAAGATGATTTCGATGGTATACACGTCATCTCCCTCGTTCATCCGGTTTTCCCAGATTAGTGTCGGGCGCTCGGCCCATAATCGTTCAACTTCCATATTAGGTGTCTCCTTTAAAATGGAACATCATCTTCCACTCTATCTTAACAAATAAGTTTGGTATGATAGAGAGAAAAGGGGGACTGTCCGTGCGGTATTGGGATCATTTCAAACGAGCCTTCATTCCGATCGCGCTCATCTTGATCGGATTAGCCATCTTTTATACATTATCGGCTCGAGGCAACCTGGCATTGACTGTTCTCGGGGCGGCTATTGTCGGCGTCATCTTATTTTTAGTGATGCGTCATATGAATCGGGTCGAAGAAGATTAACGAGAACACGTTTGCGGTTCTCGTTTTTTGTTGTCGATGAGATTTTTTGGGTACACTACATAGTAAGGAGGGATTTATTATGGCAAAAGCTACATTTGCGGGAGGCTGTTTTTGGTGTATGGTCAAACCGTTTCATAAATATGAGGGGGTCGAGCGCGTCATTTCCGGCTATACGGGCGGACATGTCGACAACCCGACCTACCAACAAGTCTGTTCAGAGACGACAGGTCACCTAGAGGCAATCGAGGTCACGTTCGATCCGGAAGTCATCTCGTACGAGGAACTGTTGCGCATCTATTGGCGTCAAATCGACCCGACCGATGGTGGCGGACAGTTCAACGATCGGGGTGAATCGTATCGACCGGCGATTTTCTATCATTCAGAAGAACAGCGTGCGGCGGCTGAACGATCAAAACAAGAAATCGAAGACTCAGGCCGCTTCGATCGACCAATCGAAGTGGAGATTCGCCCAGCGAAGACGTTCTGGGAAGCAGAAGACTACCATCAGGACTATTACAAGAAAAACCCATTCCGTTATGAGATGTACCGGGTCGGTTCTGGCCGGGCCAAGTTCGTGAAAGAAGCGTGGAGTGACAAGAAGATTCAGAAAGAATTGAAAGATCGTCTGACGCCGATGCAATATAAAGTCACGCAAGAGAACGGCACCGAGCCTCCGTTCCAAAACGAATATTGGGATGAGGAGCGTGAAGGGCTGTATGTCGATGTCATCGATGGGACACCGCTCTTCACGTCGCGCGATAAATTCCAATCGAATTGCGGTTGGCCGAGCTTCGCGCGTCCAATCGAAGAGAAGCGCATCGACATGAACATGGACACGACGCACCATATGGTCCGGACGGAGGTCCGTTCGAAGGGAGCCGACAGCCACCTCGGCCACTTGTTCGATGACGGTCCGAAAGAGCTGGGTGGCTTGCGCTACTGCATCAACTCGGCAGCGCTCCGTTTCATTCCAAAAGAAGAACTTGAGTCTGCAGGTTATGGAGAGTACAAGCACTTATTCGATGCGTGAAGGAGAGAAGGCCATGTTCACATCCGTCAAACAACAGATCCGTCGTGAGACGCTCGCGACCGTATTGGACTATTACGACAAATCGATTCGGAATCTATCGGAAGCCGCCAGAGATGAGAAGTATAACAAGATGAGCGCGACGCCGTTCTCGTTTTTCCGTGGGAGTTCGCACTTGTTCTATTACGACTTTGCGAAAGTGCCGCTCGCGTTCGATACGGATGCGTCCCATCCGACGTTCATTCAAGGAGATCTCCATTTTGAGAATTTCGGTGTGTTCGAAGATGGCGCCGGGACAATCATTTACGATGTGAACGATTTTGATGAGGCGTATCTCGGCTCTTATTTGTTTGACGTCCTGCGCATGGCCATCTCAGTTGACTTGTTTGCCGCCGAGTCAGGTTTTGACGCGACTCGTGCCATCGAGACATATGCTGACACGTATGCACGCGCAATCGAGCGCTACGCGAACGGGAAAGACGAGGAAGTCCAGTTCACGAAAGCGAACACGTGCAAAGCAATCAAGAAAGTGATTAAAAAGGCCGAGAAGAAGAAAGACGCGTTCATGGCCGAGCGGACGGAAGTGCGGGACGAGGAGCGCTACTTTGCGACGAGTGACGACCTCGTTCCGGTCAGTCCGAAGACGGAGAAGCAAATCAAGCAGGCATGGCCGGACTATTTGTCGTCGTTATCGGAGAAACATCGCCATCACGCCGACCATTACGAGATTAAAGATATCGCCATTAAACGTGAGAGTGGCACCGCTTCGATTGGGCTCGAACGCTATTATATTTTGATTGAAGGCGCGGACGAGGAACATGACGAGGATATCATCCTGGAAATGAAACAAGCCCAATCGGCCGTCCCATCTCTCTTCTTACCGACGCATCCATTGTTTGAGGACGGACTATCGCATCAAGGAGCCCGCGTCATCGCGGCCCAGCGTGCCATGGTGCACAGTCGTGACCCGTATCTCGGCTATTTGACGATTGATGGGAATGAATACTACGTCCGTCAGCGGTCACCGTATAAGCGAAAAGTGAAAGCGAAGCACATCAAGAATGAGGAATCGCTTATCGAGACGTTGAAAGTGCAGGCGGAAATCACCGCCAAGATCCATGCCCGGGCCGACGCGGATGCGAACGTGCTTGATTATGAGGCGAGTGAACGCATCGCGGCGGCCATCGGCGTGTCACGCCCGCTATTCATCCGTCAAATCACAAGGTGGTCTCAATTTTACGCCAATCAAGTCCGGTTTGATTTTGAAGCATTCCAGACATGGCTCACGACGCGCTCGGAGACTCACGTCTGAACGAGCATCGGACTTGCGGCCAGCCCCTCGTTTGCTTCAGAATGGAACGGTAAAGGATGTGTGCGATAGATGATTACGGAACAACAGGTCATCCTGCAGATGAAGCAAGTGATGACACAAATCGAACAGTCGAGCGGAGAGACGCAGAAGCGCCATTTGGCCAAGCTGATGGGGTATTGCGAGCTACTGCTCGCTGATTCGGCTCCGACGCAACAAGCTGCGGTTCCCGTGGCCCAACCGGTCGAGTCTAAGCCGCCGCTCGATCGTCAGATGGCGGCGTTCCTTGGAATTCCGCTTGAAGAAGAGAACAAACCGAAAACCGATTCATTGCTCGACTTTTAAGCTGTGCCCTGAGGCACAGCTTTTTTTGTGAGGCGTTCGCGTTGACTTGTATACCATAGGGGGTATATTGAGATTAACTAAAATACACCCAACGGAGGCGTGACTATGCTTGATTTCTTGTTTGTTGCAGTAGTGATCGGATTGATTTATTTTTGGTGGACGAAGCGAAACAGCGTCAACACGGTGTCGACCGATGAGTTGAAACGGAAAATCGCGGAAGAGCGGAACATTCAATTGCTCGACGTCCGAGAACCGCACGAATACCGAGGTGGGCATATCAAGCAAGCGAAGAACGTGCCACTCTCTGGCTTCGGCAATGCGAGTGCCCAGTATCCAAAAGATCAAGCCCGTCCGGTCTATGTCATCTGTCAGAGCGGGATGCGAAGTCAACGAGCCGCCGCCATGTTGAAGAGCGCAGGTTATACGGACGTCTATTCGGCCAAAGGTGGTATGAATTTCTGGCGTGGATAATGAGAACAGCTCTAGCCGAACAATATGTTCAACTAGAGCTGTTTTTTTGGTACGCATCCACATCATTTCAGTTTGAGGGCCTGCATAATTTGCTTCGGCACGTCAGTGTTATCCAGAACGCCAGTGAAGCGGTCGTGCTGAGGACCATAGGCATACAGTGGGACGTCCACACCCGTGTGTTGTGACGTCGTCCAACCAACGTAAGCGCGTTTGCTAATGATTTCATTCAGTACGAGCGTGCGTTTTGGCGATTCGGCCGCTTGGATTGCCTTCACTTCTGCTTCCGTCAGCGTGAGTGACGTATATCGTTCGACGACGTCCCGAACATTCGTCAGCGACTCATCAAACGAATCGACCATAAAATCGCCCGTCGCCGTGACCGAACGAAGCACTTCTGGTTTGGCCACGTACTCATTATAACCGCCGACCGACATGCCTCCCGTATCGTGATCGCCTGCGACGACGACAAGTGTCTGTTTGTCCTTCATGGCGAATTGGATGGCTTTCTGGAAAGCGTCATGGAATGCTTCAGAATCTTTCATCGCCCAAGCGGCATCGTGGGCGTGACCGGCCCAATCGATTTGACTGCCCTCAACCATTAGAAAGAAGCCATCTTTGTCTTGGTTAAGGGATGTCAAAGCGGCCGTGGTCATCTCGGCAAGGCTCGGTTCCTCGGTCATCTCACGGTCGAGTTCTGGTGCCATCGCCTCTGGTGCGAACAGACCGAGCAACTTCGAAGCGTTCGCAGTTTCAAGCTCGTCTGCATTCGTTGCATACGTATACCCAGCTGCCTCCGCTCGAGCAATCAAATCTTCTTTTTGCAAGCCGCCTTCTTGTTCAGTAGTGAAATAGTTTTGACCGCCACCGAGCAAGACGTCCACCTCGAGCTCATCCATATATTGTTTGGCGATCTCGGCCTCGCTCGCGCGCGACGCGACGTGTGAGGCGAAAACGGCCGGCGTCGCATGGGTGATGGTCGACGTGGCTACGAGTCCGGTCGCTTTTCCGATCTGATTCGCTTTTTCGAGCACTGACGTCAGTTCCTTGCCGTTCGGGTCCATGCTGATTGTGCCGTTGTTCGTCTTCACGCCGGTCGCCATCGCTGTCCCGGCGGCTGCAGAATCGGTCACTTTCGAGTTCGCGGAATACGTCCGCATCATCCCGGTCAAATGTTGATCGAGTGTAGTCTCTTCCTCGTCCGCATACCATCGATAGTTGGTGGCGTAAGATGCGGAGTATCCGTCCGGAATCATAAAAATCACATTTTTCACTTGCTTCTGGTTATGTTTGGCGTTCGCGCCAGCTTCTGGTTGAATCCCGCTTCCGCCAACGACCGCGCCGGCCGTTAAGCCGAAAGCGAGCGTCCCAATCATCCATTTTTGTTTGCTCATTTGTCTGCCTCCTGCATATGTAATCACTACAGTCCTCACTATAAAAAACAAATGTAATTGTTCCATTTCCCTTTTTTTTAGAATCTGTAAAAAAAGATGGGACCACTTGTAAGCACCAGACTTTATGCCTAGTGACGTTTCCGCTTTCGATTTTCAGGGGAATCTGCTACGGTAGGAACATAGGAAAGAGAGAGGGGACCAGACAATGGCAGTCATTTTATTTGATATCGATGGGACGCTCGTCGACACGACCGGACCGATGACGCAAGCGATTCACGAGGCGTTGGAGCAACTTCCGCATTTACCGAAACCGAGTGAGGATGCGGTCCGTTCCGGTTACGGGTTGGCCGGCAACGCATTTTGGGAACATGTCATCCCGGAAGCGACGATTGAAGAGATTCGCCAAATCCGCAAGTTGCGGCATGAGACGCTCGAGCGGGCGATGGAAGGACAGCTCGTCTTGTTCGACGGCATCTATGAGATGCTCGAGGCGCTTCATAAAAAAGGGCATACGTTGACGACCGCGAGCAACTGCGGCGTCCATTATTTGAACCTGATTCTTGACTCGCAAAACATTCGCCAGTTCATGACGGCGCCAGAATGCCTCGAATCCGTAAGTGGTGAGAAAAAAGCCGACATTTTGACGGCGCATCGCCTCCGTCACGGCGAGAACGACTATGTGATGGTCGGGGACCGGAAATCGGATGTCGAAGCGGCTCGGGCCCATGACTTCCCGGTCGTCTTGACTGGCTTTGGGTTTGGAAACGAGGATGAATGGGCTCTCGCAGATCATGTGATTGCGACGCCGAACGACTTGATTACGTATATCGAATCATAAAAAATTCCGGTTGAACATCGCGTTCAACCGGAATTTCTTTAAAGGCCAAGCGAGATATATTTGATTTCCAAAAATTCTTCGATGCCATGGTGACCACCTTCACGTCCGAGACCGCTCTGCTTCCACCCGCCGAACGGTGCTTGCGGTGTCGACGGGAGACCGTCATTGACTCCGACGATGCCGTATTCGAGCGCTTCGGCCAAATAGAGGGCCTCGTTGATATCTTGTGTGAACACGTAGGCGGCGAGACCGAACGGGGTCGCGTTCGCCCGCTCAATCACTTCCTCGAGCGTATCGAACGACGCGATTGGGGCGACGGGGCCAAACGTCTCCTCGTTCATACATAGCATATCCTCATTCGCATAGCGGACGACGGCCGGTCGGACGAACAATCCGTCGAGCTGTTCGCCACCCGTGATTTCCCCGCCCCGGATTTGGGCGTCTTCCAAGTGTTTCATCACTTTATCGACCGCAGCCTCGTCGATGAGCGGGCCGATGTCTGTCCCTTCATCGAGTCCGTTCCCGACTTCGAGCGCTGCGACGGCCTCAATGAACTTTTCAGAGAACACATCGACAATGGACTGCTCGACATAAATCCGATTGGCGCAGACGCACGTCTGTCCGCCATTACGGAATTTCGTGGCGACGGCTTGCGGGACGGCCTTGTCGAGGTCTGCCTGCGCCGTTACGATGAGCGGGGCGTGACCACCGAGCTCGAGCGAGATTTTCTTCATTGTATCGGCGGCGCCGCGCATGAGCGTCTTGCCGACCTCGGTCGAACCGGTGAACGTCAGCTTGCGGACACGGGGATCGTGTTGCCACGCATTCACGATGTCAGACGCTTTCCCGGTGACGAGGTTGATGACACCGGGTGGGAAACCGGCTTTCTCGGCCAGCTTGACGAGTTCAATGGCCGTCAGCGGCGTCGCCGATGCCGGTTTCAGGACGACGGTGCAGCCTGCGGCCAGAGCCGGTGCGAGCTTTCGGGTGATCATCGCCGCCGGGAAATTCCAAGGCGTGATGGCGGCGACGACGCCGACCGGTTGCTTGATGGCGAAGATGCGCTTCTTGTTCGACGAGGCGGGGATCGTCTCGCCGTACACCCGTCGTCCTTCGGCGGCGTACCATTCGATGAAGCCGTTCGCATAGCGGACTTCGCCGATGGCTTCTTGCAAAGGCTTGCCTTGCTCTTCGACCATCGTTCGAGCGATGGCTTCCGTATGTTCTTCAATCAGGCGGTTCCATTCAAGCAGGAGGGCGCCACGTTCTTCGGCCGTTTTCTCTTGCCAGTCCTTCAAGGCGTCGTGTGCGGCATCGACAGCCTGTTTCGCTTCGGCCGTGTCACTCTTTGTCACCGTGGCCATGATGTTTCCGGTGGCGGGGTTCCGCACCTCAATCGTGTCCGATGTATCAATCCATTCTCCATTGATGAAATTGTTCTCCACTCGCATCTTGATTTCCCCTTTCGTCTAGGTCACATTGTAAAAGTACCCGTTTTCAAAAATCATACACAATTTTACAAAGAGGAGGGGTCGCCATGTGGATCATCATCGTAGGTTATGTTGTCGGCAGTATCCTGGGCGGGCGCTTGTATGGCATGTGGAGTGGACAGCATCTCGCTACGACCGGTTCGGGGAACACCGGTGCCCGCAATGCGTTACGCACGGGCGGGAAGCAAGCCTTCTTGTTCGTTTACGGATTCGACGTCTTGAAGACGGTACTCGTGTTGTCGATCAGCGGTCCATACTTTTTTGAGACTGGGCTCGCCTTGACGCTTGGCCACATTTATCCGATTTGGCATATTCGCTCCGGGGGGAAGGGGTATGCCGTGTTTTCTGGAATTATATTAGCGTACAGCCCGCTATGGTTTATCGGGGGACTGCTGCTGTTGCTACTTTTGATCAAACTGACGCGTAACTCGCGCGAGACGGGGCTCGTCATGCTCGTGCTCCTGCCGCTCGCGGCGTGGGGGGACGCAACAGATGTCGGATTGGCCAGTTTGACGATGCTACTCATCGTGTATCACCACATAAGGGGGAAACAACGTGCTTGAATTCCGAAGAGCGACGCCGGAGGATGCCGCGGCGATTCACCGACTGAACTATGAGACGTTCGTCGAAGAAATCCCGCAGCACCATCCAAACGCGGAACGACTTCTCGTCGACCGTTTTCATGACACAAATACATATTGGATTGGGTTGGCGGACGGACAGCTCGTCGCCATGTGTGCCATCCGGGACAAGCATCCGTTCTCGCTCGAACAAAAAGGCGTGACGCTGCCGCCGGGAGAATGGATTGAAGTCCGACTATTGGCTGTGACGCCCGCCTACCGGAACACGAGGACGTTTGCCGGACTTATGCGAGCGATGCTTATGGAAGCGACAGACCGGGGCGTAGAAGGAATCGTCATCAGCGGGACGGTACGCGAACAGAAGCTATATCGACGGTTCGGGTTTATCCCGTTCGCAGAACCGGTCGGGACGGCGGAGGCGTTATACGTGCCGATGCAGTTGACGCGCTCTGGGTTCATGCAGTCAGAGACCGCTCCAACGTTGCGACCAAAGCTACTCCTCGCCGGGCCCGTCGAACTGTCGAATCAAGTGCGCGCCGCGCTTGCCGCTCAGCCGGTATCACATCGGTCGGCTGAGGCCAGCCGTTTGCTCCATTCGGTCCAGTCGCGGCTGAGCCATCTCGTCAAGTTGCCTCATGTCTACACATTACTCGGCAGCGGGACGATTGCGAACGATGCCGTCGCCGCACAGTTAAGCGGACGTGGCGTAATCATCGACACAGGGGAGTTCGGACGGCGGTTGATTGACCATGCCAACCGGGCTGGTCTTGAATTTGATGTCATCCCGCTTTCGGCTGGGTGTCGTCTCGATTTAAAGCGAATCGGACAACATGCACCAAATTGGATTTGGACGGTCCATTGTGAGACGTCTACAGGCAAGCTGGTTAATTTAGACCAGTTGCGTCAGTACGCACAAATGTATCCCACGAAGATTGCGATTGATGCCATCAGTGCGGTCGGGACGAAAGTGACCGACTATTCGTTCGCGCATCTGGTGACGTTTGTCTCGGGGAAAGCGTTACGGAATGCACCAGGGTTGGCGTTTATCGCCATGCGAGATCGAGCCGTCCCGAACCCAATGATTCCACGGTATTTAGACTTGGCTAGCTATGACCCAATCGCCTTCACGCAATCGGTTCCGCTCATTCAAGCGATGGACATCGCTTTGAGCGAGTTGACAGATGCAGAGATTGCGACACATCAATCGAAACTCGATGTATTCGTGCATGAACTGGTGCGCCGCGGTATACCGGTTGAACTCGGAGACGACCAAGCGCCGGGCATTTTTTCGCTCACGCTGCCAGACACACTATCTTCGATTGAGCTAGGGCATCAATTGGCGTTTCATGGCTATCAAGTCCAGTACGAGAGCGTTTATTTGCGGCGCGCGAACTGTCTCCAAGTCGCGACGATGGGATGGACGACTGAACGGGATTTGCAGCAAGTCGCCGCCTATATCGGGACGTGGCTCCAGAAAAAAACCGCCACTCCAGAGAGTGACGGGTTCAGACGCGGAAATCTTGGCGGGCCAAATGACGAATCTTTCGACCGAGGCGTCTTGAGTTGAAATAAGCGATGACCGAGACGACGCCACCTGACCAGAACAGCCACTCATCCGGTCGGAGATAGCCGAAAAGCCCGACGACAAGGCCGAGGATAATCAAGCCGGCGTTGAATGTTTGACGATGGAGCAGTTCTTTCGACTCAAGCTCACGTTGGAACATCGCTTGTTCGGACAGGCGCTTCCGGGTCGGTTCTTTTAAATAGTTATCGAGGAGCGGCGGGACGTTCAGCAACTTTTTACCGTAATTGAGTGCCGTCATGACGTAACGGTTTTGAATTGTCGTGCCGTCTGCCTCGAGCCATTGAATGACAATCGGTTTACCGAGCGTAAACAAATCGATTTTCGAATCAAGGATTTGTAAAATCCCGAGCAAGGTCGAGGCGGCTCGACCGAAGAACGCGAACTCGGCTGGCAATTGAATCGGCTCGTTCTTGACGAGCAACTGGATGTCCTGCAACACTTTTTCAATCAATTTCGTGTCGACCGTATCGATATCGGTCTCTAAATAGAACGTGACCGCTTTCTCGAGCGCCTGGCGGATGTTGTGCTTGTTCGCCGTCGGCAACAAGAAGCGCAAGTCTTCGAGGCCGTCGACGACCCCGTCATAATCGAGCGAGATGAACGCCTGCAGGATTTTACGGATGGTCGCCATATCTTGTGGTGTCGTCGAGCCGACCATTCCGAAATCGAGCAGGATGATTGTGCCATCGGCCCGGATTTGCACGTTACCCGGGTGTGGATCGGCGTGAAATTTCCCGCCGAACAACAGCTGCTCGGCCGCCATCGTGAATAAGCGTTCGGCCAGGGCGGAGCGATCGATGTTATTCTCTTTCAAGAACGCGAGATCGGTGATGCGACGCGCATCGACCCAATCCATCGTCAACACTCGGTTTGAACAGAGATGATCATAATAGTCCGGTATGTAGACGTCCGGATTTTCGGCGTACTTCGCTTTGAAATATAGGGCATTTTTTAATTCAGTTTGGAAATTTAATTCATCCCCGATGACAAAAATCATTTGGCGATATAAGCTATCTAAGTCGGTCGATTTTGCCAGCGAGGTCCGCTTGAGCATCGTCGTGACGATTCGCATCGCTTTAAAGTCGGTCCGAATGATTTTTTCGATGTCCGGACGCTGGATTTTCAGAGCGACACGCTTCCCGGTCTCAAGCAGGGTCGCGCCGTATACTTCCCCAATCGAAGCGGAGGCGACGGCATCGATGCCGACGTCTTTTACGACTTGTGTGTAAGGGACGCCCCATTCTGCTTCCAAGATGGCGCGGGATTTGTCCCAGCCTGAAGTCGGAACGCGATCGACGAGCTCCGACAATTCGTTTAAAACGGACGGGGGCAACAAGTCGGCTCGAATCGATAAGAATTGGCCAAGCTTGATTAGCAGCCCCTCGAGTCGGAGCGCATTTCGCTTATACTCGCGGGCGAGATTCAACATGAGTGTCTCGTATTCTTCGGTCGACGCGAGACCTTGCTGCTGTTTGCGTGAGAAGGCGTAAATTTTAATGATGAATCGGGCGAACATTGTGACGATAATCCATATGCGGAACAAGGCGATTCGTTTCATAAAGTACCGACATCCTTTACAAGCAGTCGCTCGACTGGTCTGATTTTTTGTATCTTAACTTTACCACAGAATGCTTTCAAGAAAGGGCAAGGGATGTTTATGGAGTGGGAATTACTCAACGTCGTCGGGACGATCGCGTTCGCGGCGAGCGGAGCCATCATCGCGATGGACGAAAAATATGATATTTTTGGGGTGTGGTTGCTCGCCTTTACGACAGCCTTCGGCGGCGGAGCAATTCGAAACGTCTTGCTCGGCAACCCCGTCAGCTTGATTTGGCAACAAAATGATCTCTTCATCCTTTGTTTTCTTGTCGCGTTGCTCATCTTCCTGCTGCCGAGCGTCGTCTTGCCCCATTGGGAACGCTGGGGCGTCATCGTCGATGCCATCGGGCTCGTCGCCTTCGCATTTCAAGGCGCACAAATCGCCATCAAGCTCGATTTACCATTATCGGCAGCGATTGCGGCTGCCGTCTTGACAGGTGTCGGTGGGGGTGTCGTCCGTGATTTATTGGCCGGCCGTAAGCCGATCGTCTTACAATCGGAAGTATATGCAATTTGGGCCATCATCATCGCGGTCGTCACGTATTATTTCAGGCTTGAAGGTGGGCTTGCGGTGTATGCGTTATTAATTGTCGTGGCGACGCTTCGAGTGATATCCTACTATCGAAAGTGGAATTTACCTGCACGCAAAGTGCGATAAGGGGGAAATTAGTATGAAAGTATTGCTCATCATCGGCGCTGCTTTGATGGCACTCGGCGTCGCGTTCGGCGCGTTCGGGGCCCACGCCTTGAAAGAACGTCTGACACCGAACATGCTCGCGAACTGGCAGACAGGCGTGCTCTACCATATGATTCATGCCATCGGGATTATCGCTTTGGCCAGCATCTTGATGAAAGTGAGCATCAGCCAGTTTAGCACGGCAGGTTGGCTCATGTTCGCCGGAATCATCTTCTTCTCAGGTAGCCTTTACGTAATGGCGCTGACCGGAATCACGAAGCTCGGAGCGGTTACACCGATTGGTGGCGTTTTATTTATCGCAGCCTGGGTGTTCGTCATCCTCGGGGCGCTCAAACTGTAATCAAACGTTAACGCCTGATTAATAGTCCTCATGTATCATTTGGAGTGTGAGACCCCTTGTCTCCACACCAACGAACAATTGGCCTGTTTAGCCTTCTCGCCTAGAGCGGTAGACTAAATAGGCCCTTTTTACGTTTTTTTGGAAATGGTTAGACTTAGAAAAATAGCTGGATTATACTTTTTCAATATAAGGTCAATGACTTCCTGTTTTCATCTATTATTACAACTATGTTTCGAAAAAAGAAAAGTGAAAAAATGTTGAAACATAAAGGGGTGGGGAGCCGTATAAGGTTTCCCACCCCTTCTTCGTAATAAAAGTGAAATATAACTTTAACAGGAAAACATTCGACACTTCGATATAATTAGTCGTGTTGAAACTAAAAAATTAATCGTTTTTGTTACATAGAAAAACGACTGACCTTTAAATAGTATGTGAACCCCGACCCCGTCAATAGAAAGGATGTCCCCATTGATCAATTGGAAACGCACCGTCTCGACACTCACGCTTAGCGCGCTTCTTCTTGGGACGCACTCGGTGGCTGATGCCTCGACGTCAATCAAGGAGAAACAAGAACAGCAGAAGAAAGTGCAAGAGCAACGGAATAACGTCAAACAGAACCAATCGAATACATCTTCGAAAATTAATCAAAATAAAAACGAAATCTCGAAAGTTCAAGCTGAAGTCAACAAGATGGATGCTCAACTTCAAGACATCATCAACGATGTCGCAACGAAACGCCAAGAAATCAAGCGCACCGAGTTGAAAATTGAAGATCTCGAGAAAGATATTAAAAGCTATGAGAAGAAAATGAAGGCTCAAGAAGCGATGATGAAAGAGCGCATGGCCACGATGCAAACGAATGGCGGCGGCTCAATCAACTGGGCGGAGTTCATCTTCGGTTCGAAAAACTTCTCGGACTTGATCACACGGATGATCACGGCCGGAACGATTCAACGAAGCGACCAAGAATTGTTTGAAGATTACGAAGCGACGCGTCAATCGTTAAAAGAAGCGCAAGCGTCACTTAAAGAAGAGCGTACGTCGCTCTTGAAGCAACAAAAAGCGCTAGAAGTGCGTCAAGCTCAACTCGAGAAGACGATGAAACAGCGTGAAGCTCGCATCAAAGAGCTCAAGGACAAAAATATCGAATTCGAATCGCAAATCTTCGACCTACAAGAAATCGAAGCAACGCTAATCGCGCAAGAAGAAGCGATTGCGGCTGAGATTGAAGCGCAACGTCGTGAGGAAGAAGAAGCGCGTCGTCGTGCTGAAGAGGCAGCTCGTCAAGAAGCGGCCCGTAAAGCTGAAGAAGCTCGTCAAGCAGAAGCGGCGCAAGCAGCTGCAGCGGCCCGTCAAGCAGAAGAAGCAAGAGCGGCAGCGGCTAAAGCCGAGGCAGAACGAGCAGCAGCTCAAAAACAGCAGAACAATAACAATAATACCCAGTCGTCTTCAACTTCAAACCAGACGGCACAAAATAGCACACCAGCACCAAAACCGGCTGCGCCAGCACCAAAACCAGCACCAGCACCGGCGCCTAAACCAGCACCGACGGCACCGACAACTTCGGCACCGGCACCTTCAGGCGCAATGTTCATTCAACCGACAACAGGACGTTTCTCACAAGGCTGGGGACCGGCAAGCGGTCAATTCGGCTACACGTTCCATAACGGCGTCGATATCGCTGGACCTGTCGGGACACCAATCCGTGCCTCGGCAACGGGAACGGTCATCCGTGCAGGCTGGGGTGGCGCATACGGGAATCACGTCATGATCGCCCACGTCATCAACGGTCAAGTCTGGACGACGGTCTATGCGCACTTGAACTCGGTCTCAGTGAGTGCCGGTCAACGTGTGACACAAGGTTCGAACATCGGTGGACTCGGTAACACGGGTAACTCTTCAGGCCCGCACCTTCACTTCGAGATTCACCAAGGCAGCTATTCATATTCAGGAACGGGCGCGGGAAGCACAGTCAACCCACGTCAGTTCTTCTGATGTTCAACGAGGACCCGTCAATCGTGATAGGTCCTCGTTTTGTGTCCCAGCAAAACCAAAAACAAACGCCTATCCTTTGCGGACAGGCGCTTGTTTCAGTTGGCTTGCTCGATGTCGTCTGATTGATCCTTTGCTTTGCGGAAACGCTCACGGACGAGATAGATGACGGTCAATCCGACCAACCATGGAATCCCGAACTTGAGCAGGATATTGAAGTCGGTGAACCATGTTGTGATCATTAGGCTGAGCAACAATCCGGCACCGAGTAACGGCAAGAACGGGTAACCGATCATGCGGACCGGTAATTTGCGCCCTGTCCATTTCTTACGGAAAAACAAGTGGGAGACGAATACCATGAACCATGTGAAGATGGCTCCGAACATCGAGATGCCCATCAAGAATGGATACGATGTTTCCATGAACACTTGAAGTAGTGCTGCGAGAATGATCCCGCCTGTTGAGACGAGCAAGGCGGGCATTGGAATCCCGCTAGCGCTGACTTTTTTAAAGATGCGCGGAGCATCACCGGCCTCGGCGAGGGAATACATCATTCGCGTTGAAGCGTAGAGCTGTGCATTCATCGCCGACAAGGCGGCGATCAAGATGACAAAGTTCAAAATGCCGGCTGCGCCAGGCACGTCGAATTGTTGCATGACGAGAACGAACGGACTTTGATCGATGCCGGCCTGTTGCCACGGGATGAGCATGAGCATGATGCCAATCGTGATGAGATAAAAGAACGTCAGACGGAACACAGTCGCGCGCAACGCTTTCGGTACGGCGCGGTCCGGGTCTTTCGCTTCGCCGGCCGTGACGGCGACGAGCTCGGTCCCGAGGAAACTGAAGAGCGAGATGAAAATCGTCACCCACATCCCGTAAAACCCGAAGGCGAAGAAACCTTCATCGCCGGTCGTAATCGATTCGATTGGTGAACCGGGTTGACCGAACATCGTGGCGGCACCGAGGACGATAAACAGAATGATGGCCGTCACTTTGATGAACGATAACCAGTATTCGGTCGTCCCGAACGTATGGACGTGCCGGGCGTTGACGTAGATGAGCAATCCGCCGAACACGGCGACCCAGACGAATCCGTTCACGTCGGGGAACCAGTACCGCATATAGATGGCGATCGCGCTCACTTCGACGCCGATGGCGAGGACGTTGGCGACCCAGTACGAGTAGCGGACCAAAAAGCCGGCGAGCGGATGGACATAGCGCTCGGCGATTGTGCCGAATGAGCCAGAGGTCGGATGGGCGACGGTCATCTCAGCGAGACAACCCATCAGTAACAGTACGATGAACGCCCCGATGGCGTAACTGACGAGCACGCTCGGTCCTGCCGTTTGGATGGCGAGACCGCTTCCGAGGAAGAGCCCCGTCCCGATGGCGCTACCGAGCGAAATCATCGTCAACTGCCGCGTGGACAGTTCACGTTTTAATTTGCTAGTTTCCAAAGTTAATTCTCCTTTAGTTGAGTGAAGTGTTGTTGGGGACGACTATAGCAGACAAAAAAAACAAGTGTCAACTCGCGAAATCGTAAAAGACGGCATCGATTCGGCCGCACCTATAGAAGCAAAGTTTTTTTACACGCTTTTGTTTGACAGGAGGTAATCCGCCCTGTATAGTACGAGTTAACTTAATTGAAACGAATAAAGGCGTCGACGAAGAGAAGTAACGACGGTCCCCGCATGACAGAGAGCTGATGGTTGGTGCGAATCAGTATGCGGGACGTCGCGAATGGACTTCCGAGCTCTAAACCGAAACTTCTAGTAGGCTTTAGCGGGTCACCCACCGTTACCATGGGAAAGCGGATGTTTGTCCGTGAAGTGGGTTCTGCGGAACCAACGAAGGTGGCACCACGGGGTTACTCGTCCTTCTCATAGCGCAAGCTATGAGTCGGGCGGGTAACCCTTTTTCGTTTCAACACATCATAAATCAGTGATTGAGAATAGTAGCGTGAACAAGTCTCGTTCAGAGAGCCGGGGGTGGTGGGATCCCGGCCGAGGCCGTCACGTGAATGGGCTCATGAGAGCATGGCTGAACCAAGTAGGTCATGACGGTTTCCTCCGTTATCGGGATACGATGTGATAGCATCGGAAAGTGGGATCAATCGATCCAACGAGAGGTGGCACCGCGGTCCAAACCGTCCTCCATACGACAGACGTCGTATGGAGTTTTTTTATACCCAAAATGCTTGAGGAGGAACGGACATGTTAACACGACTATTGACGAACCCATTGACGACGAACGAAATGAAACTGGCGGCGGCCGAGCTGTTCCAAGCCGACGAAGCGCAAATCGCTGAGGTGTTACTCGCCATGAAAGCGCGCGGTGAGACGGCTGAGGAGATGGCCGGACTCGCTGATTATATTCGCGAGGCGGCAACGTTCCCCGAAACGACGCTCCCTGTGCTCGACGTCTGTGGCACGGGCGGTGACGGGGCGAACACGTTCAACATCAGCTCGACGGTCGCATTCGTCTTGGCGGGATTAGATATCCCGGTCGCCAAACATGGGAATCGCAGCGTGTCGAGCCGGTCAGGCAGTGCCGACGTCCTCGAGTCATTAAATATCCCCATCGTCCAAAGTCATGAGGCGATGCTCGCCGACCTCGAGCGAACGAACTTGAGTTTCTTGTTCGCCCAACACATCCATCCGGTCATGAAACGCGTCATGCCGGTCCGGAAACGATTGGCGACGGCGACCATCTTCAATCAAATCGGTCCGTTGACGAACCCGCTCAAGCCGAAGCGGCAATTGATCGGCGTGTACCATCCATCGCTCATCGAGAAGATGGCGAAGGCGATGCGTCACCTCGGCGTCGAGCGCGGAATGGTCGTCCATGGGGCAGGCGGGCTGGATGAAGCGAGTCTCGCCGGAAGAAACGACGTCTTATTCTTCAACGGCGACAAAATGGCCCGCTACACCGTCGACCCGCGCGACGTCGGATTGATGCGAGCTCCGCTGTCGGCCTTGCAAGGCGGGACACCAGCTGAGAACGCTGCGACGCTCCTCGCCGTCTTGAACGGAGAAAAGGGACCGGCGCGAGATGTCGTCTTATTGAATGCCGGGCTCGCCCTCTGCACGTATGGGACGGTCCAAACGCTTCGAGAAGGCGTCGCGGTGGCAACGGCAAGCATTGATGAAGGGCACGCCATCCGCGTGCTCAAACAACTACAACGAACGGAGGTTGGCGCATGAGCTACTTGACGAAAATCATCGGAACGAAAATCGAAGAGGTCAATCAAATGGAAGACATCGAGGTGACGCGGACGCTCGCCATCTCATTACCGCTTTTAATGAAGGACGGCTTTCATGTCATCGCCGAAATTAAGCGGTCCTCCCCGTCAAAAGGCGTGATTCGCGAAGAAGTGGACGTCGTGAGCCGGGCCCGCACGTATGAACAGGCAGGGGCGACAATGATTTCCGTTTTGACGGATACGACCTACTTCAACGGTTCGTTCAACGACTTGCGTGATGTCGCGGCCGCTGTCGAGATCCCGGTCCTCTGTAAAGACTTCATCATCGACGAACGACAGCTTGACCGGGCCAAAGCGGCCGGGGCGAGTGCGGCACTATTGATTGTTGCGGCGCTCCATCCGAGCCGGCTTCATACGTTAAAACAGTATGCGCGTTCCATCGGCCTCGACGTGCTTGTCGAAGTTCATGATGAGGCCGAGCTCCGGACGGCGCTCGAACTGGGCGATGTGTTGATTGGCATCAACAATCGAAACTTGAAGACGTTCGAGGTCTCACTCGATACGTCGGTCGACTTGATGACGAAGTATCCCGATGTCGCTTTCGTCAGCGAGAGTGGTGTCAGCACAGGCGAGGCGGCCCGACGTTTACAGACAGCCGGGGCCCGAGCGATTCTCGTCGGAGAAGCGCTCATGCGGCAAGACGACCCGACAGCCTTAATCGAGGAGTTGAAGATATGTTCGTTAAAATATGTGGACTGAAAACTGAGGCTAGCGTGACTGTCGCTGTCGAGGCCGGAGCGGACGCCATCGGATTCGTCTTTGCGGACAGCCCGCGCCAAATCGATATTTCAACGGCGCGGCGGCTTCGGGGGTTAATCCCGGAAGATGTCCGAGTCGTCGGCGTGTTTCTCGATCCAACAGCCAAAGAGGTCGAAGCTGCCGTCGCTTGCGGGTTGACCGATATCCAGTTGCACCGCCGGACGCGGCCGCTTGAAACGTTCCGTCAGTTCGGTCTCCCGATTATCGAAGCGGATCACCAGTCAGAGGCCGACGTCATTTTACTCGACGCACCGACACCGGGTAGTGGGCAGACGCTCGATTGGGCGAAGCTCGAACGGCCGCAGCAGACGTTTTGGCTCGCCGGTGGATTGAATGTCGACAATGTCGGTGCGGCGATTCGCGCCATGCGACCGGACGGTGTCGATGTCTCGAGCGGTGTGGAGACGAACGGACAGAAAGATCACGATAAGATTCGCGCGTTCATCCGACGCGCCAAGGAGGAAGCATCATGTATACACAACCAGTGAACGGAAAGTTTGGACCATATGGCGGAAAATATATCCCTGAGACGCTCATGCAAGCAGTCGAAGAGCTCGAAGTGGCTTACGAGGAAGCGAAACAAGACCCTGAATTCCAGGAACGCTTCAATGATCTCCTCAGCGAATACGTCGGTCGAGAAACGCCGCTCTATTATGCGGAGAACATGAGCCGTCGCCTCGGGACGAATGTCTATTTAAAACGAGAAGATTTGAACCATACCGGTGCCCATAAAATCAACAACACAATCGGCCAGGCGCTCCTCGCCAAACGAATGGGCAAACAAAAGGTCGTCGCCGAAACAGGCGCCGGACAGCACGGAGTCGCTACGGCGACGGTATGTGCGCTGCTCAATCTCGAATGTACGATTTTCATGGGTGAGGTCGACGTCGAACGTCAAGAGTTGAACGTATTTCGAATGGAGTTACTCGGTGCGAAAGTCGTTCCCGTTAAGTCGGGGAGTCGAACGTTAAAAGATGCCGTCAACGAGGCGCTCCGTTACTGGGTCAAACATGTCGATGACACGCATTACGTGATGGGGTCGGTGCTCGGACCGCACCCGTTCCCGACGATGGTCCGCGATTTCCAAAGCGTCATCGGGACAGAGACACGTCGTCAAGTGCTTGAGAAGACAGGGCGTCTCCCTGACGTGGTTGTCGCCTGCGTCGGCGGCGGTAGCAATGCGATGGGCATGTTCTATCCGTTCTTGAATGACGAAACAGTCGCCTTATACGGTGTCGAGGCAGCAGGGAGCGGTGTCGACACGGACAAGCATGCGGCAACGCTCACGAAGGGCGAGGTCGGGGTGCTTCACGGGTCGCTCATGTATGTGCTCCAGGACGCAGCCGGGCAAATCCAGGAAGCCCACTCGATTTCGGCCGGACTCGATTATCCGGGTGTCGGACCAGAACACAGCTTCTTGAAAGATATCGAACGGGTCCGCTACGCGGCGGTCACGGACGAGGACGCACTCGCAGCCTGCATGTCGCTCAGCCGCCAAGAAGGGATTATTCCGGCACTTGAGTCATCGCATGCGCTCGCATATGCGGAAACGCTCGCCCAAACGATGGACGAGGACGACGTGCTCGTCATCTGTCTATCTGGTCGCGGGGATAAGGATGTTCATACGATTCGAGAAAGGGTGACTCAATGATGAGATTAGATGAAGCGATTCGACAGCGGAGTGAAGGGACGGCGTTCGTCCCGTACATCATGGCCGGGGACGGCGGACTCGATCACTTGATTCCGACGATTGAACGGCTAGAAGCGATGGGAGCGACGGCCATCGAACTCGGGATTCCATTCTCGGATCCGGTGGCAGACGGTCCCATCATCGAGGCGGCTGGAATGCGCGCCCTCGAACAAGGTGTGACGTTGACGGACGTGTTGAACCGTTTAATAGAAGGAACGGGTCGTTTTTCGGTGCCAATCGTCTTGATGACGTACTTGAATCCGGTGTTCCGATTCGGGGTCGAGCGTTTCTTCGAGCGGGCGGCAGCGTCTGGGGTCAGCGGCGTCATCATTCCCGATTTGCCGTTTGAAGAGAGCCTCGATTTGTTCGCTGGCATCGATCGTCACGGAGTCGCGGTCGTACCGCTCGTCACGTTGACGAGCAGTCAGACCCGCATCGACACGATTCTGGATCAGGCGGAAGGATTCGTCTATGCGGTGACGCTCAAAGGGACGACCGGGAAGACAGACGTATTCCCTGATGAGTTACTCGAGCACTTGCGTTCGTTGACGGCACGTTCGCCCGTACCGGTGCTCGCCGGTTTTGGTGTCCATCGCACTGATCAGGTCCGGACGCTCGGGTCAGCCTGTGACGGGGTCGTCGTCGGTAGTTTCATCGTCGAGGCGCTCCATGCGGGACGTGAACAGGACGTGGCCACGTTGATTGCATCGGCGCGGACGGTCAACGCAAAAAAATAAGGGTCGTGCCTCGGCACGACCCTTATTTATTCTTCGATTTCGATGGTGCGGGTGCTCGAGCCGTCATCGGCTTTCGGTACGGTCAAGTGGAGCACGCCGTCTGACAGTTTCGCTTTGATAGCATCTTCTTTCACGTTCGGTAGATAGAGTGAACGTTGCATCGATGTGACGCGGCGTTCCCGATAGACGTAGTCTTTGTCTTCTGCTTTCTCTTCACGTTGGTCGACCGAGAGGATAAGATAGTCTTTGTCGTAGCGGATGTGAATGTTATCTTTTTTGATGCCTGGCATCTCGGCCTCGATGACGTATTGGCCGTCCTGGTCCCGGACGTCGAGTTTGAACGAGTCGAGGAACGACGTCGCGCCGTCTTTCGGATCGAACAGTTGATTCATCCGATCAAAGACGTCGCCGAACAAATCTTTGCGCAATCGATCGAGCTCGTTCTTCCGGAATGGCGTCAAATCGAACATACAAATTCCCCCTTCAAAAAACGGACAGAGTAGAAGTGTTGTCACTTTTACTCTCTCCGTTTTTAGCTAAGGATAAACGTAATTGACGTGACAGTTCGATGAAGAAAAGAGGGTCACAATTCGACGCGTTCTAACCCGTCTTCCCCGAACTTGCGGTCGAGTTGGTCGTGGCGATACGTCGAGGCGAGGACGTATAACAAGTCGCCTGGCTCGATTTTCGTCTGGCCCGTCGGCGGGATGAGATAGTCTTGACGGACGATTGCATTCACGACCGTGTTCGGTGGCAAGGTGATATCGGCGAGCGTTTTGCCAATCATTGATGATTCTTCGGTCGCCACGTAAGGGACGAGCTGATGTTGCGATTGCTTGCTCGAGACGAGTGCGATTGTGTATGGTGAGCGGATTTTATCCGGTCCGAGCAAATCGAGTTTCGCCGCGAGCGGTGTCAATGTCGTTCCTTGAATCAAGGCACTCGTCACGACGACGAAGAAGACGGCGTTGAAAATCAATTGGGCGTTGTCGATGCCTGCGATGAGTGGGAACGTAGCGAGGACGATCGGTACGGCACCTTTCAGTCCGGCCCACGAGATGAACAGTTTCTCTTTATTGGTGAACTGCATGTTGATCGTTGATAAATAGACGGCGATCGGACGGGCGATGAACATGAGGATGAATGAAATCAACAATCCTTTCCAGATGAGCTCCGGGTCGAGCAACTGTCTTGGGAAGACGAGCAGTCCAAGGATGACGAACATGATGATTTGCATAATCCAAGCGAGTGCCTCTGAGAATTGAACGATGGTTACTTCGTGGGCTGTGTGCGCATTCCCGACAATTATCGCGGCGAGATAGACGGCAAGTAGTCCGCTGCCGGCAAAATAGGCGGCGACACCGTATGTCATAAAGGCCATTGAGATCATGAGGACGGCATGCAGACCGCTCGACTCGAGTCGCAAGTGGTTCAACATGAGTCGGGACAAGTTTCCGAGGAAATAACCGACGAACGCACCGACGATGATTTGTAGGATGAACATCCAAACACCGTCCCAAATCGTCGTGTCGGGTTTTAACATAAAGTCAAGGGCGAGAATCGTTAAGAACATCGCCATCGGGTCATTCGTGCCGGACTCGGCTTCGAGTGTCGAGCCAACTTTCGGTGAGATGTTCTTTCCTTTGAAGGCCGCGAAGACAGCGGCCGCATCAGTGGAGCCAATAATGGCACCAAATAGGAAAGATTCTACCCAATCGAAGCCGAATACGAAACGAACGGCCACGGCGACGAGAGCGGTCGTCAATAAGACGCCGATTGTGGCGAGTGAAGCAGACGGGGCGAGTACGCTCCGGATGGACGACCATTTCGTCTGTAAGCCACCTTCGAATAAGATGACGACGAGGGCCGCGACCCCAATCATTTGAGCAAGATTGGAGTTATCAAAGAAGATGAGACCAGTCACATCGCTGCCCATGAGCATGCCGATACCCATGAACAAAATCAAGGCAGGCAAACCGAACCGCGTCGATACGCGTGTGGCCAACACACCGGCGACGAGGAGTAACCCGAACAACAAAATTAAGACATCTGTACTTAAAATCGAACCATTCAAACACATCACTTCCTTTTAGAAATTAATTACTTTTCGCTATATTATTAAGTTCATTATACCATGAAACCGTTATGAATTAAGAAATAAAGCATCATAAATTATGCACATTGGAATAATCGGATATGAATGTGGTACAGTAGGGGCATCAAAAAGGGGGATTCACATGGCTAAAATTCACGTGCTTCATGAAAACAACGAATGGACCGATCACCTCGTGAAGCGACTCGAGGAATTATCACTGCCGTATGAGCTGTGGCATCTTGATCAAGGGACGATTGATCTCATGGCAGAGCCGCCGGAAGGTGTGTTTTATAACCGGATGAGCGCGTCGTCGCATACACGCGGTCACCGCTACGCGCCGGAATTGACGGAAGGGGTGCTTGCTTGGCTCGAAGCGAACGGACGAACGGTCTTCAACGGGACACGGGCGATTCGGCTCGAAGTGAGCAAAGTCAATCAGTATACGGCGCTTCAACGAGAAGGGATTTGTGTACCGAAGACGGTGGCAGCCGTCGGGAAGACGCAAATCATCGAGGCGGCCGAGAAGCTCGGTATGACACCGTTCATCACCAAACATAACCGCGCCGGCAAAGGACTCGGTGTCCAACTGTTCCATTCGATTGATGCGTTGAAGGCTTACGTCGAGGGTCCGACGTTCGAGGAATCGATTGACGGGATTACGCTCATCCAACAATATATCGAGGCGCCGAAACCGTACATCACACGCTGTGAGTTCATCGGCGGTACATTCGTTTACGCGGTGCGTGTCGACACGTCAGACGGCTTCGAGCTCTGCCCGGCCGATGCCTGCTCGATTGAAGACCAGTTTTGCCCGGTCGGCGAGACGCCACCGGCGAAGTTTGAAATCGTCGAAGGTTTCCATGACCCGATTATCAAACAGTTGGAAACGTTCCTTCGAAACAATGAGATTGCGGTCGCCGGGATTGAAATCATCGAAGATGCGGACGGGAACGTATACGCGTATGACGTCAACACGAACACGAACTATAACTCAGACGCCGAAGTGAAAGCAGGGCAGTACGGTATGCTCGAGCTCGCGACGTTCCTTGGGGACGCCTTGGCGGTCACGACGAAATAAAGACAGAAGAAAGGGTCAGGCTTTTGCCTGACCCTTTCGCTGTGTATGTTGTAATTGCTGTTCAAATCGAAGTTGGACTAGTTCTGCCGTCGGTGCCATTCGTTCGATGAACGAATCTAAACGTTTCGCCGTGTCTCGATCTGATTCCTTGAACACGCGCATCGTTGTTCACCTCATTGATCATTGTATTGTTGCTTCTAACACAATCATTCCCGAGGCGAGATGCGCATAAACCTCGATTAACCGAGGAATGTGCCAAGTTCTTCTTTTGGAAGAATGTTTCCGACATAAAAGTCGCCGAACTCGCCGTATTTGGCGCTGACTTCATCGAAGCGCATCTCATAGACGATCTTTTTGAATTGGAGCGAGTCCTCCGCGAAGAGCGTGACGCCCCATTCCCAACCGTCGAAACCGGTCGAGCCGCCGATGAATTGTTGAATCTTGCCGGCATAGCTGCGGCCGATCATGCTGTGGCGATACATGAGGTCTTTGCGCTCATCCATCGATAGCGTATACCAGTTGTCCCCATCGCGACGAGCCTTGCTCATCGGATAGAAGCAAATGTGGGCCGCTTTCGGGAGTGTCGGATAGAGGCGGGCCCGGATGTGTGGGTTCTCGTACGGGTCACCGTCGCCCGAACCACGGTACATGCCGAGTTCGATCACCGACACATACGAATAACTTGGAATCATATAATCGTACAATCTCGTCTTCCGAAGAGCGAGCTCGACTTGCTCGAGCTCTTTGAACGTCGGACGAAGGACCATCAAGACGACGTCCGCTTTCTGGCCAAGGATGGAATAGAAAGCATGACTTCCTTCGCCGCGCGTCTCGACATCTTCGAGTGAGCCGAGGAAAGCGACGAATTCGTCAATCATCTCTTGACGGGTAGTTGGATCGACCGCCTTCAAGCGAGTCCAATCGATTGATCGGAAATCATGGAGCGTATACCAACCGTCTAACGTGGCGGCTGCGTGTTGCGTTTCGGTTGTCGGTGTTGGTGCTGGACGTTCTGACATAAAAAAACTCCTTTCGAGACTAGGCTTCGCTGACTATTTTACCATACACGATTGACCGCCTGGCAAATTTGACGCCGTCGTGAGGATAGTCACATGTCAACACCGGGTATAAACATAACGTGTGTGCTTAGTGAAAACGGCTTCACGATGGGCTGTATCAGTCGGAAATGGTAAACTGTTCTATTCATATAATGATTGATTTCAAGCGATTTATGACGAAGTGGGCAGAATAGTTTATTTTAAAAAACGTACTGTGTATAATAAAACTCGCATATGGACGAGAGCGTCCGAGAGAGAAAAAATCCGATTTCTTCTAATCGAAAAGGAGTTCATTCACTATGAAACTATTTGACACGTTGAAACAAAAAGTCAGCCCGATTCGCCCGACCATCGTCTTAGCGGAAGGGATCGATGAGCGCGTCCTCGGCGCAGCCGTTCGTTTGAAACAGGACGGTATGGTCGAACCAATCGTTGTCGGACCAAAAGCTGAAATCGATGCGGTCGCAGCAAAACACGGCTTTGATATCTCAAACTTGACGCAGTATGACCCAGCGACATACGAAGACATCGACACACTCGTCGAGTCGTTCGTCGAGCGCCGCAAAGGCAAAGCGACACCGGAACAAGCACGTGAGTTGTTGACGTCAGATGTGAACTACTTCGGAACGATGCTCGTCCACACAGGAAAAGCAGAAGGTCTCGTCTCAGGCGCGATGCATGCGACGGCCGACACGGTTCGTCCGGCCCTTCAAATCATCAAGATGCAAACAGGCATCAAAAAGACGTCAGGCGTCTTCATCATGGTACGCGACGACGAGCAGTACGTCTTCTCGGACTGCGCGATCAACATCGCACCGGATGCGGCTGACCTCGCCGAGAACGCCTACTTGTCAGCGTTGACAGCGAAGACGTTCGGCATCGAGCCGCAAGTCGCGCTTCTCAGCTTCTCGACAAAAGGCTCAGCGAAGTCGCCAGAGACAGAAAAAGTCATCGAAGCGACACGTCTCGCCAAAGAGAAGGCACCGAACCTTCCGATCGACGGCGAACTTCAATTCGATGCGGCGTTCGTTCCGAGCGTAGCGGCGAAGAAAGCACCAGGCTCTGAAGTAGCCGGAAATGCGAACGTGTTCGTCTTCCCAAGCCTAGAAGCCGGAAACATCGGCTACAAGATGGTTCAACGTTTCGGTGGATTCGAAGCGATCGGACCGATCCTTCAAGGTCTCAATAAACCGGTCAACGACTTGTCGCGCGGCTGTAACGAAGAGGACGTCTACAAATTGACGCTCATCACAGCGGCACAAGCCATCGACGAGCGCAACGAAGCGTAAGTCGCGAGCATCCTTCCTGAGCGGAGGATGCTTTTTTTGTGGTCACATTGTAAACTATTGGGAAAGGAGGAGGTTGTGTGGGGGCAATTACGTTACCGGAAGGACATCGTTACGCCATGTTCGGCGGCGGGGATGATAATCCGATTAAAACGTATTATGAAGGCGTGTTCGAAGCGGTCTTTATCGTGTTTCATCCATTTCTCATCCCAATCGACGACGCGACCGCAACTGACTGCTATCTCGAGATGGACAAAAACGAAGTAGAATTGCAATTTCGGGCTATTACATGGGAAGAAATGCGGCAAAAGCTTGGTTTCCATGATGTGAGCCGTATCGATCATGCGCTCCGGACGATGATTGGGGCGCTGAAACCGCACGCCGAAGACCAAGACGGTGCGAGTCGACTCATTGAATACTGCGAGCGCGAGAATATACTTCCGCCAAGCGAAGGTGAGCTATCGGATTTTCTAGAGAATCGAGTGTTACGGGTACTTCTAGAGATGGGAGAAGGATGGATTTGGAGCGGAGATGAATTCTGTATGGAGCGGCATCTCATCCATCTTCGTGAGACGTTAGTTGCCGACACGTGGGGGATGCAACATCGGACGTTTTTTAGTTACAACCATGAGTGGCTCATCGTACCGCCTTGGGATAGCCACTTCACCATGTTTTGTGGCCGTCGTGCTTGGATCGAGCAGGTTGTCGAGCGATGCGAACTCGAAGGGTTCTATTGTGATGATGAAACGACGATCAATTGGAGTTTCTCTGAACGAAAACTGAGGTAAACTAGTAGGGGACAACACTTTTAAGGGGGAACTAGCATGCAAAGCATCCATGCAACTGAATTACGCGAAAAGCTCGAGAACGGCGAATCGCTCCATATTATCGACGTGCGCGAACAAGACGAGTACGATGCGGGCCACATCCCGCACGTGCCGCTCTATCCGCTGTCTGAATTCCCAGAGGTGGCGGACAAGCTCGCAAAAGACAACGTCTATTACATTATTTGCCGTTCAGGCGGGCGCAGTCAGACGGCGGGTGACTATTTGGAGTCGGAAGGCTATAAGGTCGTCAACGTCGAAGGTGGCATGCTCGCATGGGACGGCGACATCGAGGCGTGATGCTCGACAATCCATGGGTCGTCATTCCGCTGTTGATCGCGCTCTATTTGACCGTCTATACGTTCGTCAAACGAGTCGATAGCGATAAATGGCGGCTCGTCTGGGCCGTCTGGCTCATCGTCATCGTCATGTTGTTGACGATTCGGCTCGTCCAAAGTCTATAGAAAAACGAGTGAGGCCCGTAAAGGCTTCACTCGTTTTTTAGTTGTCGCGCTTATCGAAAGTGATTGAAGCGATCGCATCGTGTTGGTGAATCGACTCTTCGTTGCGACATTCAACGAAGAAATTGACGACTTGTTTCATTTCGTACAAATCAGCTGCGATCAAGCGGACCATATCTTCCACGAAACGTGGGTTTTCATACGCGATTTCCGTCGCACGTTTTTCATCCGGACGTTTGAGGACAGGATGAAGCGGAGCCGATGCGTTCGACTCGGCTGCCTCAAGAAGTGCGAGACGCCAGTCAAAGCCGTCAAGTGATGCTTCGTCGAGACCGGCTTCGATTGTAATGTAACCACGTTGGTTGTGGGCGCTGTACTCGCTGATTTCTTTCGAGCATGGGCAAAGTGTCGTCACGTTGATGACGAGACCGACTGTCACGCTAGCCATGCCTGTCTCGAGGTTGTACGTCACGTTGTGCATGACGTCCGCGTTCATGAGACCGCTGAGACCTGTGGCTGGTGCTTTCCGGCTGAAGAACCATGGGTAACGAACCGTCAATTGGCCTTCCGTCTGTTCCATACGCTCGGCGAGTTCTTGTGCGAACTCGATGAGCGAGCGGTTCGATAACGTCCAACCTTGTGTGTGGTACGCGTCGAGCTGTTCAGTGAGACGTGACATGTTGATGCCTTTACGGTCTTGGACGAGCGAAGTCGTCAACTCGAACGTGGCGACCGTCGCTTGGATGCCGTCTGGCGTCTCAATGTTGACAGGGTGTTTGACGTTTGAGATGCCGACGCTGTCGAGCGCGAACAAGAAGTTTTTAGGTGTATTTTGTAGATCGACCATTTGTTCTTTTTCAGTCGGCTTCGTGCCTTTGATGGGCGGGACCGAACCGAATAATTTATGTCGTTCTGCTTTAGTAGGTAAAGCGACATGGCTTGTAGACATAATCGGATTCTCCTTTTTTGAGAGGGCAAATGACTGCCACTCGTTCTTGTTAGGATTTTATCACGAAATGTACATCAACCGGGTACCATTTTGCTCTCTGAACATGCTTTGAACGTGCTCGTGAATAAAAAAACTTCAGCAATTGAAGAAAAGAAGATTGATTTCGATATGAATCGGGAATAAAATGTTCCTGTGAACTTAAAAAATAGATCACTGTTAAATATGAAGGAACACAACAAAAAAGGGGATGTTTTTAATGGATTGGCAGTTAATTCTGCAGTACGCCTGGATCATCGTGGTACTCGTCGGTCTCGAGGGGCTACTTTCTGCAGACAACGCGCTCGTCTTGGCGGTCATGGTCAAGCACTTGCCGCGGACAGAACAGAAGAAGGCACTATTTTACGGATTACTTGGAGCGTTCGTTTTCCGCTTCATCGCCTTGTTCTTGATCTCATTCTTGATCAACGTCTGGCAAGTCCAGGCGCTCGGTGCGCTTTACTTGATCGGAATGAGCGCACGACATCTGTATATGACCTATAAGGCTCGTAAAACGGAGCCGAAACAAGATCTCGCTGCTGAGGCGAAAGAAGAGACGGCTGTCACAGAGAAGCCGGTCACGAAGAAAGAGTTCTGGTTGACGGTTGCGAAAGTCGAGTTTGCTGATATCGCCTTCGCGGTCGATTCGATTCTCGCAGCGGTCGCGCTCGCGGTCAGCTTGCCGCCGCTCGGTCTCGGTGAAATCGGTGGGATCGACTCTGGTCAGTTCTTCGTCGTCTTGACAGGTGGACTCATCGGGGTCATCTTGATGCGTTTCGCTGCTCGAATTTTCGTCAAGCTGTTGCATCAACGTCCGACACTTGAGACAGCCGCCTTCATCATCGTCGGCTGGGTCGGTGTGAAGTTGACGGTGCTCGTCCTTGAACACCCTGGCTTCAAGGAATTGATTGCCGGTACACCGTTCGCGTTCATGGGTCTTCCGGACGGCTTCGTCCACTCGACGGCGTGGACCGTGTTCTTCTGGTCGGTCATGGTCGGTATCGCGGTATGGGGTTGGTTCTCTTCAAAACCGACAGCCGCTGCCAAACATTAAAAAAATGGTCTCTCTAGACTGACCTAGCTATATGAGACACTAATAAAAACACCTTATTAGGCTGCCACCACACCATATTTTATCGGTGTGAGGTAGCCTAATT
>NZ_JACSLX010000007.1:0-148946 GCF_018618335.1 Exiguobacterium sp. s152
GCAAAAACACCTCCGATGCTAGCACTTTTTTTAAGTGTACCACTGCGAAGGTGTTTTTATATTGTCTCAAAAATTTAGGTTAGCCCACTCGCACAAATGCGAGAGACCTATTTTTATGCCTTCACGTCTTGTTTCTCGTAAATCGGCACCCAGCCCTCTGTCGTCACGAAGATGCGGACGGCGACGACTTTGCGGTCGTCTTGGAGCGTGAAGTAGTGGCGCGTGTTCACCGGCACCGAGATGAGGTCGCCGGGGTTGAGCTCGATGTTGAAGTAGCCACGCTCGGCGTCATCGATGGCGAAGATGCCATGGCCGCTGACGATGAAGCGGACCTCGTCATCCGTATGATGGTGCTCCTTTTGGAAGTTGACGAGCAATTCGTCCAAGTTCGGCGTCGCGTCTGACAATGAGATGACGTCTGCCGTCTCATAGCCGCGGCGCTCCGATACATCACGAATCTCGTCACGGAACGTCGACAAGATCGCTTGTTTGTCCTCGTCCGTCAACTGATAGTTTTCTTGCAGGTTTTCCGGGAGCTTTGTGATGTCCCACTGCTCATATAAAATCCCGCGAGACTCTAAAAAGGCGCTCACTTCAGTTTGATCGACGTAACGCTCTTCGGTTTGTTGGAAATAGACAGTTGCCATGGTTGGTTCCTCCTTATGAATGGACGCCTAGGGCGCGTAGTTTTAATGTATAGCTGAACAAAAACTCGTAAGCCTCTAAATAGCGTTTGGCCGCGGCCGGGGTCTCGCCCCAGACGGTGATGCCGTGATTGCGAATGAGGACGGCACCGGCGTTTGCGTGAATGTGAGGGGCGAAAGCGGCCGCAAGAGTCGGAATGTCCGCATGGTTCTCGATAATCGGTACGCGGACGACCGCATCCTCGTCCCAGAAGCCGAGCGCTTTGATGATTTCTTGACCGGTGAAGACGACTTCGCCGGTGGCGGCATGGAGCTCGGAGATGACATTATTGTCGACCGTATGGACATGGAGCGAACACGTCGCATCCGTCCGATTGAACACTTCGACATGTAGCAGCGTCTCGGCGGATGGTTTTCCTGTCTGTTCGCCGATTAAGCGTCCGCCCGCATCGACATGAACAAAGTCGTCTGGCGTTCGTTTCCGTTTATCGCGTCCACTCGCCGTGACGAGAAATTCGAGCGGGTCGTCAGAGACGCGAATCGCCAAATTCCCACTCGTTCCGGGGAACCAGTCGCGGGCGGCGAGTTCGTCTTTAATCTCGGCCAGTTCAAGCCAACGTGCCGTAAGGCTCATACGGCCACCTCCTTCAAATGATGGGTGATGTCGTCAAACGTCTCGAACGGGGCGTAACGGATGCCTGCGTCTTCGCAGAGCGTGATGAGTTGACCTCGGGCGTAGACGAAGTCGGCACGCTTCGCGACCTCGAAGTCGGTCACCGAGTCGCCGATGACGATTAAGCGGTCGGCGGGATTGACGATGCGGCGAGCGAGCGTCGGCTTGCAACAGCCGCAATCGTTCGTGCACTGTTCGTCGCAAGCGTGCGACCACGTGACGGTTACCGTCTCAGCAGAGAAGTCGGCGACGTTGCAGTAGATATGCTCGGGGTCGACGTGGCCTGCTAAAATTGGATGGACGAAAAAGTCCATCCCGCCGCTGACGACGTCAAACTTCCAGCCGTGGGCCCGAACTTGTTCTAAAAATGCCGGGAACCCTTGGCGGAGCGTGATCCGCTCCAACAAATAATCACGGTAAGCCGGGGCAGCCGCGCTCGGCAATAGTTGAAACAGTTGACCGACGCCGGAGCGGATTGAAATCCGTTGTTCGAGGACCGCATCTTTCAACTCGACCCAAGCCGGCGGGGCGAACGCTTTCATCAAGGCGATGATATTGTCTTCCGCCGTGATCGTCCCGTCGAAGTCGCACAGGATATGGATCGTCATCGCGACGCCCACGCCTTTAACGCGGTATCGAGTTCGTCCGTCTGTCCTTCGGTGTGACCGAGGACGTGAGTGATGGCTTGGCGGAAAGCACGGGCCCCGGCGGCTGCACCGTCCGGGTGACCATGAATGCCACCGCCGGCGTTGATGACGACATCTGTCCCGAAATCACGAATGATATCGGCGACAAGCCCCGGATGAATCCCAGCTGACGGGACCGGTAAAATTGGTTTCGACCAATGCGGTTCGGCGCTCAAGTCACGAATCGCGAACGCCTCGTCCCGTGGTGTCGCGAGCGAACCGTACGGAGACGGGAAGAGCGTCAAATCGGCCCCGGCGAGGCGTGGGAGTTTACCGAGTAAGAGCGAATGACTGATGGACCCGGTCAAGGCGCCGGCAAAGGCCGGGTGAGCCAAAATCGGCACACGGATGTCTGGGTCGTTCGCAAGTTCGCGCAGTGCGTCAAGACCGTACGTATAGACGTTGAATAGAAGCGCCGTCGCACCGGCCTCAATCAGCCGGAGTGCCTGGTCGCGCAGAGCGAACACAGGACCGCTCAACGTGATGGCATAGAGGACACGCTTCCCGGTCGCCTCAAAGTGCGCTTGAATGACGGCCGCTCCGATGCGGGCCCGTTCGAGCGATGGGGTGAGCGGGTTGTCGTATAAAATTTCGTCGTCTTTGACGATATCGATGCCTCCGGCAAACTGATCGCGGAGTTGCTGCTCGAGAAACGCGAGGTCACGGCCGATGACACCTTTGAAGATGCTCATGACGAGCGGGCGATCATGGACACCGAGCAAATCGCGAATCCCTTCGACGCCGAACTTGGCGCCTTTGAAATGAGGCGCGAGCGTCTCGGGCAACGTCAAATCGATTAACCGGATTGAATCGTCGAGGGACAGTTTCCCGAACGTCGTCGTCAAGATGGATGAAAAGTCAGGGCTGACATTATGTAACGGGTAGCGGATCGTGAAGCGGCTCGTCGTATCCGTATGTGTGGTCGACACGACCTCACCCCGGTACGCCTGTAACTGCTCTTGCTCTAAGTGAGGCAGCTCCGTCCAAGTACCGACGGTCAGCTCGAGGGCGATTTTGTCGGCGACGGTCGCGACCGCGTCCGTTCGTTTGATTTCATATGTGGCAGTGATACTCATATGGTTCCTCCTTCCAGGCAAACAAAAAATGACCCCATGCCGAGGCAAGAGGTCATCATAAAAAATGAACTCTTATCTCTCAGCTTTCGCTGCAAGAATTAGCACCGTGCCATCTCTGGTCGGTTGCTGCGACATCATCGGGCTCGTCCCTCCGTCTGCTCTTGATAAGAATGTGATTTGAAGTTGTGAAATTTAATTGAATTTTTGCACAGAATCGTCACGTCGTCAATTCCTTTTTTTCCAAAAAAAATATTTTGGGGAGTTGTTTCCATATATGCACAAAAAAAGACGGAGGTGCACGGAGAAAATGACGTTGACAATTGTGACGTCAAGTCCGTAATATTCATCACATAAGTTCACCGAATCGAATAAACCACTCTTATCGCGAGTTGGCAGAGGGAATTGGCCCGATGACGCCGCAGCAACCGACCACTAGGCACGGTGCTACATCCACCAGACGAATGTCTGACAGATGAGAGGAACAACCATTTTGGCTGTGCCTCTTTCTCGCGGAGAAAGGGGCTTTTTTTGTGGGCAACTTACAGGAAGGGGAAAACATCATGTCATATCAACCATTTACAGAACAGACCGTCGTCGAGCACGTCCGTCAACTAGGATACTTGCAAGACGGAATCGCCGAGTGTGAGGAAATCGGGGACGGTAATTTGAATCTCGTGTTTCGGAT
This sequence comes from Exiguobacterium sp. s152, assembly GCF_018618335.1. Lineage (NCBI taxonomy): Bacteria > Bacillati > Bacillota > Bacilli > Caryophanales > Exiguobacterium > Exiguobacterium sp. s152. Next base: position 3,765 of record NZ_JACSLX010000007.1, read on the forward strand.
TCGCCAAGGCGAACAGCGCCTAATCGTCAAACAGGCGCTCCCATACGCCAAAGTTGTCGGCGAGAGCTGGCCGCTTACGCTCGAACGGGCATGGATTGAACAGTTGGCACTCCGTGAGTTTGCGAACGTGGCGCCGCGTTTCGTCCCGGACGTCCTCGGCAGCGACCGGACGCTCGCCTACACGATTTTAGAAGATCTGTCTGATTATGAGATTGTCCGCACCGGTTATTTGAAGGGGGAGAGCTATCCGGAACTCGCGCGTCATGTCGGTGAATTTTTAGGAGAGACGCTGTTCGCGACGTCGGATTATGCGGCCGGACCAATTGCGAAGAAGCGGATTGAACGTGACTATTACAATCCGGAACTGTGTGACATCACCGAGAAGCTCATCTTCACCGACCCGTTCAAAGACGCAGAGTCGAACAACATCGAGGCGGCGCTTCGAGAAGATGTCGAACGCCTTTGGCAAGACCAGGCACTGAAGGTCGAGGTGACGAAACTGAAAGTCGGATTTGTCACGAAACATGAGGCGCTTCTGCACGGTGACCTACATACGGGCAGCATCTTCGCGACCCAACAAGAGACGAAAATCATCGATCCAGAGTTCGCATTTTACGGACCGTTCGGCTTCGACCTGGGCCAAATCATCGCCCATTTGACGCTGTCGACGTTCTATGACCCGTTCAAACGCTTCGAACGTTTCACAGACGTCTTGACGGTGTGGGAGACGTTTGAGAAGACGTTCCGGGCCAACTTTGAGCGCGCCGTCGAACCGTTCAACACGGACGGTTTTGTCGACGAGTTGTTGCGGACGATCTTCAGCGACACGATCGGCTACGCCGGTTGCGAACTCATTCGCCGTGCCGTCGGACTCGCCGGTGTCGCCGATCTCGAGACGTTGCCGGAAGCGACGCGGCTCGAACGAAAACGTGACGCGCTTGCCCTCGGGACGGCGCTCATCAAAGAACGCCACAGCGTCGAATCGATTGACGACTTGGTGACGCTTTTGTCGGGGGTGCGCGTATGACGGTCCAAAACATCCGCTTTAATTCGCAAACGGACGAACTCATCGTATTGGATCAGACGTTGTTGCCGCACGAAGAGCGTTACGTGACAATCGAGACGCTTGAACAGGCCGAACATGCCATCGAGACGCTCCAAGTCCGCGGCGCCCCGGCCATCGCTTATTTCGGAGCGTTCGTCCTCGCCAAAGAGGCGGGCCGGTTAATCGATGACCCGGACTTCACGCGTCGGCTCGACCTCGTCGGACGCCGCTTGATTGCGACCCGGCCGACAGCGGTCAATTTGCAAAACGTGATTGAATCGCTCCTTGATTTAAATGTCGGGGACGACTTTGAGGCGATTGCCGAGGAAATCAAACGGCGCGCCATCGCTTTGTACGACCGGGACGTCGATACGTATCGGGCCATCGGCGAGCATGCACTGACGGTGTTGCCGGCCGGAGGGAACGTGTTGACGATTTGCAACGCCGGTGCCATCGCGACATCGCGATACGGCACGGCGCTCGCGCCGTTTTACGTCGGAAAAGAACAGGGCGTATCTTTCAACGTCTTCGCCTGTGAGACGCGGCCGCTCCTGCAAGGGGCACGCCTCACTGTCTGGGAACTCGACCGGGCCGATATCGACGTGACGCTCATCACAGACAATATGGCGGCTTGGACGATTCAGTCAAAACGAGTCGACGCCATCATCGTTGGAGCCGACCGTATCACACGGACGGGTCACGTCGCCAATAAAATCGGGACGTTGCAGCTCGCCGTCCTTGCCAAACATTACGGCATTCCGTTCTACGTCGCGGCGCCGCATTCGACGTTCGATTTGACGGCGGATGACACGATTGAAATCGAGGAGCGGAACCCGTCAGAAGTGACACATATCGGCGGTCAACCGACGGCACCCGTCGGCATCACCGTCTTCAATCCGGCGTTCGACGTCACCACACCGGACCTCATCACCGGACTCATCACCGAGGCGGGTGTGTTCGAACCGACAGAGGCCGCCATCACACATCATGTAGGGGGAACGATTCATGTCTAAAAAACTATTGATTTTGTTATTCACATTCGTCTTGGCGCTCGTCGGTTGCACGAACGAGCAAGCGGCCCCATCGAAGCCGGCCGAGAAGACGGCAGAGACCAAACCCGTCTCGGTATCGAACGGGACGTTGCCGAAAGATATCGATGTCGCCCTCATCATGCAGATGTCGATTGGCACGTTCTCGTCGCAGTATATCAATGGGGTGACGGAACAGGTCGAATCGTTCGGCGGCAACGTGAAAGTGTACAACGCCGACAACGATCTGTCGAAGATGGCGAGCTACGTCGACACGGCGACGACGCAAGGCGTCGATGTCATCTTGATTGACCATGGCCGCGCCGATGCGTTGAAAGAACCGGTCCAACGTGCACTCGACAAAGGCATCAAAGTCGTCGCGTTCGACAACGATTTGACGAACGAAGGCGTGACGGTCATCGACCAGGACGACTATTCGCTCGCCTGGCGTTCCCTCAAGGCACTCGTCGAAGATTTGGACGGTGAAGGCAACATCGTCACGATTTGGGTCGGCGGCTTCACACCGATGGAACGACGCCACACGATTTATGATGCGTTCTTGAAACGCTACCCAGGCATTACGGAAGTCGCCAAGTTCGGTTCGGCGACGAATAATACGGCGCTCGATACACAGAGCCAGATGGAAGCGATTTTGAAGAAATATCCGGAAGGCGAGATTGATGCCGTGTTCGCGATGTGGGACGAGTTCGCTAAGGGTGCGAGCCGTGCCATCAAACAAGCCGGACGTGATGAAATCGCTGTCTATGGCATCGATTTGAGTGACGAAGACCTTCAACTCATGCAAGAGGACGGCAGCCCGTGGAAAGTGACGGCGGCGACCGATCCGGCTGAAATCGGACGCATCCAAGTCCGGTACGCGTATCAAAAATTAGCGGGTGAAGAGACGCCGTCGATTCATTCGGTCGATCCGTATCTCGTCGATCGTGACGTCTTGCCGGACGAGAAAGTGACGATGGACGACCTCGGCCAATACGTCCCGAACTGGGGCGCATCAGACGCGGCCTGGTCGGACTGGATGAAAGGGACAGACTGATGTTACGGCTCGAACGTGTCACGAAACGTTACGGCGACGTCACCGTGCTCGAAGATGTCAGCTTCACGCTCCGTCGTGGCGAGATTCATGGCTTGCTCGGCTTGAACGGAGCCGGGAAGAGCACGCTCGTCAAGCTGTTGAGTGGCGCCATCATCCCGACGTCTGGGACGGTCGAGCTCGACGAGACGGCGGTCACACTCACACCGGCCGAGGCGATTCGCCGCGGGGTCATCACGGTGTCGCAAGAAGTCGATGACGCTCTCTATCTCGATTTACCGATCTATGAGAACGTCGTGCCGTGGCAGGCGGTCGAACGGATTCGTCCTCGCGAACTAAAACAGCGAGCAGCTGTCTATTTGGAACGCGTCGGATTACAGATTGACGTGACCGAACCGGTCGGGCGTTTCCCGCTCAGTGTCAAACAACGTGTCTTGATTGCCCGGGCGCTCGCGAGTGATGCGGCTTACCTCTTGCTCGACGAACCGACGGCCGCACTGTCGACAGATGACGCGGCAGCACTGCTTACGTTATTGCAATCGCTCGCAGAAGAAGGCGTCGGCATTCTTCTCATCACTCACCGGTCAGATGAACTGTCGCGCGTCACCACGACGACGACGTTCCTCCGGGATGGGCGCATCGCTTACGAAGGGCCATTTCAGGCATTGTCAGAACGGGATATCCATACGTATTTGAGCGGATCCGACATGGCAGAAGCGTTAGAGAAAGCCGTTCCGGAAACCGAGATCCGGATTCAAGCCGACCTCACGTTACCGACGTTCGGAACCGAGTTGTCGTTCACGGCATATAAAGGCGAAGTCGTCGGCATTGGCGGCGTCACCGGGAGCGGGAAGACGGAGTTGATCGAGGCGCTATTCGGTCTCTCCGGTGTCGAACAACAAGTGACGTTGGACGGGAAACCGCTCAAGATTCGTGAACCGCGTCAGGCAGTCCGGTCCGGATTTGCCCTCGTACCAGAAGAACGCCGGAAACAGGGGCTTTTCCTCGACGATTCGATTGAATGGAACGTCCTCGCGATTGAAGGGAAGGCGAACGCGATCACACGCGTATTGGCCTCGCTGCGAGTGAAATACGACCAGGTCGGGCAACCGGTCCGAGAATTGAGCGGCGGGAATCAACAAAAAGTCGTCCTCAGCAAATGGCTCCTCGAGGACCGGGACGTCTATCTGCTCGACGAACCAACGAAAGGTGTCGACGTGACGGCGAAACGGGACATTTATGAACTCGTCACCCGCCTTGCCAAAGACGGGAAGACCGTCATCTTCACATCGAGCGAACCGCATGAATTAGAATTGGTCGCCAACCGGACGCTCTGGCTCGACCGCGGCCGTTGGCAACAGAAAGGAGGCGTCTAACATGGCCCAACTCGTCATCAAACAACGCACGAAACGTTTCAGTGGCATCGGTCAATACGGAACGCTGTTCGCGATTCTCGCACTCATCGCCGTCTTCGGTGTGACGAACGACCAGTTTTTGACGTACGCGAACTTTAGCGACATCATCAAATCCGTATCGATCGTCTCCCTGCTCGCCCTCGGGGTGACATTCTCGCTCATCGTCGGCGGATTCGACTTATCGGTCGGCTCGACGGCGAGCCTCGCAACAATCGGGGCGGCATCGAGCCTCGTGTTACATAGTCAAGAACTGCTCGTCGCCCTGCTCGTCCCGATTGCGCTCGGTGTACTCGTCGGGCTGTTGAACGCGCTCGTGACAATCAAGTTCCGGTTACCGGATTTGCTCGCGACGCTCGCCATCATGTACGTCATCAACGGGGTCCAATTGACGTATACGAAAGGTTTTTCAATCTACGACAACATGCCGATTGAAGGAGGGACGGCACCGGGACGTTTTATCCCGTCGTTCCTCTTCATCGGCCAAGGTTCAATCGGACCTGTCCCGTTCGTCGCCATCTTGATGATTCTCTTCTTCGCCGGGGCGCATCTATTTTTGACGTATTCGAAGACAGGACGCGAATTTTATTACGTCGGCTCGAACGTCGAAGCGGCCCGCCGTTCCGGCATCGCCGTCACGCGCATCAAGTTGTACGCGTATGTGTTGAGCGGTCTGTTCGCGGCCATCGGCGGCATCATTTTGGCGTCACGCATCGGTACCGGACAAGTATCAGCCGGGGCACCACTCCTCATGGACGCGGTCGCGGCCGCCTATATCGGCTACGCCGTCTTCGGCACCGGACGACCGAACGTCGTCGGCACGTTAATCGGTGCCGTCTTGATTGGAATTTTGTTGAACGGGCTGACGATGTGGGACGTGCCGTATTACGCACAAGACATCGTCAAAGGCGCAATTTTAATCGCGGCGCTCGGTTTGTCATACATCCAAAAGAAACAGCTCACATAGGAAAAGTCCTCAGAACGCTTGGTTCTGAGGACTTTCTTGACGTTCCATTTGGATGAAGGTGAACGTGCTCCCGTTCGTTGGTTGTTGAAATGAACCGGTCCTCGTGAACCCGCACGCCTCATAGACACGGATCGCCCGCACGTTGAAGGCGGCGACGGACAAGGTGATGCGATGAGGCGAGTATGTCCCTTTGACGAAGTCTACAATCGATGTGACGAACATCCGCCCGCTCCCGTTGCCGGTCAAATCGGGTTTCATGCCGAGACCAATATCGACCGTTTCAGCATCCGTTTGCGCGACGCTCACGAACCCGACGAGTTCACTGTCAAACGTGATGGCGAACACCGACTGTCCACGCTGTTCAGCGTCTATAAATTCGGCCAAATCGTCCTGGTCGGCCTCCATATCATAAAACGCATAGTCGTCTTCGTAATGCCACGTATAGGCAATCGTTTCCGCCTGTGACTGGGTCAGGATAGCGAAGTGATGGGTCATTTGTATTTCCTCGTTTCACGGGCAGGATGTAGTGCTACACTCATCATAGCACCACCAACTTGGAAAATGAGGTGATCACATGGGAATCAAGCTAGACATGATTGGGATTGTCGTTGAAGATATGACGCGGGCGCTCGACTTTTATCGGATGCTCGGTCTGTCGATTCCGGAATCGAGTAATGAGGAAGCGCATGTCGAGGTCGATGACGGCGGGGTCCGGCTCGCCTTCGACACGGTCGAAGTGGCCGAATCGGTGTACGGGGAATGGAACCCGGCGACGGGGCATCGGGTCGAACTCGCCTTCTTATGCGACAGTCGGGATGAACTAGATGTGCGCTATGAGGCAATCGTCGAGCACGGCTATGCCTCGCATCGCGAACCGTGGGATGCGTTCTGGGGACAACGTTACGCCATCGTCATCGATCCGGACGGAAATCTGATCAGCTTGTTCGCAGCATGACAAAACCCTCGCCGGATCCGGCGAGGGTTTATTCGTCTCGTGTCTCGCCCCAAGAGCAGAGCGCCTTCATCGCCGGTTGTAGGCTGAACGCTTCTTCGGTGAGCGAGTATTCGACGTGAAGCTGTTTCTCGGTCGAATAGTCGATGCGGCGGACCATACCGAGCTGTTCGAGCTCGCGCAGTTGATCGGTCAACACCTTACGGCTGACGTCAGGGATGGCGCGTTGAATCTCAGAAAAGCGGCGCGGGCCGTTCTCGAGCGTACAGTACACTTGAGGCCGCCATTTACCGCCGATGATGTCGAGCGCCTTATTGACGGGGAACGGGGTCGTCATGTTCAATTCGCCTCGCTTTCGGGTAGTTACTTGAATGTGCGTACTTTTTTTATTGCTTCGATGAAGGTATCGTATCGTTATCCATCAAATTGAGCAAACAAAAAGGAGCGGATGACAGTGGCATATCCACGTACATTCTCACATATCGGACTATCGGTCCCGAGTGTGGCAGAAGCAGTCAAATTTTATGAGGACGTGATGGGCTGGTACACCATCATGCAGCCGTCAGACGTCGTCGAAGACGACTCGCCGATCGGTGTCATGTGTACGGACGTATTCGGACCGGGCTGGGGCAGTTTCAGAATCGCCCACATGTCGACCGGTGACAAAATCGGGATTGAGTTGTTCGAGTTTCCGAACAATGAGAAGCCGGAGAACAATTTCGAGTTTTGGAAGACAGGCATCTTCCACTACTGCGTCCAAGATCCGGACATCGAAGGACTCGTCGAGAAAATCGTAGCCCATGGTGGGAAACAACGGATGCCGATTCGGGAATATTACCCGGGCGATAAGCCGTATCGGATGGTGTACTGTGAAGACCCGTTCGGCAATCTTGTCGAAATCTATTCACATTCGTATGAACTGACGTATTCGGAAGGAGCGTATTGAGCATGAAAGCGTGGTTACTTGATGAACCTGGATTAGAACATCTCCATATCGGTGAGATAGAGCGTCCGACACCAGGCGCGGGCGAACTGCTCATCAAAGTCGAAGCGGTCGCATTGAACCCGGTCGACTATAAAGTCGGCACGAACGGCAATCCGAATTGGTCGTATCCACACATTCTTGGCGTCGATCTGGTCGGGGAAGTCGTCGAAGTCGGTTCGAGTCTCGCCAATATCATTACCGGTTCACGTGTCGCCGTCCATACGAGCCTCGGGAACAACGGCGGCTTCGCCGAGTATGCGGTCGTCGATGCGCGTGCTTGCGCCGTCGTGCCACCGGAAGTTAGCGATGAGGCAGCAGCAGCCATCCTTTGTGCCGGTATGACGGCGTATGAGGCTATCATGCAGAAACTGAACACGCGCGACAAAGAGACGATTCTCGTCCATGCTGGTGCGGGCGGAGTCGGTGGCTATGCGATTCAACTTGCCAAAAAACTTGGGCTTAAAGTGTTCACGACAGCATCGCCGGAAAACTTTGACTGGGTCACATCACTCGGTGCCGATGTCGCCATCGACTACAACGTTGAGGACGTGACGGAGAAAATCATGGAAGAGACAGACGGCCGTGGTGTCGACCTGATTTTGAATACAGTCGGACGCGATGTGGCGACGGCCGATTTAGATCGACTCGCATTCAGTGGACAGCTCGCTTATATCGCCGGTCCACCGGATACGTCAAACGTGAAAGGCTTTACGTTGTCGCCATCCATTCATGAGGTCGCCCTCGGCGCGGCCCATGCGAGTAAGGATGAGCGTGCCATCCGCAATTTGGCGTATATGGCTGAAGAATTAATGAAGTTGCTCGAGGCGGGCGAGTTGAACGATCTCGTCACGGACGTCTTGCCGTTTGAACGGTTGAAAGACGGTCTCGAACAGCTCCAAACACGAAAAGTACGCGGCAAATTAATCGTCCGCATGCGCGACTAACTGATGGCCTCCTGTCTATGGACAGGAGGCTTGTTGTGGAGGGAATGACATGGAGTTACGGACATCATATCAACAGACGTCGCATCAATTGAACGGCCACGGTCGACGGAACGTCGGCGTCTTGCAGCAAGCGTTCGCCGAGGTCGACCCGAATCAGGCGAGCGACCATTACGGGACGGGTGAAATCATCGCGCGCTTCGAGCAAAAACTGGCGCAAGAACTCGGTATGGAAGACGCAATTTTCTTTCCGAGCGGCACGATGGCGCAGCAGATTGCGTTACGGATTTGGGCGGACGAGACCGGAAATCGAAACGTCGCCTATCATCCGCTCTGTCACTTGGAGATTCATGAGCAGGACGGATTGAAGGAGCTGCATCACCTTGAGCCAATCTTGATTGGAGATGACAAGCGGTTGATGACGCTCGAGGAAGTGCAGGAGTTGCCCGATATCGCCTGCCTGTTGATCGAGTTGCCGCAACGGGAACTCGGGGGCTATTTGCCACCGTTCGATGAACTGGAGGCAATCAGTCACTTGTGCCGGGAGCGGGGGATTCGTCTGCATCTCGACGGGGCACGATTATTCGAGACGCTCCCGTATTACGAGAAGACGGCAGCAGAAGTATGTGCACTGTTCGACAGCGTCTACGTCTCATTCTACAAAGGCATCGGCGGGATTGCCGGAGCCATCTTGGCCGGACCGAAAGCGTTCTGCGCCGAGGCGAGAGTGTGGAAACGTCGCTATGGCGGGGATTTGATTGGACTGTATCCGTACATTATCCCGGCCGACTATTACTATGAGCTTCGGAAAAGGCGGATGGCAAGCTACTACGAACAGGCGAAGGAACTGGCGCGCCGCTTCAATGCGATCGATAGGGTGTGGACGACACCGGACGTCCCGGTGACGAATATGTTCCACCTTCATGTTGAGGGGGACGTGGAGGCAGTCTCGGCCCGGATTCAATCCGTTCAAGACGCGACCGGAATCGGCATAACGGGCTACCTCGTACCCCATGACGGCTATTGTTCGACCGAAATCAGTGTCGGAGATGCGTTTAAGGCGATTGATGCACCTCAACTCGATCGACTATTCGAACAATTAGAGCGATGAAGAATTCGAAAAAGCACCGCGCCTCAATCGAGGAGCGGTGCTTGCTGTTATCTGGAGACGATGGCGTCGAGACGGTCGAGCTGCGAGGCGAAACCTTCGACGGCTCCCATGTCGACGACTTGTTGGAGCGACTCGGCGTCCGTGAATTCGGAGCGGCTGATGAACAGCGTGCCGTTCGGGATGTCGACAAATTCGTTCGTGATGGTCATGACGGGAAGTTCAGGATTGACGTGGCCGTCCGCGTCCGAGAAGGCGTCCGTATAGACGATTTTACGATGCGGGTCAATCTCGAGGAACGTCGATTTGCCCCAGGATTCCATGCCGTAATAGTCGCCTTGCTCTTTGTCGACGCACGTCATGCAATAATGCCACGTGCCGCCGGGTTCGAACTCGAACGTGCGAACCTCCGTTTTCCATCCAGCGGGTCCCCACCATGCTTCAAGATGGGCCGGTGTCGAAAATGCCTCGAACACGAGCGCGCGCGGCGCGTTAAAACTCCGTTCCACGACTAACGTGTTGCCTTCGACGTACGATTTGAGCGTTTCCATTAGGATTTCCCCTCTCGTTTTGACTGTTGCAAAAACTCTTCCAACCGATCGAGCCGAGCCGTCTCTGCCTCGAGCCGTGAACGCCAAATATCTATCGGGGCAAGTGCCTGCCGATTCAGGGCGTAGCGCCGCCGATTGGCTTCGATGGTCACCGAAACGAGTCCGGCATCATAGAGCACACGCAGTTGCTTGGACGTCTGTGGTTGACTGATGTCGAGTCGTTCGGCGATGGCACCGACCGTTAAAGCTTCTTGCCTCAACAACTCGATGATTCGTAAGCGATTCGGGTCGGCCAACGCGTGAAACAACGGACTCAAATTTTCTTCCATCCTCGTCACCGTCCTCTTACTTAAAATATTCCCATTTTAGAATATTCCAAACTAGGAATATTGGTTAATCGAACAGTAAATCGAGCACGGTCTCGCCGATTGGCCGTTCCTTTCCTTCGTACGGGAAGGCGTGAATATGGATGGCCGGATTGAAGTTCAGTTCAATGATACCGTAGTCATTTTCACGCTCGATCGACGGAATCATCATGTCGACGCCGCAAATTGTGGCGCCAATCGCTCGGGCGGACTCGACCGCAATCCGTTTGTATGAATCGGCGATCCGGTCCGTATAGTCAATACTGTCACCCCCGGTGCTGATGTTCGAGTTCTCACGAAGGAAGACGAGTTCTCCATCTGCAAGGACACTGTCCGGCGTCTTACCTTGTGGACGAAGGAATGCCACGACGATGTCATCAATGTCAATTTTTTCGAGCGGCGTCTTATAGCCTTTTCCGCGGAGCGGATCCTCATTCTTTTTGGCAACGAGCTCACGAATCGTCGATACACCGTCCCCGGTCACGTTTGCCGGGACGCGGTGCAAAATGCCCGCGACCTCATCACCGATGACGAGGAAACGATATTCTTTTCCGGGCAGGAACGTCTCGAGCAGGACGACGTCGTCAAACGTAAGAGCGTGATGGAACGCCTCAAGCGCTTCCTCGAACGTCGTCCCGTCCTTGAAGATGTGGATGCCGATGCCGAAGTTCGTCGATTTCGGTTTCAAGACAATCGGCTCGTCCCCAAACGTATACCAGGCGTCCTGTAAATCAGATTCAGTGCGGAGCTCGACCCCTCCGGGAACGCGGATGCCATGTTCGGCGAGTACGTGTTTTGTCACCGTCTTGTTTTCCATCATGAGAACCGATACGTAGTTATCTTTTGACGTCTTCGTCGCTTGTTTGACGTACTCGGTCTGGTTGCCGTGCCGGATGCGGATGAATTGGTCGTCGCGGTCAATGACATCGACCGCATAACCGCGTTTCAAGGCTGCTTTCATCAAAATCTGTGTTGATAGTTCCATATCCGTGTAGCCGTGCACCCGGAACCGATTGGCGTACGCGTCTTGATAAAACAGTTCCGCTTGTCGGAGCGACCAGTCAGTATAGCCATCCGTCATCATAGCGGAGGTGAGGCGTGACGCGTAAGTCGCCTCGACATGGTCGATTCGTTCACGGACGGAGGCGAAAATCGCGTCGAACTCGAGGTCGTGATGTTTATTGAACGCTTCAATCTCGTCGAGCAAATCGCGAGCGTACGTCTGGAGCGCCACCGCCTCGCCGTCCCGCATGAGCGTGAGCGTCGGGGATAACCCTTCTTTCGCGACGCGTTGCTGGTTGTGGAACGCCTCAGCCTGCCAATCCGCAAATCGTGTCTCGTCTTTCAACGTCAAGTAGAGCAAGAAGACGTGCAAGAACTTCAAATCGGACAGGGCGATGCCGGTCTTCTCGAACGGGTTCAAATCGATATTGCGAATCTCGATGTAATCGATGCCGTTCGTCTCGAGTCGTTCCAAGTCATTGCCTCCTCGTGACGTCTTCAGTCGAATCGGAGAGTAGAGCTCGTTCGGGTTGGCGATGTCACCTTGGGCGATGAAGCGGCGCACGCTCGCGGTGTAGTCCGAAAGCGTTGAATAGTCCGGATAGAGCGGCTCGACATTCGTGTAGCCGCAGTCACTATTCCGGTACGATAACGCCGTCGTGTTCGAATACACATCTTCGCTGAGCGCCTGCATTTGACTGACGCAGCGTTCTTCATAGCTCGTGTGGACGGCCGGAGTCCCGCCTAACAGATAGACGACGAGCCAGCGTGTCCGTAAGTAGTTGCGGACGAGTTTTAAATACAGGTCGTTCTTGAAACGGTCGTATCGTTCGGGTGACCCTTCATAGAGGGAGGCAATCAACTCGTCTGCGAACGAGAAGTTGAAATGGATACCCGAGATGAGCTGTTTTTTCGCCCCGTATTTTTGGAGCAGATGCTCCCGATAGCGACCGGCCTCAAGGCCTGAACTTCCAAAATCTGCGAGCGGGATGACCCCGCCGTCAGGAAGCGCGCACGGCATCGATTGTGGCCAAAGCCGTTCATCGCCGATGGTCAGTGCCGTGACGTCGTACAGTGTTTCTAAGAAATTGTGCGCCGCTTCGACGGTCGGAAACGTCGGGGTGATTAGTTCGATCTGACTTTCCGAGAAGTCGGTCGTAATATATGGGTGCGTCGCTTTGTCTCCGAGTGCTGTCGGGTGCTTCGTAGCGGCGAGCGTGCCATCGGGTGTCACGCGGAGCATTTCACGCTCGATGGCGAAGCGCCCGTGCAACAATTGTTTAGTTAGTTGATTAAATTGCTTCTGCAAGGGAACTCACTTCCTTTTTCATTAGTCGGACATAGAAGGCAGAGACGAGCCCTTTGATGATGCTCGAGAGGGCGATGCTCCACCAGATGGCATCGATACCGAGATAAGGCTCGAGGGCAAGCGCGAGCGGAATGCGGGCGACGGTGAAGACGATTGAGATCGTCGCCGGAATTTTCGGTAGCCCGAGTCCCGAGAAGTAGCCATTCCCAATCATCTCAAGTGAGGCGAAGATGAGCGAAATCCCGATGATCCGTAAATAGTTCGCACCGATTTCAATCGTTGTCGGGTCATCGACGAACAGCCCAATCAGGACGTCTGGGACGAAGAGGAAGACGAGTGTGATTAACCCGGTATACAAGATGCCGAGCCGGGTCGTCACCCGATACCCCTCATGGACCCGGTCTACTTTGCGGGCGCCGAGATTTTGCCCCGTGTAACTTGCGATAGCACCGTTCAATCCGCCGATCATCATATAGGCGATCGACTCGATTTGAAGCCCGATACGCTGGGCCGCGATTGCTTCGGTCCCATATGAACCGATCATGCGGGCGAGGAAAATACTGATGACGGTGAACAAGACGCGCTGGGTCGCCATCGGGAAGCCGAGGCGAAGAATTTCTCTATAGTCTGTGCGATTCGGTTCGACCGTCTCCTCCCAATCGAACAAGACGCGGGCCCGGTACCAGAAGAAGCCGAACATGACGACGTTCGCGACGAGCGTCGCCAGACCGGCCCCGACGACGCCGAGTCCGAGTGGATAGATGAAGAGCGGCGACAGAATCATATTGAGCGTGACCCCGGTCGCGTTGATGCGCATCGCCGTCGTCGTATTGCCATAAGCGCTGAACAGTCGGGCGAACAACAAGTTGAAAAACGAGAAGATGAGCATCGGTGCACTGACGAGCAAATAACTGTACGCCAACTGCTCGACAGCCGGTGCGTCCATGTTCAAAAAGCCGATAAGCGCCTGGCCGAACGCGGCGAGGACGGTGACGAACAACAGGCCGAGACCAAGATTCATCCGCCTCCCAGCCCGGATGTAGCGCTGAATCAACGCCTGATCCCGCCGTCCGACGGCTTGTGACACTTTGATGCCGGCGCCGACCACAATCAACGATTGGATGGCCTGACCGAGCATGATATAAAAGCTGGCCGCGCCGATGCTGGCGACGGCGTCGCTACCGAGCGCACCGACCCAGAACATATCGACGAGACTATACGTGAATTGTAAAAGCGAACTGCCGACGAGCGGGAGGGCAAGCGCCACGATGACGCGTTGAACCTGACCGGTCGTCAAATCGATGGTTTTCACGATGAAAGACCCCTTCAATACATTTAGTATATAACCGTTTAGTTATATATAAGCACGACGTGACTGAATTCGCAATCGTAGGGAACGACTCGACGAAAAATCGACACAAAAAAAGGAATTCGATGTGAATTCCTTAATGGGTATAGGCGCGGATCCAAGTCGTCATATAAACGAGTGTCGAGATGATGAGTGTCGAGGCTAGTGCGTAAATCGGATAGGCGGGGAGCGCGTTCTCGAACAGCGGATAAAACATGAATGACGCCATGAGGAGCGGCACAGTAATCCCGAACGAGACGTAGGCGGCTTTCGTCGCTTTCGCCGTGATGATCTGCTCGCGTTCGTCGACTTCGCTAAATTCCGTCATCCGGACCGACCATTGGCCAAAGCTTAAGTTTTGGTTCGGGCGTGTCTTGAACGAATAGATTGTCCAAATGATAAAGAAGCCGACTAACAGCAAGAGCGGCAATAAGTTAAACTCAATTTCAAATCGGTCGGTCTCGATGACGGTCGACACGTCAGACAAGAACGAACTGAACAGAAATGCCATCAGGACGTACAAGATGATGCTGGAGATGGATTGGATGACGACGTGTTTCAATTTGTTTCCTCCTCGATTGTGAAAATAGATTCGACCGGTTCCTCGAACACGTGGGCGATTTGCATCGCCAGCAGAAGCGACGGCGTGTAGCTCCCTTTTTCGAGCGAGATGATCGTCTGTCTCGTCACACCGACTTTGGCCGCCAAGTCGCCTTGGGTCAATTGATGCTGGGCCCGCAACTCTTTGACGCGATTGATTAATGGCATGCCGCCACCTCATTTCTTGTTTCTATCCTTAGTGTAAAGTAAACTTTACTTAATGTAAAGCTAACTTTACTTATTTGTGGATGGTACAATATAATCAAAGTTGAAAGGGGAGAAGTCGGATGAAGGCGATTTTAGGACAACATCACGTGTCGGCGATGACAGGGGACGCGTCGAAGAACTTGCGATTCTATACGGAGGTACTCGGGATGCGACTCGTCAAAAAGACTGTCAACCAAGACGATCCATCGATGTATCACTTGTTTTACGCAGATGAATCGGGGACACCGGGGACGGATTTGACGTTCTTCGAGCTGCCTTTTCTCGGGCAAACGTATAAAGGGTCGAGCAGCATCTCGCGGACGGCGCTCCGGGTGCCGAACGGCGCATTGTCGTACTGGCTGGAACGATTTTCCGAATTCGGTGTACTCCATGCTCCGTTAGAGGATGTGCTCGGTCGTCCGACTCTTTATTTCGAGGACGAGGAGGGGCAACGGCTCTGTCTCGTCGAGGGCGGGTCAGGGACGCCGTGGAAAAACGGACCGGTACCGGCAAACGTCGCCATCTTCGGCCTCGGGTTCAGCGAGTGGACGGTGCGGCGAATCGAGAAGACGGAACGCGTACTGACGGACGTGCTCGGTTATCGCTTCGCGTCTGAGTTCAAACGGAACGGGCAATCGGTTCGTGTGTTCGAGACGGGCGACGGGGGTGTGGCTACAGAGATTCATCTCGTCGACCGTCCCGATTTACCGTCGGAGCGGCCGGGCCGGGGCAGTGTCCACCACGTCGCGATTCGCGTCGAGGATGATGACGAGATGGCGCGTTGGGTCGAGCGGCTCGATTCTTTCGGTATCAGTCATTCGGGCCTAATCGACCGTTATTATTTCAAATCGATTTATTTCCGCGAACCGAGCGGGATTTTGGTGGAACTGGCGACGGATGGCCCTGGATTTGCGACGGATGAGCCGGTCGAGTCACTCGGGGAACGCTTGGCGCTGCCGCCGTTTCTCGAGCCGCGACGAGCCGAGATTGAGGCCAAATTAAAACCGCTATAACAGACAAACCCGACGGACTACTTCAGTCCGTCGGGTTTTGTATGCCTAGCAACATAGCCAGTTCGTTCGTCCGGTTGGCGACGAGGTCGGCAATCGTATAGCGGTCGAGCACGTGCAGGAACGCGAGCATCGCCTCGTTCAAGACGCTCCGCAGGTCGCACGCGGGGGCGATGACACATCGTCCTTCGCCGAAACATTCGACGAGCTCGAGCGGTTCAATCGTCCGGACGACGTCGCCGACATTGATGTCTTCCATCGGGCGGGCGAGCCGGAAGCCGCCGCCACGGCCGCGTACCGATTCCAGATATCCGTGCTTCCCGAGCTCATAGACGACTTTCATGACGTGGTTCTTTGAAATCTGATATTGGTCCGCCACTTCTTGAATCGTCACAAGACGATGGGAGAACGTGGCGCTATACATGAGTGTTCGGAGTGCGTAGTCGCACGTTTGCGTGAGCCGCATGATGATTCACCTCTTCATTCGTTCATTGTACAAGACATCTCGCGAAAGCGCGACGATGGAAGATGTGAAAAAAGCGTGGCGGATTCAAGGCGGAAATTTGAACTTGTATTTAAACAAGTATTTTATATATTGCTTTTGAAGTGACTTACCTCACATAATGAACATGAACTTTCAAAAAGGGGGAAATAAAATGTTAGATCAACAAACGATGGATATCGTCAAAGCGACCGCACCGGTCTTGAAAGACCACGGTGTCGCCATCACGAGTCACTTCTATAAGCGCATGTTCGAAAACAACCCAGAGGTCCGTCAATTTTTCAATCATACGAATCAAAAACGCGGTCGGCAGCCAGAGGCGCTTGCCAACGCCGTTTACGCAGCAGCCGTCCATATCGATCGTCTCGAAGCGATCCTTCCGGCCATCCAACCGGCACTCCATAAACACAAGAGCTTGAACATCCGCCCAGAACATTATCCGATTGTCGGCGAGAACTTACTCGGAGCGATTCAAGATGTGCTCGGTGAAGCAGCGACGCCGGATATCATCGACGCTTGGGCGAAAGCATACGGTGTCATCGCTGACGTCTTCATCTCGCTCGAGAAACAAATGTACGATGATGCACCATGGATCGGTTTCAAACCGTTCACGGTTGCTGAAGTGATTGAAGACACACCGGAAGTGAAACGATTCCACATCAAAGCGAACGACGGAGTCGTCGGGACGGCCATCCCAGGTCAATACATCTCGGTTCAAGCCCGTATCGCTGGGGAAGACATCTTGCACCACCGTCAATATAGCGTCGTCGAAACGACAGAAGACGGTTACTGGATTGCGCCGAAAGCGGAAGGGCTCGTCTCAAACTGGCTCCACGAGCAGACGGTCGGTACGGAGATTCCAGTGAGTGCCCCGGCTGGCGAATTCGTGCTCGAAGCATCGGATCGTCCGCTCACACTCGTCGCTGGCGGGATTGGTATCACGCCGCTCTTCAACATGGCGAAGACGGCACTCGGTCAAGGCCGTTCGGTCACGTTGCTCCATGCTGTCCGCAGCACGAGCCTCCGTCCGCTCGGTGAAGAGCTCGATGAACTTGTGAACGCTGGTCTCCAGCTCATCACACACGTCGATGACGTATCAGGTTGCATGAGTGCGACACAGCTCGAAGCACTCGATGTCGACGGACACGACGTCTACACGTGCGGTCCGACCGCGATGATGGAGACGGTCGTCCAAACAATTCCACAAGCCCGTTACGAGTTCTTCGGTCCATCGGCCGTACTCGCCAAAGCATAAGAAAAGACGACCGCGAAAGCAGTCGTCGTATCACCGCAGACCGGTTATCGGTTTGCGGTTTTTATAGTTGCTCAGCGTGGATCACGTTTTTGTCGCGGTCGAGCGTTTCGATTGTCCAGTCGCCAAGTAGCGTCTTCTCTAGAGTAATCAAGTAAGTCCTGATATATCCTTCGTCTCGAGGATCGTTGACCATGTAGGTTTTACTCCAATCGGAATTCTGTAACCGCAAGTACACGACGTCTTCGGGTTGATTGTTCAACCGAACCCCAAGGTATTCGTCTGTTCCATTGCCAAGATGAGCCCAGTCGAATGGTGTTTCTTCAATTGTGTCACGGGTCGAGCTACTAAACTCACCGTTCGTTTTCATGATGCCTAGACCGAGAATCGTGTCGTCTGCGTTCGTGAATAGCGTGACGGTCGATCCTTCTAATTTATGGTATTCGTAAGCAGACCACCCTTGGGCAGTCATCTGGTCGTTCAATTCTTGTTGTACCTGTTCGGATGCTTGTTTTCGTTGTTCGTCGTTATAAGACCGGATACCGGCCGTGACTGAAATGGCGATGATAATGATCATACCTGTAAGGAATAATGCGAGTCTACGTTTTGACATTTTGCCTCTCCTTGTTCAGTTTTCAGAAATCGATCGAGTCAATGACTTGCTCATTTTGGTCTAACGTTTGAATCGTCCAATCTTCTTGAGGGACGTTATGTAATTTCAAGATATGATATTTAGAAAATGTATCCTCTTCGGGACGATTGAGGACGTGTTCTCCTTGCATACGCTCTCCGATGATGCGGAGAGAAGCCACTTTTTGAGGGTTGTTGTTGAGACGCACCCCCCAATAATAAGTGCCTTCATGTTCAAGCTCGATATAGTCGAACGGAGCTGCATCGACTGTCTCGACAGTTGTGGCACCATACCCGTCACCACTCATCTCGGCGAGTCCAAGCATTGTCTCGTTCTCATTTGTGAACAGGGCGAGGTTTGATTCATCAAATTGATCGAATGTATAGGCGTGAAAACCGTCATCAGCCAAATAGCGATCAAGCTTTCGATTCTCTAAAAATGTAGGTCCGTTTTGTATCAAGGCGATAAGTGCGATACAAGCTAGCAACACTCCGATAATTTTTCGTTTGAACATTTGTCTCTTCCTTTCTATAGCAACAGCCCATGCCTCAATCCTGAGCGCATGGGCTGTTTGATTAGTACGTCAAGCTCGCGGCGACGATGATGCCGACGACGAGTGAGGCGGAGAAGAGGCTAATCCCGATGGCGAGGTTGCCGTTCTCGACTTCTTTCTCTAAGTTCACGCCTGGTGTCAGGACGTATTCAAATGTCCAGAAGGCGAGCACTTGGGCAAGAATCCCGACGAGTCCCCAGATGAAGGCGTCGAGCAGGTTGACGCTGTTCGCCCACACCGTGTAGATGACGATGGCGAGTCCGATTGCTTTCCCCCAAAGTTTCAAGGCGACGGCGACGTTACCTTCTTTAATCAATTTACGTTCCGAATACTTCGTCGTAAGGGCGAAGACGACGAGTCCGGCTAAAATCAGGCCAAACCCTGTGCCGAGGTGAGCGAGGAAGCTCAAGATGGAATCGAGCGTGATGAACGTCATAAGTTATTCTCCTTTGTTGTGCCGATGGCTAAGTAGTAAGACTGGTTGTTCGTGATCATGCTGCCGGCGCGGACGCCGAGGGCGGACGGATGGCCGTTCAAACAAAAACAGCCGACCATGTAGTGCGTCTCGAGCGGACCGTTGACCGTGTTCGTCAGACGGGTCGGCAGCTCGATGAACTGTTGATACACCGCCGTCTCGTCCGCGTACGTCTGGAGCGCCTCTTTATGGAACGGGACGCCGGCTTGGTCATAGAGGATGACCGAGTCGCCTTCCCGGCCGAAGGCGGGCTTTTGCACGTACGCGCTCTGGCCGATAAACGGATCAGGCTCGAGATACGTCGGTAAAAAATAAGTCTCGATGATGGAACGTTCCGCTTCGTCGAAATATGTATCGACCTCATACAGTTCCCAAATGAGCGCTTGGACGCCTTTAGACTGCATGAGAAACGCCGAGAGCGGATTGAGTACCGAGACGCGTTTGGCCGCGTTTAGTTCGAGCAGGCGGATGCCGATCAAATCACCATTGGGTGCCTGGTCGTCGACCAGATGCTCGATCGGGTACGTCTGACGATATAACACGTCGACTTTTTCCCCAGATGGTGTGAAGACGCCGTCCGCCTCGACGAGCAATCGGTCGAGCGGGACGAATTCGGACGGCAAATCGAGCGTCTCTTGAAGGAAGCGCGTCGTCCATTTGTCCTCGATGTTGTCATCGTGGGCCGTAAAGACGATTTTCGGTGTCCCGTCCCGACCGAGTCGTTGCCACGCTGCGATGACGGCTTTTCGAAGTTCGGCCTTGAGCTCTTCGGTCGACGCCGCGTTCGGGTCGTCGAGCCCGAATTCTGTCGTCACATAGCCATTCACATCGAACAGTTCTTTGATGAACGTCGGTGTATCGGCATTGAATTCCATCAACTTGATGGTGCCGTCTTTGACGATCCAGTCATAGCGACCGATAATCGTCTCTTGCGGCAGTGACTTGTCCCGGAGGAACGGCAAGCTCGCCTCAGGGTAACCGAGCAAACGGAGCGTGTCGTCCGGGAGCGTGCGCAGCAGGCGATTCGCCTTGCGGAAAATCGTATCGACGTCACGCGTCGCCTTCCGAATTTGTCTCACCGTGTCACCCGACATGGCGAGACAGTCGTAAAGGGCGTACTCCTCGTCGTTCAAGTCAGGCCAAAAGAAAGGGATTTGGCCGAACAACGCGTCGCGCTTCATCCCCCGAAGCCGCCTTTTGAGCCACTGCCGAGGCCCGAGTTAGAGCCTGAGTTCGATTTGTTCGGGGTGATGCTGCTGGCGCCGCCATTCGAACGGTAATTTTTATAAGACGAGGAATTCTTCAATGCACTCTTTGAATTGAACAGGCTGCCGAGCAAGAAGAAGCTGCCGAAGTGAGGAGAACGCTCATCGTCACAGTAATATGACTCCGTCTCATCATCCCAGTCCCAATCGTCACATTCGTAGCCCGTCGGTTCTTCCGGTAACGTCGCTTGCTCGGTTTCGTCGGTGCCACACGCCGCGAGCGAAGCGGTTAACACTGCGGCCGACAGACCGCTCAATATTTTTTTGCTTGTCTTCATGTTGATTCCTCCAATGTATAACCTGTAGGGGTGACGTAAATGACATAGACGCCGCGATCCTCATCCGTCTCGGCCGAGTCACGTTCATATTCTTTGCCGGCGACGTACAAATATTGGCTGCCGAGCATGGCAAGGGCGTCGAGATGACGGTCGACGTAATACGCCTCGAGCATCGGATTGTCGAACCGGTCGTCGAGCGTCCGGATCTCGACTTTGATGTCGGTCGTCTCATGCTTGTCGACCGGGCCTTCCGTGTAACGGTCGACGTAAATCAAGAAGTATTGCTCGCCTTCGAGCGCCGATGAGCGTTGCTTGTAGGTCATGCCGTCCTTGACGAAAAATTCGCATTCGCGACGGGCAAGTACTTCATCGAGGCCGAGCGATGTATAATGGTAGAGTGGCTCGAATGAAAGTTCATTTTTATAAAGTCGATATTCCAAAACGATTGAGTTCATGACGTCGTCCTTTCTTTTTTCTTTCTATACGGAACCGAACGTAAGGTGGTTTCGTAAATCAAGTAAGTTGTCTCTAGTATATAGGAAAAGGAGGGGTTTTTCTGTGCATATCTTTTTTCGTGTCTGGCGCGGATTATCGAAATTATCGTTTTTGAACGTCGTCTTGGCATCGCTCGTCATCATCTTGACGGGTACCGTCCTCGGGTTTGTGCTCGAGCCGGAGACGTTCCCGTCGATGTTCGACTCATTCTGGTGGACGATGACGACGCTCACGACCGTCGGATACGGTGACTTTTTCCCGACATCGGTCGCGGGACGTTGGCTCGGGATTTTCTTGTTCCTGTTCGGGATCGGGATTATCGGGGCGTTGATTGGAAAACTCGTTGAAGTCGGCGCGACGTTTCAACGGTTAAAACGGGAGGGGAAGTTAGTGTATCGAGGAGAAGGGCATTACGTCTATATCGGCTGGTCGCCGAAGACGAAAAAGGCAATTGATGAAGTGCTCGTCTATGAGCCAAAGGCTGAGATCGTCTTAATCGATCAGTTGAAGGAAGAAGCGTACGACCACGACAATGTCCACTTCGTCCACGGTGACGCGTCGGATGAGGCCGTACTCTTGCAGGCCAATATTTTAAAGGCGCGCCGGGTCGCCATCTTCGCGGATGCCCGCATCACGGAGACACTCCTCGCTGACGGGAAATCGTTGCTCATCGCGTCAGCGGTCGAAGCGCTCTCGTCTGAACGTGGCGTCGATTTGCATACGGTCGTCGAGGTGTGCGAGGAACGGAACATCTCGAAATTCAAACACGTCCGAATCGACGACTTTATTCTCGCGAACGACTCGGTGTCACTCCTCATGGCGAAAGCGACGCTGCAGCCGGGGACGACATCGATTTTCCGTCAGCTGCTTAGTAAACAGTCAGGCGGCAACATCCAGGCGCTCGCACCGAAACCGGAATGGACGACCATCCGGGACGCTGCGGAAAGTTTGTTGCATCAAGGCGTCACGTTAATCGCCGTCAACGACCGTCTCGATTACGCGACGGTGCTCGATACACCGCTTCAGGCGAGCGATATGCTTTACATCGTCTGTCACGATGACTCGTGGGAGCGACTGAACCAAGGAGGAATTTGATGTATAACGGAACGTTTATCCGCAAGATGACACGCATGCAGAACGTGCAACGATGGGACGAGTATGCGCCGCATTATCATGACAACGCGGCAAGCCACAGTTTCCGCGTCGCTGTCTTCAGCTTGATCGCGGCATACTACGAAGAGAACAAAGGACGGGACGTCAACTTGCTCGACGTGCTCGGCAAGGCGCTGTTCCATGATATGAACGAAGTGCAGACCGGTCCAATCATGCACCGGACGAAAAAAGAACCGACGCTCAAAGAACATATCGAACGGATGGAGCGGACGGCGAGTCTCGGACTCGTCGAGTTGTTGTCGCAGTCGCTCCGGCCGCATTTTTATCGTTTCCTCGTCGAAGCGGAGGACGACTCATTCGAAGGACGGCTCGTCGATGGAATCGACTCGTTCGACGCGATGCTGTTCGTTCGTCGGGAAGTCGGCCACGGCTCGCCCCATTTCGTCGCCAAGCTAGAAGAGATGAAAGCGGCCCTGCGCGAACATCCGCTCGAATCGGTCCGTTGGCTGTATGAACAAGTCGAAGCGGAGACAGACGTGGCGACGTTCATCGAGAACGTCATGCGGATGGACAGTGTCCGGCGGTGGAAAGGCCGATTCAACACGATTGACGATAACGACGCCATCCATGGCTTCCGGGCGGCCGCGCTCGGGATGTTCAGCGGATTGCTCGAGCGTGAGAAATATGACGTCGATGTCGATGTCGCCGAGCTGACAGCGCGCCTGCTCTGTCACGATCTCGTCGAGGGGGTGACCGGGGACGTGCTCGGCCCGGTGAAACATTCAACTGCCGAGACCGGTGCGGCGTTCGAGGCGTATGAACGGGCCGAGAGCGAGGCGCTCTTGTCGCTCCTCCCGGGCTATATGCAGCCGGCGTTCCGGCGCTATATGGCCGATTCGAAAGATGACACGTATGAAGGCATGCTCGTCGACATGATGGACAAGCTCGACGCGCTCATCAAGATGAACATGGAGCGGAAGATGAACGGGGCCGAATATGAGGTCACGTATCGCGAGCAACTCCGTAAAGTGCAGATGCGTTACGAGAACCCGAGCATGTTGTTCTTCTTGGCGTACATCTTGCATGATTTAGATTACGTCACCAGTTAACCAGGTCGCAGACAAATTGTCTGCGGCTTTTTTTATATCATTCATTGACATATATCATTCAACGATATATATTAAGGGTAAGATATATCAATGAATGATATAGGAGGTGGCGGGATGCCGCGTAATGATACGATCGAGCTCGGCGAATTGACCGACAGCATGCTCTATATCCTGCTCGCCTTGACCGAGGCGCGTCACGGCTATTTGATTATGCAGTTCGTCGACGAGTTGACGAACGGGCGGATTAAAATCGGGCCGGCGTCGATGTACACAATCATCAAGAAACTCGTGAACGCACAGCTGATCGAGCCGATTGACGGGGACGGGAAACAGAAACGTTATGTGATCACGGCACAGGGGCGTGCGCTCGTGGCGGAAGACTTGCAACGCAGGCAAGCGATCGTCGATGATGCACGCTTCATTTTAGAAGGGGAGGGACAGCGATGAAACGGAAATATATGTCGAGTTGGGGACTGGCGTTCGCCGAAGAACGGGAAATGAAAAAATTGGAACGGATGGCCGCTCAAGGCTGGCATTTAGAGAAGTTCGCGCCGCTCGGCTACACGCTCGTTGAAGGCGAACCGATGGATGTGCGCTACAGTCTCGATTATCGGAAACAACCGGACGCGGAATATTTCGAGCTGTTCGCCGCGAGCGGCTGGGAGCATGTCACGTCGACAGGTGAAGAGATTCATGTGTTCAAAGGTCGTCCGGACGCGACGCCTCTCTATACCGATCGCCAGACGACCGAAGAGAAATACGGCCAAGTCGAGCGGACGATGGGCCGGGCGGCGCTCATTTGTCTATTGCTATCACTCGGATTCGTGTTCATGTTGCAATTGGATTGGCCACAGACGGCGGAAGCCATCATCTTGGTGTTGCAGACGCTGGTCGTCATCGGCCTCGTCTTTACCGGACTCCCTTATCTCGGATACCTCGTGAAGCGAAAACGTTTGGAACGGAATGAATGACTAGGCGGATGGCACAAGCCATCCGTTTTGTTTTGGTCGACTGAACTATTCAAGAAAAAAATAGTTAGGCGCAGAGAACTGTTTTATGGAAATCCTCTATTCAACCAAAATAGAATCGGGCATGATAATTAATGAAATCGCTTGCATTCATTTTGAAGAGGAGGAACGGGCATGGGTAAAAGACGGAAAGGGTTAGCGATGACGGCTGGTGTCACCGCGATTGCACTGCTCGCCGGGCAACCGGTCGCACAGGCGACGACGCCGCAAAACGGTACGATGATGCAGTACTTTGAATGGTACGTCCCGAACGACGGGCTGCATTGGAACCGACTATCGAATGACTCGCAGCACTTGAAAGACATCGGGGTGACGACGGTGTGGATTCCGCCGGCGTACAAAGGCACGTCACAGAACGATGTCGGGTATGGGGCGTACGATTTATACGATCTCGGCGAATTCAACCAAAAAGGGACGACCCGGACGAAGTACGGGACGAAAGCGCAGCTCCAGACCGCCATCTCGAACTTGCGCGGTAAAGGAATCGGTGTGTACGGCGATGTCGTCATGAATCACAAGGGCGGGGCCGATTATACCGAATCCGTTCAGGCAATCGAGGTCAATCCGTCGAACCGGAACCAAGAAACGTCCGGTGAGTATGGCATCTCGGCCTGGACCGGGTTCAACTTCGCGGGGCGCAACAATACATACTCGCCATTCAAATGGCGCTGGTACCATTTTGACGGCACCGATTGGGATCAGTCACGCAGCTTGAGCCGCATCTATAAATTTAAGAGCACGGGCAAGGCGTGGGACACGGACGTGTCGAACGAGAACGGCAACTATGATTATCTTATGTATGCCGACGTCGATTTCGAGCATCCTGAGGTCCGCCAAGAGATGAAGAACTGGGGTAAATGGTACGCCGACTCGCTCGGGCTCGACGGCTTCCGGTTGGACGCGGTCAAACATATCAGCCACTCGTATTTGAAGGAGTGGGTGACGAGCGTGCGCCAGACGACCGGGAAAGAGATGTTCACGGTCGCCGAGTATTGGAAGAACGACCTCGGTGCCATCAACGACTATCTGTATAAGACGGGCTACACGCATTCCGTCTTCGATGTGCCGCTCCATTACAACTTCCAAGCGGCTGGTAACGGCGGCGGGAATTACGATATGCGCAACATCCTGAAAGGCACCGTCACCGAACAGCATCCGTCGCTGTCCGTGACGATTGTCGATAACCACGACTCACAGCCGGGCCAGTCGCTCGAGTCGACGGTCGCCAACTGGTTCAAACCGCTCGCCTACGCGACGATCATGACGCGCGGTCAGGGTTATCCGGCCCTCTTCTATGGAGACTATTACGGCACGAAAGGGACGACGAACCGCGAAATCCCGAACATGTCGGGCACGCTCCAACCGATTTTGAAGGCACGAAAAGACTTCGCCTACGGGACGCAGCATGACTACCTCGATCATCAGGACGTCATCGGCTGGACACGTGAAGGTGTGACCGACCGTGCCAAATCGGGTCTCGCGACGATTCTATCGGACGGTCCGGGCGGCTCGAAGTGGATGTACGTCGGCAAGCAGAACGCCGGCGAGGTATGGAAAGACATGACGAACAACAACGCCCGTCTCGTCACGATCAATGCTGACGGCTGGGGTCAGTTCTTCGTCAACGGAGGCTCGGTCTCGATTTATACGCAACAATAACGAAAACACCCGATCGAAGAGAGGATCCCCTCACTTCGATCGGGTGTTGTTTGAATTTAGCGTTTCCAGACCCATTCGTCACTCTCATATTTGGCGACGAGCTCCTGAATCTCTTGTTGCTGCGCCTCGGTGAACGTAAGCGGTTCGAACGTCAAGTCGAACGCGTCACTGAACCCGTCCGTGAACGCCGCCGCGACCTCGTCGAAGGCGACCGGTCGACCGAGCGTCTCGTTCAAGGAGACGGCCTTGTCACCAAAGCGGGCTTTGGCCTCCGCCTTCGCATCGGCCTCGAGATTGAAGCAGTCGAACAAGACGTCATCGTCAATCGACAATGGGATTGAGCCGTGTTGCAGGACGGCACCTTGGTGGCGCACTTGGGCGCTCCCGGCAATCTTTTTCCCGTCGACGGCGAGCTCATAGTACGAGGCGGCGTCAAAACAGACGGCCGACTTCGGTTTTCGAAGCGCCTCACGGTCGGCCTCGGTCAACGGCACCGAGAACTCGGCCGGGACGCCGAGTGCGTGATACCCGCGACGCACCCCTTCGGTCAGGAGGCGATAGCTCTCGATGACGTTCGTCGGCAAGGATGGCATCGTCTCAGGGAGAATGACGCTATACGTCAGCTCGTCCGCGTGCAAAACGGCCCGTCCGCCGGTCAAACGACGGACGACCGGGATCCCATTTAAAGCGAGCGCGTCGCGGTCGAGATCGCGCGTCGCCCGTTGGAAGCGCCCGACGCTGATGGCGTGCGGGGCCCAGGCGTAAAAACGGAGTGTCGGTTTTACGTCACCGCGCGCGACCCAGCCGGCGATGGCCTCATCGATAGCCATATTCTTGGCTGGGGACAGCGGGGCGGTATGAAGCAAATGCCATGTCGTTCCAATCATAAACGTCTCTTCTTTCTCTTAGTCGATTGGCAACATCGTGTGACGACGTGCCTTGTGGACTTGTTCGTCCGCGTGATACGAGGAACGCACAAGCGGTCCGGCCTCACAGTGGGAGAAGCCTTTCGCCAACGCGATCTCTTTCAGCTCGGCGAACTCATCTGGATGGTAGTAGCGCTCGACGTCGAGGTGCTTCTTCGTCGGCTGCAAGTATTGGCCGAGCGTGAGGATGTCAACGTGATGGGCCCGGAGGTCGTCCATCGCTTGAATCAACTCTTCCTTCGTCTCGCCGAGTCCGACCATGATGGACGACTTCGTCGGGATGTCCGGGTTCAGTTCTTTCGACCGTTTTAAAAATTCGAGCGTCCGGTCGTACGTCGCTTTGGCGCGGACTCTCGGTGTCAAACGACGGACCGTCTCCAAGTTATGGTTCATGATGTCCGGGCCGGCATCGATGAGCGTCTGGAGCGCCGAGAAGTCACCCATCATATCGGACGGGAGCACTTCGATTGACGTCTCCGGGTTCATGGCACGGACGGCGCGGACCGTCTCGGCGAATACCGTCGCTCCGTAGTCGTTCAAGTCGTCGCGGGCGACGGCCGTGATGACGACGTGCTTCAGGTTCATGAGGCGGACCGACTCGGCAACGCGTTTCGGTTCTTCCCAGTCGAGTTCGTTCGGCTTGCCCGTCGTAACCGCGCAGAAGCGGCAGGCGCGGGTGCAGATGCTTCCAAGAATCATGAACGTCGCGGTGCGGCGGACGGCCCAACATTCATGGATGTTCGGACACTTCGCTTCCTCACAAACCGTATGTAGATTTTTCTCGCGCATCATCTTTTTGAGACCAGTGTATGTCTCGTTCGTGTTCAGTTTAATCTTTAACCATTCCGGCTTTCGTTGCAGTTCCCCTCGTGCCAAGATGATTTCCCCCTTTTTGAAAGTTAACCCCTAACAAAAAGAGTTTACCAAAGATGCGGTCGAATTCGAACCAGCGAAATTATTGGCTTTGCCAATACAGCTTGAATGTGTTTCAAAACAGAATATATATTTCAAAATGGTTACGCTTTCATGTGAAGTGTTGTTTCCCATTTTTTGAATTGCTATACTGATGTTGACCACCTGAATAAGGACCATATGTAACTGATACGATCAGGCATGGGGTGAACGAGCGTTGGTGAGGCAACGCTTCTTCCTCCATGCCTTTTTGTTTGGGGGTCGGGGAAACTTTCAAAAAAGGAGTGGGGAACATGAACAAAGCATTGAACTGGACGGCGACACTGGGGCTAACGACAGCGCTACTCGTCTCATCGGTCCCGATGGCGACTGCGGTCGTAGCGGAGGAGACGCCAGCACCATCAATCGAGCAGCGTGTGGACGCCAAGCTCACGTCGATGACGCTTGAACAAAAGCTCGGTCAAATGATCATGCCAGACTTCCGATTATGGAACGGGGCGAACCATACGGCACTCGCGACAGATGTGGCGCGCGTCGTCGATCGGTTTGACCTCGGGGGTGTCATCTTGTTCGCGGAAAACGTGACCGAGACCGAACAGACGACGAAACTCGTCCACGACCTCCAAGAAGTCGTCAAACAAGACGAAAGCAACGACGTACCGCTCTTCATCACGATTGACCAAGAGGGTGGAATCGTGACACGTCTCGGAACGGGCACGAACTTGCCGGGTAACATGGCGCTCGGGGCGACACGGAGCAGCCAGTACGCATACGACGCGGGGAATATTATCGGTTCGGAGTTGAACGCGCTCGGGGTGAACGTCAACTTCGGTCCGGTGCTAGACGTCAACAACAACCCGGCTAACCCGGTCATCGGCGTGCGCTCGTTCTCGAGCGACCCAGAACTCGTCGGCGAGCTTGGCTCGGCGATGACACAAGGAATCCAAGACCAGGGCGTCGCCGCGACGGCGAAGCATTTCCCAGGTCATGGTGACACGGCGGTCGACTCGCATTACGGACTTCCGATCGTCGACAAATCGCTCGAAGATTTGCGCGGTCTCGAGTTGTTACCGTTCAAACGAGCCATCACCGAAGGCATCGACATGATCATGACGGCACACATCGGGATGCCACAAATCGAAGATGAGGTCGTGAACTCACCGCGCGGCACGTTCCCGCTCCCGGCGACGCTCTCGGACGACGTCATCACGGGCGTGTTACGGGAAGACATGGGCTATGACGGGATCGTCATCACGGACGCCTTGAACATGCAGGCGATTGCCGATAACTTCACGGAAGCCGAAGCGGTCATCAAGACGTTCGATGCGGGCGTGGATATCGCGCTCATGCCGACGATTTTACGGTCAAACGCGGACGTCGTGAAGCTCGAGACGATCTTTGAAGACGTCATGGCAGCCGTCGAGGATGGACGCCTGTCAGAAGAGAAGATTGATGCAGCGGTCGAGCGGATTTTGACGCTCAAAGCGGAACGCGGCATTTGGCAAGAATCGGTCGACACGACGACGCTCGAGGCGAAACTCGCTGAGGCGAATGCGGTCGTCGGCAGTGCCGAACATAAAGCGAAAGAACGTGAAATCGCCGAGGCGGCCGTCACGCTCGTGAAAAACGATGACAAGACGCTTCCGTTCAAACCGAAAAAAGGTGAGACGGTCCTCGTCTTGTCACCGGCGAAAGACCAGACGGACAGCATGATCAAGACGATCAAGTCGCTCGAGAAGAACGCCGGCAACATGAAAGACGTGAATGTCATCGCCGCGAACTATACGGCATCGACGAAGCACTTGGATCAAAACCCGGCATTGAAAGAAAAACTCGACGCGGCCGACTATATCATCGTCGGCTCGAACGTGAACAACAGCGCCAAGCTGAAATCGACTTCGGCTGACAACTACGTGCCGGCCGAAGTGTTCCGTTACGCCAACGAGACGGGCAAGAAGTCAGTCTTGCTCAGCCTGCGTAACCCGTACGATGTGGCGGTTCAGCCGGATGCACCGGCCCAGCTCATCATCTACGGCTTCAAAGGTGACCCGAACGGACCGGATTCAGAGGCGGGCAATGCCAAATCGGCAGGACCGAACCTCCCGGCCGGCATTCGCGCCATCTTCGGTGAAGTTAAACCGGCGGGCAAACTCCCGGTCGACGTACCGACGTTTGAGAACGGCGTGTTCGGAGACGACTTGCACCTCGAGTTTGGTGACGGATTCCGCAACTGGAACAAGTAAACTAAAACCGCGAGCGCCCCATGAGGGTACTCGCGGTTTTTCGTTTGATTGTCACGCCTCGAAATAGCCGACGACGAGAAGGCCTGGGCCTGTGTGCGCCCCGATGGCCGAACCGACAATCGTCTTCGTGACGCTCGCCGGGTTCACATGTTCCCGTAACAACGCCTCGAACTGATCGGCTTTGACCGGGTCGTCCCCGTGACCGATGAAGATATGCCCACCCTCGACGAGCGGTTTCGACTCGGTCATCCACTCGACGATGCGGCGTAACACTTTCTTGTGACCGCGCACCTTCTCGATTGGGACGAGTTTGCCGTCTTCGACTGTCAAAAGCGGTAAAATTGTCAACAAATCCCCGATGAACGCGCTCGCTTTCGAGACACGGCCGCCGCGCATCAAATACTCGAGCGATTCGACCGTGAACAAATGCCGGATTTTGCCGACGAGCGACGTCGCGTAGGCGACCGTCTCTTCATACGTATGATCCTGTCCATATTCGGCGACCGTCTTGACGAACAGCCCTTGGCCGACGGACGCTGCACGCGTATCGAGAATATGGAACGTGCTGTTCGGGTATTCTTCTTTAAGTAGGTTGCCGACCATGACGGCCGTCTGATAGGTACCCGAGAGCTCGCCCGAGAAAGCGAGATACAGGAACGGGATTTCTGATTCGAGATGTTGGCGGAAACAACGCTCAAGTCGGGCCGCCTCGATTTGGAACGTCTTCGGTGTCTTGCCGTTCCGCATCGCGTCGTACACGTCTTTCGGTTGAATCGTTTCCCCGTCTAAAAATTCCTCGTTGTCGATGATGACGCCGAGCGGCAATACCTCGAGGCCGTACTCGATAACTTGGTCTTGGGTCAAATCGGCTCCGGTATCGGTTATGATTTTAAACATGCGGTCACTCCTCTGCTAATTGTTGTTCAATGTCGCGAATCGGTTCGTTGCGTTTCCACATCCGGTCGAGCTGGGTCGCGAGCGTCGTTTGTTCGTTCGCATCTAGCGAGCCTGGAATGAGCCGGCTCACGCCACCGAGGACAGTGTAGACGCGACGCAACACGTCATCGATAGTGAGCGGGATCCCGAGCAAATCTTCGAGCGACGCCATCGTCTCCGGGACGATTTCGGGATACGTGAAGCGCGTCGCTTCGCCTTGGATGGCGCGCTCATAAAAATCACGGATGAGGGCGGCGCGTTCGCTCCCGCTCTTGCGGACGCTCAAATAAATTTGGACGGCGACACCGCCACGGACACGGCGCTGTGAGATGCCGGCGAACTTCTTGCCGTCAATCGACAAATCGAAGCTGCCCGGGCAGTATGAGCCGACGATTTCGCCAGGCACGATCTCGGTCGTCACATCTTGGAACATGAGTTGGATGAGTGACGTCATCGCCTCGTAGCCGCTATCGATTTGAATCCCGTCTTTCTCGGGTAAAATCAAAGATAAGTTCAACACGTCCGCGTCTAAGACGACGGCCAGTCCTCCTGAATTGCGGACGACAGGACGGAAGCCGTGTTCATGAAGCAAACGGATGCCATCTGCCAAGTGGGGCAGACGGGCGTCTTGAATTCCGAGCACGACCGTGTTTAGATGAACCCAGGCCCGCAGGACGGCACCTGACGTCGCGGTCGAGGCACAGAGCGTATCGTCCGTCGCGAACGATTGCTCGGCTTGGAACGCCGGACCGAGAGAAGACTGGTCAATGACACGGTAGGTCGGTTGTCGTAATAATGGATGGGTCATATACATAATTCCTTTTCAATAAATAATTTCCTTCCCATTATAACATGGGAGGAACGACGCGCTAGAAGTCGAATCCAATCATTAATGAAACGTAGGGGGCAACGTCATGTATACGTCACGAGGTCAATTGTCAGGATCGAAAGTGTTCAAAGATCCGGTTCACCGTTATATATACGTCTATGATCATCTTGTCTGGGAATTGATCAATACGAAAGAGTTTCAACGGTTACGTCGCGTCAAGCAGCTCGGGACGTCGTTTTTGACGTTCCACGGGGCCGAGCATACGCGTTTCCATCATTCGCTCGGCGTCTACGAAATCGCCCGACAGCTAATCGATCAGTTCCATGAGTATCCGGAGTGGGATGATCGCAACCGGGAGTTGATGCTCGCGGCGGCGCTGCTGCACGATGTCGGACACGGTCCGTTCTCGCACGCGTTCGAGCACGTCTTCGCCGTCCGTCACGAGGTGTGGACCGAACGGATCATCCTCGGGGACACGGAAGTGAACAAAGTGCTGTCTGAGATGGGGGTCGGCTTCCCGGAAGAAGTGGCGGCCATCATCAATAAGACACATCCGAACCGACTGCTCGTCAATATCCTCAGTTCGCAACTCGACGTCGATCGGATGGACTATCTGCTCCGTGACGCCCATTTCGCCGGCGTCAGTTACGGCAAGTTCGACCTCGAGCGCATGCTTCGGGTGTTGCGTCCCGATGAGGACCAAGTCGTCGTCAAACAGTCGGGCATGCATACGATTGAGGACTATATCATGCGGCGCTATCAAATGTATTGGCAAGTCTATTTACACCCGGCGACGCGGTCGAGCGACCTGTTGCTCAAAGCCGTGCTCGAGCGGGCGCAAGAGCTGTACGAGTCAGGCTACGCCTTCGAGATGACGCCGAAGCATTTCTTGCCGATTTTCAATCATGAGGACATGACGCTCGAGCATTACTTGAAGCTTGATGAAACAATCGTCTATTTCTATTTCCAAGAATGGATGGACGAGGCGGACCCGATTTTGGCCGATCTCGCGAGCCGGTTCGTCAACCGCCGCCTGTTGAAGTATAAGAATTTCCCGGAAGCGAACCGCGTCCGCTACATGGACCGCTTGCGTTCGACGATGGAGTCAATCGGGTTGCCGACCCGCTACTACTTACTCGAGGACCAGCTCAGTCAACTGCCGTACGACTTGTATAAAGGGCATGGCAAATACGAAGGCATCTACCTGCAAATGAACGACGGCGACCGTCGCGAAATCTCAGAAGTATCGATGCTCGTCCAATCGATTTTGAACTCGCGCCAGTCAGACGAGAAAATCTATTATCCTGAGGACGTGCTCCTCAATTTGAAAGATTACGCGTCAGAAAAAACATGGATGTTGTCAACGTTACGGGGAGAGTGAATCGTTGAAAAGGAAGTGACACCATGGGGATTGGCACATTGGTCGGCGGGATCGGGATTTTCTTGCTCGGGATGATGCTGTTGACGGATACGTTGAAAAACATGGCCGGGGAGCGGCTCCGGCAACGCTTGAATCTGTTGACAGAGGGACCGGTGTCAGGTGCGTTTCTCGGAGCCACAATGACGACACTCTTCCAGTCATCGACCGTGACGACGCTCATGACGATCAGTTTCGTCAGCGCCGGTCTGTTGACATTCACCCAAGCGCTCACACTCGTCATCGGAGCGAACGCGGGCAGTGCGACGACCGGATGGATTGTAGCGCTCTTAGGTTATAACGTGGATATTCGCGAGCTGTTGCTCCCGCTCATCGGGGTCGGTATGGCGCTACGTTTGATTGGACGGCGCGTCAAGCGCATCGGTATGCTCATGGTCGGACTCGGTTTGATTTTCGTTGGCATCGGCACGCTCCAAGAGGCGATGCGCGACGTCGTCACGTTCTCATTCGCTGGTTGGGAAGCGGACACACCGTTGCATCAACTCGCACTGCTTGGGACAGGATTACTGATGACCGTCCTATTACAGTCCTCGAGCATTGGTCTCGTCTTGACGATGACGGCGCTCGCGACCGATACGGTGACGCTCGCCCAAGCCTGTCTGCTCGTGCTTGGACAAAGCGCCGGGACGAGTCTCGTCGTCGCCATCGGGTCAATCGGAGGCTGGAAGTCGGCCCGCCGCATCGTCTTGGCGCACGTGCTCGTCCACGGCTCGATTTTACTCATCGGCTGGCTGACGTTCCCGCTCTTGTTCGGTGTCGTGAACGGTGTGGCCGATCGCCTCAATTGGAACGAACTGTTGCGGCTCGCCTTGTTCCACACCTCGTTCCATTTGCTCGGGGTGTTCACGTTCCTGCCGTTCCATCAGGCGTTCAGTCGTCAATTGCTCAAGTGGATCCCGAGCCGGGCGGAAAAGCTGACCCGGTTCCTCGACCCGAATATGGCCCGCATCCCGACGGTTGCGCTCGAGGCGGCCCGGCGATCATTGATTGAGATTGAGCGCTATTTGGCCAAAGAGACGCAACTGTTACTGACCGAGGCCCGTAAACGCGACGATGAGCTCCAACTCGTCGAGAAGACACTTAGCGATGTCCGGGTCTTTTTGAGCACGATTCAATTGGAAGAAGGGCGAGGACGCAACGATTACGGCCAACATCTGTCGCTGCTCCATACAATCGACCACTTGGAGCGGTGGCTGTTCGTCATGCGTGAAGTCGACCCGGTCGACGCGCTCCGCGATACGGACTTCCTGGTCGCGCGTCAGCTCGTCTTGCATGAACTCGACATGGTCGAGACGCTTAACCATCACACGCCCCCGGAAGAGTCGCGGCAGTGGAAGACGGCCTCGAAACAGCTAGCTGAATACAGGAAGGCGCACCGGGCCGAACTGCTCGAGGAGACGGCGGCTAATCAACTCGAGATGGATCAGACGATTCAAAAGGTGCAGGCCCTCCTCTGGCTGGACCGAATCGGCTATCACATTTGGCGTGCGACGCGTCATCTCATTAAACCGACTGTCCCGAGCGAGCGGTTTGAAGTGAATTTGGAAGACTGAAAAAGCGACCGCCCCTCCGAGATGGAAGGGCGGTCGCTGTGTTTACTTCTTATCCGCGTGCATGACGCCGGCTTGACCGTAGTGCGTCGCGTCCATCTCTTCAATGAAGACGGTGATGTTTTCTTTCGGGGCGTTCGTCGTCTCGGAGACGGCGTCCGTCACTTTTTCAATCAACGCACGTTTTTGTTCGACCGTGCGACCTGGGAGCATTTTGACAGTTACGTATGGCATCACATTTCCTCCTTTTAGTTCGTTCTCTTTCATTTTAGAGAAAGTCGCGCAGACTGGGAAGAATAAAGTCGACTCCGTACGCGACGCCCCCTAAATTTGCAGGTGCGAAATATGTGAAAACCGGGTAAGGAACAAGACAGACTAGTCGTAGGAGGAACAGGCGCATGAAATGGAAGGGCAGACAAGCAAGTCGGAACGTCGAGGATCGACGGGGACAACGTGTCGGAGGGAAAGGCATCGCAGGGATTGGTGGGGGCTTCGGTCTCATCTTAGTTATCGTCTTCACATTGCTCAATGGAGGGAATCCGGGCGATATCGTCAACAATATCGGACTCGGAGAACCAGAACAGTCGTCTGGAACGTATGAGGGTTCAGCACGTGAAGAAGAGATGGCCGATTTCGTGTCGGTCGTGCTGCGGGACACCGAGGAAGTGTGGACCGATATCTTTGCCGAAAACGGATTGACGTATCGGGAGCCGACGCTCGTCATCTATAAAGACCAAGTCGAATCCGCGTGTGGGATTGCCGGGTCGGCCGTCGGACCGTTCTACTGTCCGGGTGATCAGAAGCTGTATATCGATTTAAGTTTTTATGATGACCTCAGTCAACAGTTCAACGCACCGGGTGACTTTGCGATGGCGTACGTCGTCGCCCACGAGGTCGGGCATCACGTCCAGACGTTGCTTGGCACGACGGACGAGATTATGCCGCTCCGCAACGAGATGAGTGAGACCGAATTCAACAAATATTTGGTTCGCTTCGAACTCCAGGCCGATTACTATGCGGGAGTTTGGGCCCACCACGCCCAAGGGATGGACTATCTCGAGGCAGGTGACGTCGAAGAGGCGATGAATGCGGCGCATCAAATCGGGGATGACACGCTTCAAAAACAGGCACGCGGCTATGTGACGCCGGATTCGTTCACGCACGGGACGTCCGAGCAACGGAAACGTTGGTTCGATAAAGGGTTCCAAAACGGGACGATTCAAGGCAGCGATACGTTCAACGCCAAAAATTTATAACCATGAGGTCAAGCGATGGCTTGACTTTTTCCATGTCCAAGTTGGCTTGTGAAGAAAGAATCCGCTATCATGGAAACAGAAACTAGAAGTAGGAAGGGGATGACCCGATGGAATCCTTACTCAAAAAAATCGAATTCGCCAAAAGCGAGATGACGTCCGTGGAGAAAAAAATCGCCGACTATATTTTATCCCACTCGACGCTCGTCCCAAATATGACGACGAAAGAGCTCGCTCAAAAGACGGACGTGTCCGAGGCGAGTATCGTCCGCTTTGCGCGTGTCGTCGGCATCGATAGCTTCAAGGCGTTCAAACTTGCCCTCGTCAAAGACTTGGCGATCACCGAGACGACGCTCACCGACTTCAACGTGTTGCAGCAGAAAGATACACCGTACGATTCGTTCCAAAAAGTCATCCATGTGAACAAGATGGCCATCGAGGCATGTGCCGAGGCGATGGACAAGCGTGAGCTCGAGCATGCAATTGATACGTTCGCGCGAGCCAACCGAGTCGTATTTTATGGAGTCGGCGGCTCGTCGACGGCTGCGTACGACGCGCAATATAAATTCACGAAGCTCGGCTATGCGGCCCAGACATCGCAAGATTTCCATTACATGTTGTCGCTCATCCCGCATCTCGGACCGAACGACGTCTTCGTCGCCATCAGCACGTCGGGCCGGACGAAAGACGTGCTCGAACTCGTCCGTTTCGCCAAGAAGAAAGGGGTGCCGGTCGTCGCCATCACGGACCTCGATAAGTCACCGCTCTATCGGGAAGCGGACGTCCGACTCTGCACGCCGAGCGTTGAACGGGACTTCCGTATCGCGAGCATCGCGTCGCGGATGACGCAGTTGACGATTATCGACACACTTTATATGGGGCTGTTGCACCGCAAAGGCGAGGGATTGATTGATCGCTACGCCGAGGCGCGTGACGAGATGGTGAAGTTGCGCCGATGATTCACGTCTATGACGCAACGTGGCGCGATGCGGTGGCGACGTTCCTCTTGCGACAACGGTCGTTCGCCGCGTTAAACGGACAGACACCCGAGACGTTTCGGGACGAGAATCTGACCGACTTTGAAGCCGAAGAGACCGTCAGCCTCGTCTTTACGGACGGGGACGTCATCGCGGTCGCCGATTTGCTGAAGAAGCATCCGGTCGACGGCTCGCTTTGGCTCGGACTATTTGTCGTCGAGGAGAAACACCACGGCACCGGCCTCGCACAGCGTCTCTATGAACAGCTGGAACGGGAACAGATGCGTCCGTTCCAGACCGTGTTCCGACTCGGAGTGTTACCTCACAATGAGCGGGCGCGTCGCTTTTGGGAACGGCAAGGCTACGTCTATGAAAAAGATTCCATCACGGCACGGGGCGATCACGTCCACGTGTTGAAAAAAATCATCAGCTAAAGCGCTTGGTCCAATAGGGCCGGGCGTTTTTCTATAGATGTCTACAAATCTATATGCATACATGTATACGCCTGACCTATAATGAAATTTTATTTCCTTATTTTTTTAAATAAGTTTGACTTTTAATTTCAAGTTAGTACAATAAAATTAGAGAGAAGAAAGGATGGTGGCGATGTTAGACAAACTGGCTACTGAAAGACGAAATGAACGTACGATGCACTTGGACGAGATGGCGGTCGAGGAGTTCCTCGCAGTGATGAATGAGGAAGATCAATCGGTCCCACACGTCATTCAAGAAGAACTGTCGGTCATTGCCGAAGTGACGAAGCGTGCCATCGCATCCTTCAAACAAGGCGGACGTTTGATTTACATCGGCGCAGGGACGAGCGGACGGCTCGGAATCTTAGACGCGGCGGAATGTGTGCCGACGTTTGGCGTGTCACCGAACATGGTCGTCGGACTCATCGCAGGTGGCGAACGGGCGTTGATTAAAGCGGTCGAGGGAGCAGAGGATAGCAAGGATTTGGCAGTCAATGATTTGAAAGCGCTTCACTTGAATGCGTTCGACACCGTCATCGGGATTGCCGCGAGCGGACGGACACCGTACGTCATCGGCGGACTCGATTACGCACGTGAGGTCGGCGCGACGACAGCCGCGCTATCGTGTAACAAAGGTTC
The DNA here is from genome assembly GCF_018618335.1 of Exiguobacterium sp. s152. NCBI lineage: Bacteria > Bacillati > Bacillota > Bacilli > Caryophanales > Exiguobacterium > Exiguobacterium sp. s152. Next base: position 42,182 of record NZ_JACSLX010000007.1, read on the forward strand.
AAAAATCAGCGACCACGCCGAGTTTAAAATCGAAGTCGAGACGGGACCAGAAGTATTGACCGGATCGACCCGATTGAAAGCAGGGACGGCGCAAAAACTCGTCCTCAACATGATTTCGACGGCGTCGATGATTGGGGTAGGGAAAGTGTATCAAAACTTGATGGTCGACGTGCAGCCGACGAACGAAAAGTTGGAAGTGCGGGCCAAACGGATGATTGCGGAAGCGACAGGGGTCGACGAACAGACGGCCGCGCGTTATTTCGATTCATCCGGTGGTCACGTCAAGACGGCGATTGTCATGATTTTAGCCGACGTCCCGCATGCGGAGGCAGTCGAGCGATTAGAGCGTGCGAACGGATTCGTCCGTGACGCATTATAAGGGGGATTCGAGATGAAGAAAGAAGAGGTTCTTGCACATGCGATATTAGAGCATGTCGGGGGGAAAGATAACATTCGTCAACTCGCGCACTGTATGACACGTGTGCGTTTAGCGCTCAAAGATCCGACGAAAGCGGATCTCACTGCATTGAAACAAATCGATGGTGTCATGGGTGTCATCGATGACGAGACGTTGCAAATCGTCGTTGGCCCGGGGACGGTCAACCGCGTGGCGGACCATCTCAGCCGTGAGACGGGGCTCGCCATCGGGGAAGAGTCGGTCGATGCGAATTTGACGCCGGACGAACGGGCGGCCATCGAACGTCAAAAAGTGAAAGACAAACAGAAGTCGCCGTTCAAGCGCTTCTTGCGTCGCTTAGGGAACATCTTTATTCCGCTCATTCCAGGGCTTGTCGCTTCAGGTATCATTAACGGGGGAGCCAACTTCGCGAAGAACGCCGGCGTCGACCCGACCGAAACGTGGATGCAAATCCTCTTATTGCTCGGTAGCACAGTGTTCGCGTATCTCGCCATCCTCGTCGGTTGGAACACGGCCAAAGAGTTCGGTGGGACGCCGGTACTCGGTGCCATCGCCGGGGGGATTCTCTTCAACCCGGTGCTCGCGGACATCACCATTTATGGGGAACCGCTCGTCGTCGGGCGGGGTGGACTGTTCGGGGTCATCTTTGCCGCTTGGCTCATGACGTATATCGAGAAACACGTGCGTCGCTTCATGCCGACGGCAGTCGATATCATCTTTACACCGCTTCTCACGGTCCTCGTCGTCGGTTTCACGGCGCTCTATGCGATCATGCCGGTCGCTGGTGTGTTGTCAGACGGAATCATGCAAGGATTGAACGCTGTGCTTGAAGTCGGTGGACCGGTAGCAGGGGCTGTCCTTGCTGGATTCTTCTTGCCGCTCGTCATGGTCGGGTTGCATCACGGACTCACACCGATTCACTTGGAATTGCTCAACACGGTCGGTAACACGGCACTCTTGCCAATTCTGGCGATGGCAGGGGCCGGACAAGTCGGGGCAGCGCTCGCGATTTTCGTGAAGACGCGCAACCAACGTCTTCGTAACATCATCAAAGGGGCCATCCCGGTCGGATTCCTTGGAATCGGCGAGCCGCTCCTTTACGGGGTCACCCTCCCACTTGGCCGTCCGTTCTTGACGGCTTGTATGGGGGCCGCGGTCGGCGGTGCCTTCCAAGCGACGATGAAGACGGCAGCACTCGGGATCGGGGTCTCAGGTCTCTCGCTCACGCCGCTCATCGACAACGGCATGTACTTGACGTACATCGCAGGTCTTGTCATTTCGTATACTGCTGGCTTCATCTTCACGTATTTCTTCGGCTTCAAAGAAGAAATGGCAGACGGGATTTAACAACCGAGGCGGCTCTTTGGAGTCGCCTTTTCATTTGATGAGGAGGGTTTTCTGATGAAAGGATTATCGGTTTATTTGAGCGAACCGCTCACACCGCAGTTCAAGATATGGATCGGACGCATGCGCGAGATTGGCTTCACCTCGATGTTCACGTCACTGCATATCCCCGAGGACGACACGTCGGTGTATACGGAACGGCTCCGTGATCTCGGGACGCTCGCACGAAAACTCGACATGGAACTGTTTGCGGATATCGCACCGATGTCGCTCGCCGCGCTCGGCAAGACGTGGGACGATGCCCATACGCTCACCGAATGGGGCGTGACGGGGCTGCGCGTCGATTACGGGGTGACCCCGAAACAAGTCGCCGACTTGTCGACCCGGATGACGGTCGCCTTGAACGCGAGCACGCTCTCTGAAACGGAACTTATAGAGATGAAGCAACACGGCCTCGTGAAGGACAATGTCGAGGCGTGGCACAACTTCTATCCGCGACCGGAAACGGGGCTTGACCGAGACTGGTTCGATGCCAAGAACGACTGGCTGAAGCGGCAAGGTTTGAGCGTCCAGGCGTTCATTCCCGGGGACGGGACATTACGTGGACCGCTGTTCGAACGGCTGCCGACGCTCGAGGACCATCGCAAGCAGTCGACGTTCGCTTGTTATTTAGATCTCGAGGATTCCGTCGACCGTATCTTGATCGGCGATCCGGGACTCGCCGACGAGACGATAGAACAGTTCGCCTCACACGCCGACGAGATGCTCGTCCTGCGGGCCGAAGCGGAGACGACGATTGAGGCCGCCTTCTATCGTGTCCAGACGAACCGGATGGACCCGGCACGTGACGTCGTCCGTTCGGTCGAATCGAGGGGCTATGGCCGTCCGGGGGACCGCTTGCTCGAGCCGATGGCAGCAAGACCGCGTCCGCTCGGAACGATCACGGTCGATAATGCGAAGTACGGACGCTACGCCGGCGAGCTGCAAATCACAAAACACGATTTAGTGGCCGACGAACGGGTCAACGTCCTGGGGCACGTCATCGAGGCAGACCGGCCGCTCATCCAGGCGATTGGACCGGGTACGAAGTTTCGAATCGAGTGGTGCTGACGTTCCGGATTGCCACATTCCCTCGTCTTTGTGTACAGTAGAGAGGGAGGGAATGCCATGAAAGAGATTAATTTTAACATCGTCGCTGACGATTCGACCGATGGCCACGGCGGTTTTGGGGTCGGTTCGCTCAGTTTGAACAATATGTCTCCCGTCATCATCGATGTCGAGGCGGGGACCGCGGTCATCGATATGGGAGCCATGCATGCTAAATCAGCGATCGAGAAACGCATCAAATTTTTGACGGATCCAGAAGCGGTGCCGAATGGTAAACCGTACTGGATCGTCTGGGTGACGGTCGGGCGGAAGCCGGAAGGGTTCTATTACGGGGGTGTCGCGGCTTGTGACATGTCGATTGACCTCGAGGCGCGCCGTGGTTACAAGTTATTGCCGTATCACGTCAACCAAATGGATAAATCTCTGAAAGGCCGGATTCTCATCGAGATGATGGACGAACCGTCACGGAACGTGCTCGCGATGTTCCTACAAGCACATCGTCCGGAAATTTGGGAGCATTCGACCGAACTTCAGACCGAACTCGCGCGTCTTCAAGCCGAGTGAAAAGATTGGACCGTCCTGGTCTCCAATCTTTTTTGTTTTCGTTTGAGACGTACTCATTATCGCCAACATGTTACAGAATTGTGACATTGGCGTAATTGTATGAATATTCAGCATTATGCTATACTAAACACACTGTGTAAAAGAGAAAGGGTGACACGATGAGTGAAACTAAGAAAATTATGATTGGCCTCCTGTTGGGGGTGGCCGTTGGTTTAGGATTGGCTGGATTGCCAGGCAACATTTACGATGTGACGAACACGTATCTTCTATCGCCGGTCGGAACCGTATTTTTAAACTTGATTAAAATGCTAGTCGTCCCGATCGTCTTCTTCTCGATCATTCTTGGCGTCATGGGTCTCGGGGATCCGAAAGAACTTGGACGCGTCGGTACGAAGTCGATTTTGTTCTTCTTAACGACAACAGCAATCGCCATCGTGTTGGCACTTGGTGTGGCCTCGATTGTAAAACCTGGAGAACGTGGCGATTTCCCGACGACAGGTCTTGAGTTCGATGCATCAGGTTCGGAAGAGTCATCAAACATCGTGCAGACGTTAGTCAACATGATTCCGACAAACCCGATTCAAGCGCTCGCAGAAGGCAACATGCTTCAAATCATCGTCTTCGCGGCATTTATCGGATTTGCCTTGATTGCACTCGGTGATAAAGCGAAAACTTGGCGACGCTTTGTAAAACAAGGCGACCAAGTCATGATGTATTTGATTCACTTGGTCATGAAGCTCGCGCCGTATGGTGCATTCGCCTTGATCGCTTCGGCTATCGGTGGCATCGGCTTTGCAGCCGTTCAAGCGATGGCATGGTACATGTTTGCGGTCGTCTTCACGTTAGTCTTGCACTCGGTCGTTGTGTACGGTGGCGCAGTCGCCCTCCTCGGGAAAATGAATCCGATTTTTTTCTTTAAAAACTTCTACGAGGCGATGACATTCGCATTCTCGACATCGTCGTCGAACGCGACGTTACCGGTGTCGATGGAAGTGGCTCAAAAGAAACTCGGCGTTCCGCGCTCGATTTCGTCATTCGTCCAACCGCTTGGTGCGACGGTCAACATGGACGGGACGGCCATCATGCAAGGGGTCGCGACAATCTTTATTGCGCAAGTGTTTGCTACCGATTTGACGATGGCTGAACTCGTGACGGTCGTCATCACCGCCGTACTCGCCTCAATCGGGACGGCGGGCGTACCAGGTGTCGGACTTGTCATGCTCGCGCTCGTCTTGCAGTCGGTCAACTTACCGGTCGAAGGGATCGCCCTGATCATCGGTGTCGATCGTGTCCTCGATATGCTCCGGACGTCGGTCAATATTACAGGTGACGCCGCGTGTGCGGTCGTCGTCTCGAAACTCGAAGAGAAGCATCTTCCTGCTGTCGATGAAGACTCGTGGGATGAAGTGGACGCAAAATAACCTAAAGGCTGACCCGGTTCATACCGGGCCAGCCTTTTCAAATGAAGTGAGGGTTTAACGAATGGAATGGGAAGTTCTGCCGATCCCGCTGTTTATCGTGGTCAGCATCATTTTAAACAGCATCATAGCCATCGCCGGTGTGTTACCGAGCGCGTTTTTAACGGCGCTGAACGTCCAGATTCTAGGCTTCGGACCGGGTGTCGCCGTCTCTATCGTCGGTGAGGCATTCGGTGCCGTACTCAGCTTCATCTTGTATCGCCGGGCGCTCCATCGCTACACGTCACCGGACGGGAAGCGGCTGAGGCGTCTCCGTGAGGCGGAAGGCGTCGAGGCGTGGTTCCTCGTCCTCAGCCTCCGGCTGCTACCGTTCGTGCCGTCCGGTCTCGTCACACTGTCGGCCGCCTTCAGCCGGATGTCGCTCCCGTCGTTCGCCTTGGCAAGCACGGTGGGGAAGGTCCCGGCGCTCTTGATGGAGGCGCTCGCTTTCACGGCCGTCCTGACCGTGGCGAGCGGATGGCAACTCGTACTCGTCGCCGTGCTCGCCGTTTTATACGTCGTGTGGCGTTTGTCTCAGAGGAGCGGCGAGAGAATATGACAGAACGCTTCGACGAAGCGTTTGCCGTTCGATTTCTTACGCATCATCGACCAGTCGACGAGAATCGATTCATCGAAGTCGTTCAAGAACGCTTCGTGCAACTCTTGAATGGATGACGTCTCGAACTGGGCGATAGTCATCTCATGGTTCAAATACATGCTCCGAAAATCAAAGTTAGCCGTCCCGACGAGCGCAATCTTGCCATCGATGAGGACGGTTTTTGCGTGGATAAAATGACGATTGTATTTATAAATCCGGATGTTCCGTTTGAGCAATTGCTCAAAATAATACTCGGTCGCATGGAAACTGAACCATTCGTCTCCTTTTCCGGGGACGACGATTCGGACGTCGATGCCGCGCTTGCCGGCGACTTCTAACAGCGCGAGCATTTCGGGAGGCGGAATCAAGTAAGGGGTCGTCATCCAAATCGATTCCTTCGCCTGCATCAACAGAGCCATGAGCCCGTCTCGAATCGTCACGTCTTTCCCAGGAGATGTGACGAGCAGTTGCGTCGCCCCGTTTTCTTGTTGTGGCTCATCGATAAAGTATTCCGGTAAGTGTTTGCTGTCGGCAAATAAGTCCCACGTCTCTTTGTCGTCCTCATGGCCGGCATATAGCCAATTCTCGACGAACAGGCGCTGCAGTTCGCGGACGAGCGGCCCTTCGAGGCGCAGGTGCGTATCGCGCCAAAAGCCAAGTTTTTTATTGTTACCTAGATATTCATCACCTACGTTCAGGCCACCCGTATAAGCGATCCGTCCGTCGATGACGATCAACTTCTGATGGTTACGGAAGTTGGCGTTAAACACGAGGAGCGGATGGACGACCGGGTCGAATGCTTGGACGTGGACACGCGACTCGCGGAGCGGTTCGATGAAGTCTTCATTGATTTCCTGACTGCCGAGCCCGTCATATAAGAAGCGGACGGTGACGTTCTCGTTGGAGCGCTTAATCAGGGCGTCGCGAATTTTCATCGAAATCTCGTCAGTCCGGAACAGATAATACTGGACGTGGATATGGTGGGTCGCTTGCTCGATATCTTTAATCACTGCATCGAATTTTTGCTCGCCATTGACGAGTAGTTTCGTCGACGTGTGGCCATCCGCGCCGGTCGCCCCGAGTTTTTCGAGCGTGCGCGTGAGCGGATAACGATCGGATACGTCGTTGGACGTCTCGACGCGCTCCTCTTCAATCGCTTGGCGGAACATGCGAATCTCGGTCGAGGTCCGTTTGATCCGACGGTGGCGTCGCGGTGTCCGTCCGAATAGTACCCAGGCGAGGGCGCCGAGGAACGGGATGAACAGGACGGCGAGTAGCCAAGCAAGCTTGGCCTGCGGTTGGACCTGGTCGAATAAAATATGCCAGCCGACGAGGAGCGGCGCCACGATCGCAAGACCAATCAGGAATGGGATCAATCCGTCCACAGAATAGAGGGCGAGGAGAAGGAAGAGGCCGAGTACAATCATGGTGAGGAGTTGCCAGACGCGTCGTTTCAACACGTACACCTTCTTTCTGTTCAGTTGTCATCACTGAATTCATTCCACCGTTTACACATTGTTAATCTAAAATTACGTTTCACGATATGGGCGAAGGGAATTATCGTAACTGTACGACACAACGTAAAAGGGGTGTTAGCGATGAAGAAGAAAGGTGCATTGGCCGCGTCGCTCTTGGCGACAGGCATCATTCTCGGGGCTTGCGGGGGAGCAGACGAAGAACCGATGAACAATGAAGATACGGAAATGCAAGAAGATATGGATGAAGAAGAAGATTAAAAAAACGGCCTAGAGCGTATGCTCTAGGCCTTCATTGCGTCAAAGCGAATACGGGGACGGTTTGCCAAAGTAATAGCCTTGGGCGAGGTCGAATCCGAGTTCACGACAGACATCGACTTCTTCGGCGCGTTCGATGCCTTCAGCCAGAATCGTGATGTCCATCGATTTGGTCAATTGACGTACATTTTTCAAGAATGTCCGTTTTTCGGCATCTTGATCGCAAAACGAGATGTACGACCGATCGATTTTGACATAGTCCGGTTTGAGGCGTCTCAACATATCGAGCGTCGAGAAACCGGCCCCGACATCGTCGAGGGCGACTTTCATGCCGCGCTTCTTATATGTAGAGAACACGTGCTGCAAGTGGGCCACGTCTTGTACTTTTTCCGTCTCGACGACTTCAAAGATGAAACGGTCGGGACTGAGCCCGTATTGATCGATAATCTCGAACGTGTGTTGCAGACAATAGTCCGGGTTATAAATCGTCGACGGCAAGAAGTTGATGAACGTCTTTTCGTGCGGGGCGACGGCATGATAGGTCGCTTTAATGGCCTCGGCGCGAGCGCGCTGGTCAAGCTTGGAATGCAGGCCGAAACGGTTGGCCGCGCGGAACAGTTCTCCGGGAGAGACGTTATTGCGACTGCGGAGTAACGCTTCGTAACCGAATCGTTCACCGGTATCGAGATGGACGATTGGTTGCAGATGGCTCTCGAATTCACCGTGTTGAATGAGTTCGATCGTATCGCGGTTGGCAATCTGTTCGAGCAGATTGCTGGCCGAGATGATTGCGGTTTGCCATTTCGTCACTTGATCGACGCAATAGACGTCCTCCTCGACGGTGGAAAGGTGTGCGGTTAATTCATCTAACGATTCATACGGATGGAAAGTGTCGTTGACGACGACAAGGCCTCGTTCAAAAAATGGGATGTTCGTAGAGCAGGCAGTACACGGAGACCACATAAGATCCCTCCTTTCGAATGATTAAAGTACTCTCTCTATACTTTATCGGATAAAACTCACATAAAACTCACATGGCAGGACAAATAAATAAAAAAATCGTGCAAATTGCGGGTAGTTTTTGTATACTTCCTATCGTATGAATAAGAAGCGCCTCAAAACGCCACTCGCATACGAACAACTTTTTAATCAGAAAGGGGTTCTATCGATGGACCAAAAATTAAAATTATGGTTTACGGAGCACCAGACAGAAGATTACGGAATCACGTTCCGTGTAAACCACGTTTATGAGAGCGAACAAACGGAGTTTCAACGACTAGAAATGGTCGAAACGGACGAGTTCGGAACAATGTTGTTACTTGACGGAATGGTCATGACGACGGATAAGGACGAATTCGTCTATCACGAGATGGTGGCTCACGTCCCACTCTTCACGCACCCGAATCCGAAGCATGTGCTCGTAGTCGGCGGTGGAGACGGCGGCGTCATCCGTGAGATTATGAAACACCCATCAGTCGAAAAAGCAGTTCTCGTCGACATCGACGGGAAAGTCATTGAATATTCGAAGAAATACTTACCAAATATCGCAGGCGAACTCGACAACCCACGCGTTGAAGTCATCGTCGGCGACGGCTTCATGCATATCGCCGAGTCTGAGAACGAGTACGACGTCATCATGGTCGACTCGACAGAACCAGTCGGCCCAGCGGCCAACTTGTTCACGAAAGGATTCTACGCCGGAATCTCGAGAGCGCTCAAAGCCGATGGAATCTTCGTCGCGCAGACGGACAACCCATGGTTCACGCCAGAGCTCATCCAGACAGTCCAACGTGACGTGAAAGAAATCTTCCCGATCACGAAGCTCTACACAGCGAACGTACCGACGTACCCAAGCGGCATGTGGACATTCACAATCGGTTCGAAGCAGTATGACCCGGAAGCAGTGGCTCCGGAGCGTTTCCACGACATCGAGACGAAGTACTACACGCCGAAGCTTCACAATGCAGCATTCGTCCTTCCTAAATTCGTGGAGGACTTGACGAAATGATTAAACGTTTCGATGAAGCCTATTCAGGCAAAGTGTTTATCGCGAGCCTGCCAGAAGTCGCAGACGCGAAGACGGTCCTTTACGGGATGCCGATGGACTGGACGGTCAGTTTCCGTCCAGGATCACGTTTCGGTCCGAACCGAATCCGTGAAGTCTCAATCGGGCTTGAAGAGTACAGCCCGTATTTGGACGGAGATTTGAGTGAAGCCGCCGTCTATGACGCTGGTGACATCCCGCTTCCGTTCGGGAATGCTCAGAAGTCGCTCGACATGATCGAGTCGTTCGTCAAGGACGTCATTCAAGCAGGCAAGTTCCCACTAGGTATGGGTGGGGAACACCTCGTCACTTGGCCGGTCATCAAGGCGATGCATGATCAATACGGCGACGATTTCGTCATTCTTCACTTCGATGCGCACACGGACCTCCGTGACGAATACGAAGGCGAGCCGTTGTCGCACTCGACACCACTCAAAAAAGCGGCCAACTTGATTGGGCCATCGAACTGCTACTCGTTCGGAATTCGTTCTGGGATGAAAGAAGAGTTCGACTGGGTCAAAGAAGTCGGCTATAACATGTATAAATATGAAGTGATCGAACCGCTCAAACGTGTGTTGCCGACGCTCGCCGGGAAGAAAGTGTACGTCACGATCGATATCGACGTCCTCGACCCATCTTCTGCACCGGGAACGGGAACGCAAGAGATCGGTGGCATCACGACGAAAGAATTGCTTGAAGCGGTCCACGCCATCGCGAACGCTGACGTCGACGTCATCGGGGCCGACCTCGTCGAAGTGTCACCGGCGTACGATCAGTCGGACATGACGGCCATCGCCGCCGCGAAGATTCTTCGCGAGATGATGATCGGGTTCGTGAAGTAACGATGCCGAAAAAAGGTCAGCTCGAGATGGAGCTGAGTGCTCGCATCACCCAATGGGAGAAAGAGTATCTCGGACGCGGTTCCTTGACGTGTAAAGCAGATTTGCTCCGCGACCTGGCGATCGTGACGCTCCAAGGCGTCTTGACCCCGGCCGAGTACGAACTGGCCGCCAAATCGGCCGGACGCGAGCAATTGAAGAAGTACCGCAACAACCTCGTCGAATCCGGTCGGCCTCAGCTCGAGGCCATCGTGCACGACGTACTCGGGCGGCGACTCGTCTCGCTCCATACGGACATCAGCACGAAGACAGGGGAACGCCTCATCGTCTTTCGACTCGATGCACCGTGGGAGAACGGGATTGACAAGCCGTGACGACGTTTTTACACTAGAAGCAGAGACGGTTCAGGATGGGTGGTGTCCGCGAGACATCCCCTTCGTCCTGACCCGGAGCTGACCAACTACACATCCGACAGTTGTCGGCTAGACGGAGCGAACATGTTCGAGCCGTCGGCATGCAGCGCACACCTTTCTTTGGTGTGCGCTTTTGTCGTCTAGGAGGAAATGTATGGAACTATTGACGTTTTTATTGACGAGCGCCCCGGTGCTCCTGTTCGTGACCGGTGTGATTGCTGCTCTAGGCAAATCAAATTTACGAATCCCGGAGTCGCTCAGCATCACGCTCAACTTGTATTTACTGCTCGCCATCGGGTTGAAAGGGGGAATCGGGCTCGCCTCGGTGTCGATGGACGAGTTGGCGCTCCCGCTAGCAGTGACGCTCGTCGTCGGCATCATCTTGCCGCTCGTCGCTTTCGGGTTCGGCGCGCTGCTCAAGTTCACGTTCCCGGAACGAATCGCCATGGCGGCCACGTTCGGTTCGGTCTCGCTCGTGACGTATGTCGCCGCGACGGCCCAGCTCGAACGTCTCGGCATCGTCTATGAACCGTTCATGACGACGCTCGTCGTCGTGCTCGAGATTCCGGGTCTCGTCGTGGCGCTGCTCTTGTACAACCAGAGCCGCGTCCTCGGGATTACGGCGGCCCCGACCCAATCGTTCACGGTCATCCGTGACAGCCTGCTCTCCAAGAGTATTCTGCTGTTGTTGGCTGGTCTCGTCGTCGGAATCGTCACGCCGGATACATCGGCGCTCGAACCGTTCTTCATCGACTTGTTCCCAGGCGTGTTGCTGTTGTTCCTGCTCAGTCTGGGCGTCAAGGTCGGTCATCAGTTGAAGGCGGTACCATCCTATGGTCTCAAATTTTTGGTCATCGGCATGACGTTCCCACTCATTGGGGCCGTCATCGGCTACATTGCGGCCGGGATGGCCGGGCTATCGGACGGGGGGACGATCCTCTTCATGACGCTCGCCGCGAGCGGGTCGTATATCGCCGCCCCGGCCATGCTTCAGGCGTCAGTTCCGGAGGCGGAGCCGTCCTTTTATCTGACGCTCGCCCTCGCTGTCACGTTCCCGTTCAATCTGCTCGTCGGCATTCCATTGTTCATTTCTATCGTCACCTGAAAACAGGCCTGGTCTCGAATCGAGACCAGGCCTGTTTTCATTGATTCACTTTTTGTTCTTCCATACATTTCAACGCCGCCGTCCAGCTGCCGAATAGGGCATTGATGGTCGACGTGCTCGGCACGTTACGCCCTTCGGCCCATTTCCGATAATGGAGGATGCTGAAGTGTGATAACTCTTGCTTAGCAACGCGGAGCGCCTCGATGACGTCCTCTTCATCCCATTTCCGCTTCGGTGGGGCGATATCGAGGACGAATAAGGCGTAGCTCCATGACCCGTACTTCCGGGCGATGGTTGCGACCGTCGGATAGCCGCGCTCTTGGGCCCAGATGGCGTAATGCTGAGATGTGAGACGTTCGAGTTCCTCGGTCGCTTCAATCAACGCTTGGATAATTCGTTCTTCATTGTTTTTCGCCGCGGTCGTCTGAAGTTTGGCTTCCCGGAGCGCGTTTGACCAAGAGCCGAACCGGCTGCTGATTAACGTCAGCGACGGGGAACGTGTTACTTTCGACCACTCCCGATACGTTTGGCTCGTGAAGAGCGAAAGTTCCTCAGCGGCTTGATTCAATGCCTGAAGGATATCCTCATCTGAATAGTAATGGAACGACATTTGAATTTGGGCGGCGACGAGTGCTTCGCGCCAAGACCCGAACTGGTGGATAACGGTGGAAAGGGACGGTACGTTTTTGGTTTGCGACCAAACGCTGTACCGTTTTGAATCGAGCTCGGCATGTTCTTGAGCAGCTAACTGCAACGCTTGTACGATTTGAGGGCGTGTCCATTTTTTCATCTTGGTGTCTCTCCTTTGGAGGGAGACGCAGCGAGCGTCTCGGAAGGTCTCTTGGTGTGAATGAACAGCTTGTATTGGTTGAAGAGTCAACGAGCTAGTCAAAAAGAATGCGTGCGATCGATGTTTCCCTCCTTACATGATGTTTTAGACGAAATTCAAGATAATGTAAACGATACCCAATTCGGGTTATGTATATTCCCATTTCCCGTTTGTCCGACAATTATTCATTATATGAAAGAAATCATGATAATAATTTCGTGAACTCCTTTGTTGCCATCTGTGTCGTTCATGAGAAAAAGCTTGTTTTATCTTTAAATTTGTCGAGAAGAGTCGGGTAGTTTACTAGCATCGACGCATCTTTTGCGCATTCCAACCCACACCACGAACGAACAACTCAGACTCTTGGAGGTGCGAACTACCATGGCAACACTTGTGAACGTGTATCGGAAGAATCAACGGAATTTGCTGTTCTTATGTCTTGACATCTTGATCGTCTCATTTGTGCTCTATGCGACGTTTGAATTGCTGTTCTCGACGATTACGTCGTACGCGGCGCTCGAATCGAGCGAAATGTTGATGATGGTCGGTATCAAAATCATCAGCTTCAGTCTCGTCGGGACGGTGTTAAAAATCCATCGTATCGACTGGCGTTACGCCTCGGTCCATGAGATGAAACAAGTCGCTATCGCCTTACTGAGCAGTGACTTGGTGTTGTACGCCTACAACCAGTTCCACTTCGGGGCAGGGCTCGGCATGATCATCGCTGTCCAAGGGTTGCTCGCCTTCAACTTGATTTTGTTCACGCGATTCTTGGCCCGCAACCACGTATTCGATGTGTTCAAACCGCACTCCAATCATCCCGGACGAAAAGCGCTCATCATCGGGGCTGGTGATTCGGGCCAGTTGATCGTCCGTGAGTTGAAAGAACATCGGACGACCGTCCTCTGCGTCGTCGGTCTACTCGATGACAACCCGCACTTACAGTCGCTTTACGTGCACGGTGTTCCAGTGCTCGGGGTAACGGACGATTTAGAGCGCATCATCCAAGAGCACGGGATTGAAGTCGTGATTTTGGCCATCCCAAGCCTGTCCTATGCGCGACGACTTGCCTTGCTCAAGCGGATTGAGAAGACGGGTGCTGAGTCCCATGCGTTACCGATGATCTCGGAGCTCGCGACCGGGAAGGTCTCCATCAGTGAAATCCGCGAAGTGAAAATCGAAGACTTGCTAGGCCGAGAACCGGTCCAGTTGGACATATCTGGAATTTCTAGTCATGTGGAAGGAGCGACGGTACTCGTCACGGGTGCCGGCGGATCCATCGGTTCGGAACTGTGCCGTCAGCTCATCAAATTTGCCCCGGCTGAAATGATTCTCCTCGGTCACGGCGAGAACAGTATTTACTTGATTGAACGCGAGCTGCGCGAACTCGGGACGGACACAGTGCTTTATCCCGTCATCGGTGATGTGCAGGATGAGGCCCGGCTTGAAGAAGTGTTCCGGATGTATAAACCGGACATCGTCTATCACGCCGCCGCCCACAAACACGTTCCACTCATGGAAGACAATCCGCTCGAAGCCGTCAAAAACAACATTTACGGGACGAAACATATGGTCGACGTCGCGGCCCGGCACAAAGTGAATCGCTTCATCATGATCTCGACGGACAAGGCGGTCAATCCGACGAACGTGATGGGTTCGACAAAACGAATTGCCGAGATGGTCGTCCAAGAGAAAGCTCGTGTCAGTGATACGATTTTTGCGGTCGTCCGCTTCGGCAACGTCCTCGGCAGCCGTGGCTCGGTCGTCCCGCTGTTTAAAGAACAAATTTTACGCGGGGGTCCGGTCACCGTCACCGATCCCGAGATGACCCGTTACTTCATGACCATTCCGGAAGCGAGTCGCCTCGTCATTCAAGCGAGCGTCTTAGCGCGAGGTGGTGAAGTGTTCGTGCTCGATATGGGTGACCCGGTCAAAATCATCGATTTGGCGAAAAAGATGATCGAGTTGAGCGGATTCACGACCGATCAGATTGGAATCGAGGTCACTGGGATTCGTCCTGGTGAGAAGTTGTATGAAGAACTGTTGGCCGAAAGTGAGCTCGGTCCGGAAGCGAACGTCTTCCCAAAAATCTTCGTCGGTCGGACCCGGTCGTTCAAGACCGTCTCCTCTGTCTTGCATTTGATTGAAACGTTCCGCGATGACCGTGACGCGTTGATGTATCTGTTGCTGTTCATCGCCAACAGCGACGACCTCGATCGAGACGTCGAACGGCTGTTCACACACGGGGTGAAACGGATGCGTCCTCATATCGCCGCATCACGTCTCGCCGATGGGAACTGAACGCCACTACGAGCGAGGAGGGGAGAACGATGGTCGATCAAACAGTGCTCATCGTCGGCGTCGCCAGCTTTCAAGGATTCCATCTGGCACGTCGACTGTTACAGGAAGGGTTTGACGTCGTCGGAATCGACGATGAAGGGCGGCACAAGACGAGAATTGCCAAACAACGTCTCTACGTCCTGACGCACCCGCAGTTTCAGTTGATTCGCACGACACTCGCGAACAAGACGGTCATGCGCAGCATCTTGAAGCGACATGAACCACGCCACATCATCCTATGTTCGACCCGTACCGTCGACGACCCGCTCGAACGATACGAGTTGATGAAGCGGTACATCGCGCTGCATACGACACGAGTCCCACTCGAGTCGTTCATCACGTTCGACCTCCCGGTAAAGGAAGTGAGCGAAGAAGATCCCGCCATCCACTTATTCACGGAAGACGTCTTCGGACCTTGGGATGACGCCTCGACACTCGTGTCCAAAGCGATTGTCGCCGTCGACCGCGGCGTCCGTCTTTCCGGTTATTATGCGACGGATATCATCAACGTCTCCTATATCGATGACGTCGTTGAGTCGGTCGTTCGACTATTGCGTTTGATTCAAACAGGGCTGTCGCCCGTCGGCTACTTTCAAATTCCAGCCTCGGACTACGTGATCGTTCAAACGTTACTGTCCGATATTGGGCACATCCTCAACAAATCGGCCAAGACGTCATTGCCGATGCGCACATCCGTGCTCCGGCAGTCGGACATCCCGACGCTCGATACTTTGATTGGCTTTAGCCCGAGTACATCGCTGTTTGAAGGGCTCGAGCAAGTCGTCGACTGGTATATCTCGTATAAAAACATGATGAAGGAGGGCATCAAATGAACATCTTATTATCGAAGCCGCACATGTCCGGACGTGAGATGGCTTATATCGAAGAGGCGTTCGCGAGCAATTGGATCGCGCCGCTCGGCCCGAACGTCAATGCGTTTGAAGCGGAAGTGGCCGCATATGCGGATCATCCTCACGCCTTGGCGACAAGCTCAGGCACGGCCGCCCTCCATTTAGCGCTACTTACCCTCGGTGTCGGGACAAATGACACAGTCTTCTGTCAATCGCTCACGTTCGTGGCATCGGTCAACCCGATCCGTTATGTCGGGGCGATCCCGGTCTTTATCGATTCGGAAACGACGACGTGGAACATGTCGCCGGACGCGCTCCGGAAAGCGTTCGTCCAAGCGGCGACGAAAGGGAAACTTCCAAAAGCAGTCATCGTCGTGCATCTGTACGGCGTCGTCGCGAAAATAGGTGAGATTCGCCACATTTGCCGCGAGTATGGTGTCCCGTTGATTGAAGATGCGGCCGAATCACTAGGTTCGACATGGCACGGGCAGATGACGGGCACGATTGGCGACATCGGCTTCTATTCGTTCAACGGCAACAAAATCATCACGACCTCAGGCGGCGGCATGCTCATGGTGCCGAATGCGGAAACGAAACAGTTAGCGCTCAAGTTGGCCACGCAAGCCCGGGAAGATGCGCCGCATTATGAGCATGAACAAGTCGGTTACAACTATCGATTGAGCAATGTCTCGGCCGGCATTGGTCGGGGACAGCTCGAAGTGATTGAACAGCGCGTCCAAGCGAGACGTCGAGTCTTTGCCCGCTACGAGCGCATGTTCCGGCAACTTGGGACGACGTATCAACAAGAGGTCCCATATTCACGGGCCAACCGTTGGCTCACGGCCATGCAATTGGACCAAACCGAATTGCATCGTGACACATTGATGCAGCGGCTCGCCACGGCCGGGATTGAATCGCGTCCCGTCTGGAAGCCGATGCACTTACAGCCCGTTTACCGCGATGCAGAATACGTGTCGGTCGACGGAGAAGACGTCAGTCGCCGACTCTTCGAAAACGGCATCTGTCTTCCGTCGGGATCTGATTTGACGCTCGGAGAACAACAGCAAGTCATCCAGACGGTACTCGATACACGTACAATCGTGACCGAACAAAGTGTCTGAGGAGGACGAACGATGAACCGGGAAGCAGAGATTATCCAGTCGCTTCGAGCCGCTGCATCTCTGACTCCGACCCTCACTGTCAAACAATATCAGCTCTGGAGCCGAGACCGAGACGTCCCGACGTTCCTCGACGTTCTCAATTTTTATGGGTCATGGACCGGTGCGTTAAAAGCGGCCGGGCTCGTCGAATCCCGCAAACAATATACCCAACAAGAACTCATCGCAGCGCTTCGGCTCGCACTTGAACAGGAAGGGAGATTGACGAGCACCCACTATCAACAATGGGCCAAAGGTCAAGTCGCCCCTTCCCTAGGTGATATTATTTCCCACTTCGGGTCTTGGAGTCTGGCCGTGAAAACGGTTGAGCGTTTAGAAGAACTCCATTTTACCGTCCAACCAGAACGTGAAAAAGCAGAAATCGTCCAATCGTTACTCGAAGCAAGCCGGGTCGTGGTCCCATTCAACGCCGTCACGTATCAGAAATGGGCCAAACAACATAAACGACCGAGTGTTGCCAAAATATCGCGACGGTATGGCTCTTGGAAACGGGCACTCGCCGAGTTGGAGCTTCGTGAGTCGTGTGATGGAAAGAAGTGAACATGGAGGAGGAATCGCGATGAACGGAGCATTTGTCATCTCGTTAGATTTCGAATTGAACTGGGGCACGTTTGACGGCACGACGATCGAGGCGTATGGCGAGAATCTACTTGGAGTACGGCAAGTCGTTCCAAGCCTGCTCGACTTGTTCGCCGCGCATCAGATTCATGTGACGTGGGCGACCGTCGGCTTCCTGTTCTATGAGACGAAAGCGGAACTGTTGAAAGACTTGCCGACGATTCAGCCGGCGTACCGTCATCCCGAATATTCTTCGTACAACTGGATGCAGCACGTCGGGGCGGACGAGGCGACCGATCCGTATCACTTCGGGAAGTCACTCGTCGATCAAATCATCGCCACCCCTGGCCAAACGATTGGAACTCATACGTATTGCCATCTCTCTTGTCTCGAGGAAGGTGTGACCATCGAGGCGTTCAAGGCCGACCTTGAGGCGGCGAAGCGTGTGGCGGCACGGCGGGATGTCCCGATTCAAAGTATCGTCTATCCACGTAACCAATCGAGTCCGGCGCATTTCAAGGCAGCTCAAGAGGTCGGCATCGATGGAAGAAGTGGCTGACCGGTGCCGTCCGGTCGTCGTCTCGACGCAGGAGCGTCACGGATGAGCGTTGTGATAGGAAAATGGAAGGAGGGAAACGCCATGGGTCGACCCATCGTGTTACTTATCGGGGAACATCGCACATCCGCCTACGTCTATCAGGCGATTCGCAACCTAGGGGTGACCCATGTGATTCGAGAAGATGGTCCGAGCGAGCATCGACCCGAATCGCTCAACCATTGGCTGACGCACGCCTATGTCCGGTCGATGTCGCCTCTCATGCGCGTATCCAGCCGGGCCCGGATTCGAGAATTGAAAGGTCGCTATCCGTTGAACGACGAGCCGATTCCGTTCCATCACATCCTGCGGGTCACTTCATTAAACGATGCGAAGACGACGATGTGGCTCGATCGTCTCGATCCACAACTGATCGTCACCCATGAAACGGGACCGATTGACCCGAGTGTCCTCGCCCGATTCGACTGTCCGGTGCTGACAGTCAAACCGACGATCGCCGAAGGGCAAATTGAGGCATACTGGGCGTTCCGGGCCAAACCGGACGTCTGTGAGGCACGAATCGAACAGTGGACCGAGCGGGGCTGGTCCGTGGTCGACCGGGCCGTGCTCTATATCGGCGGGACGGATAATTTTGCCACGTACCCGTATTTACAGCTCACGACCGTATTGCCCCTGCTAAGACGGCAAATCGAGTTGCTGTTAAAGGAGGATGTGTATGACCGTCGAACGGCGAAATAACGGCCAAAGCGCGATGCTTTGGCCGTTTAGCTTTGGGTGATGCAATAGTGTTGGATAGCGTCGTTGTAGTAGACGGCAAGTCCTGGGGCGTACTTGTCATAAAACGCGGTGAAACGCTCGTCCATGACGTACATTTGTCCGAGACCGCTGAACATGTCGAGCGAGCAGTCATAGAACTGATCGTTGATGAACGCGTGATTCGCCTGGACGGCGGCTTGAACACGCGGGTCTTCGACCGGGACACCGGCAGTGAACAAGTCGACGAGCGGTTTGACGAGGTCGACTTGCTGTTGACTGAGAGCTTCCCAGTCTTCTTTCGAGCGCTTGTCGGCGCGCGCACGTGACGTCTTGTACGCCTCGCTCTCGCCCCAGCGCTCCACGACCTCGGGCTCGTGTTTCGCTTCATGGGCTTTCAGTTCGTCAAACGACAGGCCGTCGAACAACGATTTGTCTTCCATTGGAATTCCTCCTCTCAGTGAGGTGAGCGTCGATTCCGCCGTCTGGGCGAGTGTCGCGAAATAGGCGGCCTTCGCGCGTAGGGCGGTCACTTGCTCCTCGAGGGCACGGGTCCGATCGAACGGTTCGGCTTCGAGTAACACTTGAATCGTCTCGAGTGGAAAGTCGAGCGAGCGATACAGCAGAATCGTCTGCAACCGCTCGGCGTCCTGTGACGAGTAACGGCGATACCCGTTGGTGTCACGCTCGGCAACAAGCAGACCGACCGCGTCATAGTGCCGTAGTGTCCGTGTGGTCGTGCCAGCGAGCGTGGCGAGCTGTTGAATCGTATACATGTCCTCACCTCCTTGGATTCAGCGTACACGTTGACGTCGCGTCAAGGTCAAGCCTCTTTTTCAAACAAAGAAAAACCATCCCGTTCGCCGATGTACCGGAAGCCGAAGCGGGGATAATAGGCGTTCAAAAAAGAGTTCGTGGCGACGCAGTCGAGGCGAATCCGGTCCGACTTCGCTGCGAGCGCATGACGCATCAATTGTTCGCCGATTTTTTGGCCTTTCATCTGGTCGTCGACAACGAGACGATGCAAATAGACGGCCACCCCGGGGTCGTCCCATAAATTCTCATCCCATGACGTCGGCGGAATCAAACTGACCGACCCGGTGATGGTTCCATTTGTTTCATATACATACACGGTCCCGTTCGTGACGTCATGGGTCACGAAATCGGTCCGGCTCGGTTCCAAATATTTCACCCATTGCGTTTTTCCGGCTGCCCGAAATGCTTGGGCTTTCATTAAAATCAGTTGATCGATCGCGGGAAGATCGGCCTGTGTGGCCAAACGGATCATATAAGTCGCCTCACTTTCATTTCATTTCAAATTCGTGTAGGGTACACGGTGAGTAAGCTGTTGAAACACTCTTTGTATTGATTTCGAATTTTTGTTAAGATAAACGTAGTGCATCGTGCAAACGATTGCGCTAATGCAATATAAAGACAACAGCACTGATATTAGTATATAGGATGCGCAGTGAGTTTAGGGATAAGGGAGTATCATTGAGACATGCAACTTTTACAACGTGACCAACACACACAAACGAAAACACTGAAACGAAACTGGTGGAAAGAAGCCGTCGCTTATCAAATCTACCCGCGCAGCTTCTACGATGCGAACGGCGATGGAATCGGCGACATCCAAGGCATCATCGATAAGCTCGACTATTTGAAAGACCTCGGCGTCGACGTCATCTGGATTTGTCCGATGTATAAGTCGCCGAATGATGACAACGGCTATGACATTAGCGACTATCAGGACATCATGGACGAGTTCGGATCGATGAAAGACTTCGATCGACTGTTGACGGAAGTCCATGCACGCGGCATGAAGCTGTTGCTCGATCTCGTCGTCAACCATACGTCGGACGAGCACCCATGGTTCATCGAATCGAAGAGCTCGAAAGACAACCCGAAACGCGACTGGTATATTTGGCGCGACGGAAAACCAGATGGTTCGAAACCGAACAACTGGGAGTCAATCTTCGGCGGGTCGGCCTGGGAGTTCGATGAGACGACGGAGCAATATTTCTTGCACGTCTTCTCGAAGAAACAACCAGACCTGAACTGGGAGAACGCCGAGATGCGCCAGAAAATCTATAACATGATTAACTGGTGGCTCGACAAAGGCATTGACGGCTTCCGTGTCGATGCCATCAGCCACATCCGCAAACATCCATCGTTCGGCGATTTGCCGAACCCAGAAGGCCTCGACTTCGTGCCATCGTTCGAGATGCACATGAACGTCGACGGGATTCACGGTTACTTGGAAGAACTTCGCGATGAGACGTTCAACAAGCACGACATCATGACGGTCGGTGAAGCGAACGGCGTGTCGCCTGACGATGCCCATCTTTGGGTCGGCGAGAAGGAAGGCAAGATGAACATGGTGTTCCAATTTGAACACATGGGTCTCTGGCGCGAAGACGCCGAGTCGAAGCTCGACGTCGTCCATTTGAAGAACGTCCTTACAAAATGGCAAAAAGGTCTCGAAGAAGACGGCTGGAATGCCCTTTATGTCGAGAACCACGACCAGACACGGACCGTGTCGTCATGGGGTGATGACGAGCGCTATTGGAAAGAGAGCGCGAAATCGATTGCGATGATGTATTTCCTCATGCAAGGGACGCCGTTCATCTATCAAGGCCAAGAGATCGGCATGACGAACGTGAAGTTCGACTCGATTGACCAGTACGATGATATCGCGACGCGAAACCGCTATTACATCGGTCTCGAACATGGCAAGAGCCATGAGGAGATGATGGACATCACGTGGAACTCGTCACGGGATAACACTCGCACACCGATGCAGTGGAGCAATGCCCGGAATGCGGGCTTCACGTTCGCAGAGACGCCTTGGTTCGGCATCAATCCGAACTACACGGACATCAACGTCGACGCCCAGCTCGAAGACGACGACTCGATTCTCAACTTCTATAAAGAGATGATTCGTCTTCGCAAGCAAGACGAGACGTTCGTTTACGGGACGTATGACATCGTCTTGCCGGAGCATCCAGAGATTTACGCGTACACGCGTACGCTTGGTGACTCGCAATACCTCGTCATGACGAACTTGACGGGGAAAGAAGCCATCTTTGCGACGGAGCTCACGCTTCGTTCGGAAGACGTCGTCTTGCAAAACATGCCGCTCGAGCCGCATGATGAGACGACACTCGTCCACTTGAAGCCGTTCGAGGGGCGCGTCTATAAAATGAGTTAATCCAAGACAGGGACATTCCCTGTCTTTTTTTTGCGTACAGGGAAATGAAGAGAGAGCACGAATTCATATAAATAGAAAAGACGAGGAGGTATTGGAATGAGACTGTTACTGACGTCGGCCGGGATTAAAAATGAACGGATTAAACAAGCGTTACTCGAGTTGCTAGGGAAACCGATTGAGGAGTGTAACGCCCTTTGTATCCCGACTGCGATTTACGCGTTGCCAGGCGGGACGAATCATGCATGGAACTTTTTCAACGGTGATTTTTCGACGCCGATGTGTGAGTTAGGGTGGAAGTCGGTCGGGGTTCTCGAATTGAGCGCCCTGCCAAGTATCGACGAAGCGATTTGGAGACCGGCGTTTGACGAGGCGGACGTATTATTGGTCAATGGGGGCGACCCGCTGTTCTTGCATTATTGGATGAAACAGTCTGGCGTCGCGCGGCTGTTGGCGGACTGGAAGGGTGTCTATGTCGGTTTAAGTGCCGGCAGTATGGTGATGACGCCGCGAATCGGGGAGGAGTTCGTCGGGTGGCAGGCACCAGGCGAGCAGGGGGATGAGACTTTAGGTTTTGTCGATTTCTCGATTTTCCCTCATCTTGACCACGAAATGTTGCCAGAAAACACGTCTAAGCATGCAACTGAATGGGCAGACACGTTGGCTGGACCAAGCTATGCCATCGATGACGAAACGGCGATTCGAGTCGTCGACGGGCGTGTAGACGTGATTTCGGAAGGGAATTGGCTGAAGTTTTAACGGAACGAACGGCCGCGGATGATCACATCCGCGGTCTTTTGCTTGAAGCGGACTTCTTGCACGCACATAATATAAAATTGATCGGGCCCGACGTGTGAAGCGCGTGCGAACCGGGAAAGAAAAAGTTACCGATTCCGGACCGTTCGCGAGATATGGTACGATGGGACAGCGGAAAGGGGAATCACCATGGCAATTGAACCGAAACGCGTACGTGTGCGCCAAAAGACGACGATCAGTGAGATTGCGGAACCGATCGAGCTGCAAGCCGAGGGGTTCTATTATGAATTGAAGACCGGCTTCATCTTGACGTTCGATCAAGAACGGGAAGACGGTGTCGTTCCGACGACAATCAAATATACGACAGGCCGGCTCGCGCTCATCTGTAAAGGACCGATCGAGATGAATCATTCCTTTATCGAAGGACGTTTGACGCAAAGCCTATATAAAAACCCATATATGTCGATGACGATGGCGACGACGACAGAGCGACTCGATGTCGCGGACGGCCGTTGCCGCTTCGTCTACGAGTTATCGATGAACGAAGACGTGGCGGGAAATTATGACGTCGACGTCACATGGACGTTTGAAGGAGGAGAGTTCGCATGAATTTTGCAGAACGCGTGAAAAAGATTGAAGAGATGTTGAATGAGGATTGGTTCGAGATGCTCGAGACGAACGAGGACGAGTATGAAGAGTGGCGTGGCCGCCTCGAGGACCATGCTGAGCAGGTCGTCGGGCACTATGACAACGAGACCGGTGTCGATATGGACTCGGTCGACAAGTTGCTCCAGTTGAACGATGAGTTCCCGCTTCTTTATGGAGAAGATACGGTCCGGCTTTACGTCGCGTTGATCGAGGCGCGGCCGGAAGACAAGTCGGTGTACGAACGCTATATCGATTATTTGGCGGCCATCGGTGACGCGACACATGAGGAATTTTTACGGTTCCACACGCTCGTCGAGGCTGGCCGTTTAGACGAGGCCCGTACGCTCGCCCCACAGATGCCAAAACGACTAGGATTAGAAGACTGACCCGCAATCGATTGCGGGTTTTTTGCTAGATGATTCTATAAAAAAGGCGACATCTCGTCTTTAGAACGTCTGTTTTTAACGTGAATCAGCTTCGTTATGATGAAAAGAGACCAATCAATTAGGGGGACGTCAGATGCTACAGCTCGTCAAAACAACGATGGCGCAACAAGCGCAAGTACTCGAATTTTTACAGGAGTGGCGGGAGCGGGAAGAGACAATCGTCCCGAACGCGGTCGACCGCGATGCGTCTGACTTTGCGTCGTACGTCAAACAGATCCGTGATAAAGAGATACGGGTGAACAACGTCAGTTGGGTGCCGAGCACGACGTATTGGCTGACGGACGGGGACGAGTTGCTCGGGGCGGCGAATATCCGCCACGAATTGAATGACAACCTCCTCAACTTTGGGGGCCACATCGGTTACGGCATCAAGCCGAGCGCACGTGGACGCGGTCTGGCAACGAAACAGCTCGAGCTCGCGCTCGAGAAGACGAAGGAACTCGGGATCGAGCGGGCGTTGATTACGTGTGACCGGACGAACGTGGCGTCACGCCAAGTCATCTTGAATAACGGAGGAATACCGGACACACCGTTCACAGCGGAAGGCGGGAAGATCGTCGAGCGGTTTTGGATTGAACTGAAAGGATGACGTGAGATGGCGAATTGGATCGTGGTCTATTTAGCACTGATCAATTTTTGGGGAATCTATCTGTTTCCACGAGACCGGGTACCGTCTCAAAAATGGTTCTCATTTTCGAGCGGGATCGCCATCACGTACTTTTTCATGTATCTCTTGCCGTCCTTGAACAAGCGGCAAGACACGCTCCGGGTCGAATGGCTCGACCTGGCCTTGCCGTCAGAGATTTATGTGATCAGCTTGCTCGGCTTTACCGTCTTTTACGGGACGATGCGTGTCGTCCGGACGCCTTACTTTAAGGACGAAACGATTGACCAGAACGTATCGTACTGGCTCCAAGTGACACTGTTGACGGCCTATATGTCGTTCTCGGCTTACGTCGTTACGGCATCATCCGTCACATTCGTTGCCCGTAGCTTCTACGCGACGGCACTCGGCGTCCACTTCCTTGCCGTCGGTCACGACTTGTATCGCCATTACGGGGAATGCTACATTCGGCAAGGACGTTATTTGTTGAGCGGCGGCA
Organism: Exiguobacterium sp. s152; assembly: GCF_018618335.1. Classification (NCBI taxonomy): domain Bacteria; kingdom Bacillati; phylum Bacillota; class Bacilli; order Caryophanales; genus Exiguobacterium; species Exiguobacterium sp. s152. Next base: position 67,030 of record NZ_JACSLX010000007.1, read on the forward strand.
TCCTCATCGGCGGTTTCTTTTCCCGTTTCATCGATCTCGCCTCGCACGTCGAGGCCATCTTGTTCGCGTTCGTCGCCGGGGCGATGATTCTGAATATCGTCAAGTTCGAACTTCCATCCGACCGCAACCTCCACTTCCGGACGTTCGTCCTCGCGGTCGTCGGGTATGGCGGCATCCTCTTATTCTTGAAGCATGTGCTCAATTTTTGACCCCTTCGATAAAAATGAATGACTGTTCATTCATTGTTTGATATACTGAATTCAAGATTGAATCCGTTTTCATAAGGGGGAGTTTTGGGGATGTCTACATTTTTAATCGTCAACTGGATTCTATTCTTGCTCGTCCTCGGCTATGGACTGTATTTGTTCGCCTCGCTGGTCTATCAGCGCTATACGTTCATCAAGCTCGGGAAGCAGGCAGAGTGGAGCCAAACGAATAAGGAACGGCTCGAACAGGTCATGATTAACGTGTTCGGCCAAAAGAAATTGTTAAAAGACAAGAAGAGCGGCATCATTCACGTCATGATGTTCTATGGGTTCATCCTCGTCCAGTTCGGGGCCATCGACTTCATCTGGAAAGGGCTTGCTGTCGGGACGCGTTTCCCGCATATCCCGCTCGGTCCGCTCTATCCGATTTTCACGTTCATGCAAGAAATCGTCATGCTCATGATTCTCGTCGCGGTCGTTTGGGGATTCTACCGCCGTTACATCGAGAAGCTCGTGCGGTTGAAACGAAACTTCTTGGCCGGACTCGCCCTCATCTTCATCGGTGGGCTGATGGTATCGGTCTTGTTCGGGAACGGGTTCTACCTCGTCTATAAGGAAGAACTTCCGATGTGGGGTGAACCGGTCGCGACGCTCATCGGTTCGGCGTTCGCTTGGGTGCCAGGCGGTGTCGCCTTCGCCTTGTTCGTCGTCTTCTGGTGGCTCCATCTCTTGTTCTTGCTCAGCTTCATGATTTATATCCCGCAAGGCAAGCACGCCCACTTGATCGCCGGGACGCTCAACGTCTGGCTCGGACGGACGCACCAGGTCGGTCGTCTCGCCCCGGTCGATTTCTCGGCGATGGAAGAGGCCGAGGAGTCGGACGAAGAAGTCGTCTTCGGGGTCAATAAAATCGAAGACTTCAACCAAAAACAACTTGTCGATTTGTATGCCTGTGTCGAGTGCGGCCGCTGTACGAACGTCTGCCCGGCGACCGGGACTGGCAAGATGCTATCGCCGATGGACCTCATCGTCAAGCTGCGCGACCATATGAACATGAAAGGGGCCGCCGTCACCCGGAAGTCACCATGGGCGCCGGCGCTCTTGTTCCAAAACACGCAAGGGGCCGAGATTGCCGCCGCGTCCCAAGACGGACACATGCTCGTCGCCGATGAGTTGATCGGCAACGTCATCACCGAAGAAGAGATTTGGGCATGTACGACGTGCCGCAACTGTGAGGACCAATGTCCGGTCATGAACGAGCACGTCGACAAGATTATCGATTTGCGCCGTTACCTCGTCATGATGGAAGGAAAGATGGATCCAGAAGCGCAGCGTACGGTCGCCAATATCGAACGTCAAGGCAACCCGTGGGGGATGAACCGGAAAGAGCGCGAGAATTGGCGCAAAGACCGAGAAGAACTCGTCATCCCGACGGCGAAAGAGAAGAAGAAAGCCGGCGAAGAATTCGAATTCCTCTTCTGGGTCGGGGCGATGGGCTCATACGACAGCCGTAGCCAAAAAGTCGCGCAAAGCTTTGCGAGCGTCTTGAACAAGGCCGGCGTCTCATTCGCCATCCTCGGGAATGAAGAGAAGAACTCAGGAGATACACCGCGCCGCATCGGGAACGAACTGTTGTTCCAAGAGCTCGCCGAGGCGAACATTAAACTGTTCGAGAAGTATGGGGTCACGAAAATCGTCACGGTCGACCCGCACGCGTATAACACGTTCAAAAACGAGTATCCGGACTTTGGACTCACGGGTGTGAAAGTGTATCACCATACCGAGCTCCTCGCCGAGCTACTCGATACGGGCCGTGTCAAACCGGACTTCTCCGTGAATGAGCGTGTCGTCTATCACGATTCATGCTACCTCGGGCGCTATAACGGTATTTACGACGCCCCGCGTTTCGTCTTGGAACGCATCCCAGGTGTCGAACTCGTCGAGGCGGAACGGAACCGAGAGAACGGCATGTGCTGCGGCGCCGGTGGCGGTCTCATGTGGCAAGAAGAGAAAGTCGGGACGCGCGTCAACGTGGCCCGGACCGAGCAGTTGCTCGAGACGAAACCGACGGTCATCGGGTCGGCATGTCCGTACTGTTTGACGATGCTCTCGGACGGAACGAAAGCGAAAGAAGTCGATGAGACGGTCGGAACGTTCGATGTCGTCGAACTGCTCGATCGCTCCCTCGCTCCGCTCGAAGTACCAGAACCGCTCGTCCAATAAAAAACAAGGCACGGTCCGCGGACCGTGCCTTGTTCTGTCGTTAGCGCATCTCGGAAGTGGCCAATAAGGAAGACGTCAAGTGCGATAAACCTTGTGTCGTCTCGTTGATGGCCGAAATCGTCTCGACCATTTGGCCGAGGTCTTGCTTGTTGCGTTCGAACGAGAGGACGTAATTGCCCATCTCGTCTTTGACGGTCGAGAAACCGGCTTTGACGGCGCCGAGTTGACGCATCGCCTCATCGTTCGTCCGATGCATCTGGCCCATCTGGTCGAGCAGGGCAGCGATATTCGCTTCATTCTCATGGATGAGGACGTTGATTTGACTGCTCAGTTGTTTCGCGTTCTCGGCAAGCGTCCTTACTTCAGTCGCGACGACGGCGAAACCTTTGCCGTGTTCGCCGGCCCGGGCCGCTTCAATCGACGCGTTCAGCGCCAACAAGTTCGTCTGGTTGGCGATCTGTTCGATGCTGCGTGTCATGCTGACGATTTCTTGCGAGCCGTCCTTGAGCGCCGTGATGCGAGTGAGCGAGGCGTCGACGTACGTCGCCGATTGCTTGAATTCGGTTTCCATCTGCTCGATTTGCTCGCCGTTCGTATGCGTCAACGTCATCAAGTGACGGCTCATCTTCTCGGTCTGCTCGGTCTCGGACAACACTTGGTGGGCCCGTTTGCTCGTCTCAGACATGGCGTGGCCGGTCTGTTCCATCGTCGTGGCGACTTCTGTGCTGACACGGCTGACATCGCTCAATAGCGCCGCCCGGGCCTGGTTCGCCGATTCGATCTCATCGAGGCGGGCGTCGACGTACTGCTCGGTGACGATTTGGGCGTCCAAGTTCATCGCGTGCGACAGGGCCAAGAGCGATTCAGTCATCGCGGCCGGGTCGTGTTGATACGCTTCGACGACTTTTGGGATGAGCAATGTGTTGAAAGCGGAGTACGTCGCGAGGAACCAGACGACCGGTACCGAGTAATGGTGATGGGTCTGACCCATGCGCTTGCGCATCGCGAGAAACTTGTCATCAATCTTTCCGGTCAATAAACTCCGGAAATAAGCGGCGAACACGTTCTTTAAGCGCTCACGCGTCGATGAGACGTTGGCGATTTTGACCATATCGGGCTGGAGCATCAAGTGGTCGAGCACGTTCTCCAACACGTCATCTAATACCGACTCGACGAGCGGCGCCATTTCCTGGAGTCGCTTCACTTGAGAAGCGGTGTACCCCATATAGTGGGCCCGTCCCTCCAAATTCGGATCGGTCGGTCGAGCAATCGTCGTCACCTCCGGGAAGGCGATGGAAGCGACGTACGTCGCGGGTTTTGAGTTACGAAAGAGTGCCATGTCATTTTCTCCTTTTATCGTACAGCTAAAATTGCGTTCTTCTTTATATCGGTTGAAATGTGAAAAAACTGAGAAGCGGATGTGCGATTCGAGTCGGTTGACGAACCACCTGAATCGGGAAAGGGGAGAAGAGAAACAATTATGACCACTTCGACGAAAGAGGTGTCCGCATGAGGAACATGGTAGTGGTAGGGACGATTGTCAGTGCGCTCAGCAGCTAAATCTTGCCTCAGCTCTTATTTTTAGCGGTCATGGCGTTCGGGGACGGGGTCGACCGCTTAATCCCGTTCATGATTTTTTATGTGGCGAGCATGTCGGGGCTATTGGTCTGGATTTATATGATGGGCCGTTTCGGTTCTAGGCGGACCTTCTTGACGGCGTTCATCGTCCTCGCGATTGGACTGGTCTGTTTCTTGCTCCCGTTTGCCGCCGCGATTGAATGGAGCGCATTTCTCATCGGGGTCGGTTCGATTGGAGTCGGGTCCATCATGACGACGATTTTGTCGCAATTGAAGGAAGGAAAGCCTCAAAGCGCAAAGGGGAGGGACCGGTCCGCTCGTTGTCGTTCTCATCGCCTGGATCGGCTTGTTCGCATATACGCTGTCTCGCTCGTATAACTTGGCCGTCCTCTTGTTTTTGCTGAGCCTCCTCTTGCCTTGGCGGTTCGTCCGTCGTTTGCCGTTTGAGAAAACCGCGACGTGGACGCTGTCGACCCCTTTGTTTGTCCGGGCGTTCGTGGTGGTGACGCTATTCACGCTTACGAGTCGACTCATTCGTCTGCTCGAAGGGATGCGCGGATTTGTGGAAGTGTTCCTCCTGTTGTTGATTATGCTCGGGTATATGGGCTGGGTGTTGATGCAACAACGCACCCGTGCCTATGTGACGGCAAAACAGACGCGCCAAGTTCAATTTTTAGCGTATACGGTCGGTTTGTTCGGCGGTTGGACGCTGATTGGGGCCGTCTTCACGAGTTTTGCCCTCTATTCGTTCCATGTCTTGGTGTTCTATGTGTTCCTGCCGTTCTTAGCAGGGGTGCTCGGTTGGATTCTATTCAATCGGACGTTCACGTGGGCAAGCCATCCGTACGTCGTGTTGTTCGTCTCCTCGCTCGTCTTCTTTTTCGGATTGCTTCATCCGGTCGCTTTCATCCCGGTCCTGTTCGTCAGCGGGTATACCCAGACGATGTATTCGAGCATCGGGCATGTCCAGTTATATGCGGCCTATGGCGACAACAAGGAGTTCGCTTCGCTCGTCATGCAACTATGGAAAAAGTTCGGGATGGTCGTCGCACAAAGTACCTTGATGATCGGGTTATTGACGTACGGGTTGATCGTCGGCCAGACGATCAATGGGGGTGTATCGTTCGCGATTCCGCGTGACTGGATGTTCGGTGTGCTCCTTGTGACGTGGTCCATCAACGTCGGATTGGTTCGCTTATACGGGTGGCAGGCCAAGCCGTTGACCGATTCACATCCAAAATAATTTCCTCTAGCTTTTTCATATCGGTTTTGTTTATAATGAGGAGTGATGTTTAACTAGTGACGGAAAAGGAGTGTCCTTTAATGAATAAATCGTTGATCGATTTTGTTTACGAAATTCTTCAAAAGACTGGCGAGCAACCAGTGTCATTTGATGAGATTCGTGAGCTGATCAGACAAAACTATACGTTCGCAAGTGAAGAGGAAGAGCTCGAGAAAATCGCGCAACTCTACACGGACATGAACATCGACGGACTATTCGTCAACTTGGGAGCTAACCGTTGGGCGCTTCGTGTTTGGTATCCGTTCGATAAGTCAGACGAAGATCTCGTCATCGAAGCACGCCAACGCGGTGAGCTCGATGAGTTCGAAGAAGAGATCGATGAGACGGATGAAGGCATCGTCGACATTGAAGACGACCTTGACGTCTTTGCAAAAGGTGAAGATTTTGACGCATCTGAGTTCGATGCCGAGGATGAAGCCGAAAAAGTGGAAGGCCTTGACGAGTTCGAGGACGAAGACTTGGACGACGACCTCGACTTAGAAGACGAGGATGATTTATAAGAGACCGCAAAAAGCCGGGCATTTGTCCCGGCTAGGCGTGTCTCTTTTTCTTTTTTGACAGTTGAAAAAAAGAAAAAAATAATGACTTGACGACTGCATCGTCTCTGACGTAAATTAGTCATGGGCTAGTTTAGCACGTAACGATGCAGCAAAAGTGTCCTCCATTTCGTTGGGGGCACTTTTGCTTTTTTTGTTTTTTCGTTTCCCGTTGTGGCATTCAAGAGAGGAGAATGATGATGACAAAGTATATTTTCGTAACAGGTGGGGTAGTATCTTCACTCGGTAAAGGGATCACAGCCGCTTCACTCGCACGTCTACTCAAAAACCGAGGATTGAACGTGACGATTCAAAAGTTTGACCCATATATCAACATCGACCCAGGAACGATGAGCCCGTATCAGCACGGAGAGGTGTTCGTCACAGATGATGGCGCCGAGACGGACCTTGACCTCGGTCACTACGAGCGCTTCATCGACATCAACTTGTCGCAAAACGCGAACGTGACATCAGGCCGCATCTACTCGACGGTGTTGAAAAAAGAGCGCCGTGGCGATTATAACGGCGGAACGGTCCAAGTCATTCCGCATATCACGAACGAGATTAAAGACCGCGTCTTCCGCGCCGGTCGCGAGACGAACGCAGATGTCGTCATCACAGAGATTGGTGGAACAGTCGGGGACATCGAGTCGCTTCCGTTCATCGAGGCCATTCGTCAAGTGAAAAACGATATCGGCAAAGAGAACGTCATGTACGTTCACTGTACACTCGTGCCGTATCTCCGCGCCGCCGGTGAGATGAAGACGAAACCGACCCAGCATAGCGTCAAGGAGCTCCGCAGTTACGGGATTCAGCCGGATATCATCGTCCTCCGTACTGAGCACGATATCCCAGAAGAGATGCGTGAGAAAATCGCCTTGTTCTGCGACACACGCAAAGAAGCGGTCATCGAGGCACAAGATGCGTCGACGCTTTACGAAGTGCCGCTCAACCTTCAAAAGCAAGGAATGGACCAACTCGTCAACGATTACTTCGGCTTCAACACGCCGGCCGCTGACATGACGGCTTGGAAAGAGCTCGTACACACGGTCACGCACCTCGAGAAGAAAGTCAAAATCGCTCTCGTCGGAAAATACGTCGAACTTCGTGACGCGTACATCTCGGTCGCAGAATCGCTCAAGCACGCCGGTTACGCCTTCAACGCCGACATCGACATCGACTGGGTCAACGCGGAAGACGTGACGGCAGAGAACGTCGAGACGCTTCTCGGAGACGCGGACGGAATTCTCGTTCCAGGCGGATTTGGAGAACGCGGCATTGAAGGGAAAATCGAAGCGACGCGTTATGCGCGTGAGAACAACGTCCCCTTCTTCGGGATTTGCCTCGGGATGCAGCTCGCGACGGTCGAGTTCGCCCGTAACGTCTTGAAGCTCGATGGTGCCCACTCGGCCGAAATCGATCCTTCGACGAACTATCCGATTATCGATTTGCTTCCGGAACAAAAAGATATCGAGGACCTCGGCGGTACACTCCGTCTCGGCCTCTACCCATGTAAGCTCGAGCCAGGTACGAAAGCACATGCGGCTTACAACCAAGAGCTCGTCTACGAGCGCCATCGTCACCGTTACGAGTTCAACAACGAGTACCGTGAAGCGTTCGAGGCAGAAGGATTCAAGTTCTCAGGAACGAGCCCGGACGGCCGTCTCGTTGAAATCATCGAGATTCCAGAGCACAAGTGGTTCGTCGCGTCACAGTTCCACCCAGAACTCATTTCGCGTCCAGAGCGTCCGCAACGCTTATTCCACGATTTCATCCAAGCCTCACTCGGCGAATGAGTGGCAGGTCACAGTCTATGACTGTGGCCTTTTTTCTCGGACAAAAGGCTGATATGCGCAACAGCTTCAGATGGATACATGAAGGCCTGAATCTGGGTACACTAAGAGTAGAACAGGGAGAGGGCGATGCGACATGCGAGAACGAACCATGATTTATGTAGGATACGGGGCTGCGCTCATCACGCTCAGCCTGTTGCCGTTCGTTGTTTTGCCGACGCTCTTGTTGCCATATCAGCTCGGGTGGACCGGAATCGTGTTGCTCGCGCTGTCGATCGGGTTGTTGCGTTCCATCCGTGAAGGGTCTGGCATCTATTTGAAACAGATGCTCAAAGTGACGTTCACGTTGTTTCTCTTGTTCGTCTTCGTCTATTACGTCTCATTCGGACTCTTCTTATACGACTCGTACGGACTCGAACGTCTGCTTGACGAGTATGGGGATCAGGCGATGCTCGTCTTCGCTGCCTTCAGTTTCCTGCAGCCGATTGCGCTCCCGGTCCCGGAAGCGGTCAGCGTGCCGATTGGCAGTGTCGCGCTCGGACCGCTCCGAGCCGCCTTGATTGGAAGCGTCGCGACGACGCTCGGCATCCTCGTCATGTACGGGATTGCCCGGTTCGGACGAGAGCGGGTCATGCGCCTCATCGACGCCGACAAGCTCGCGACGTACGACCGTTACGTCGACAAATATGGACTCGGTGTGTTGCTCATCTTGTTCATCATCCCGATTTTGCCGGATGAGGTCATTTGTCTCGCGGCCGGGTTCAGCCGGGTGCCGTTCCCGCGCTTCGTCTTGATTGCCATCGGCGCGAAGCTCATCACGTCGTTCGGTCTCGCCTATTCGGTGTCGCTCGGTGAACTGTTCGTCACCGGCGCGAGTCCGTTCGCCGTCGTCTCGGTGACGGCGAGTCTGTTGCTCGTCATCTTGGCGCTCGTCTGGCGAAAGCGGAAAAAAGGGAATTCGAACTGACAGCTTGAAAGAGTAGACAGCACAGATAGAGAGGACGAGGGTATGGTTCGTGATGAAGCGTTAGTGATTCGACCGATTGAGTCACGCGACTTGGATCGGTTATGGGAATTGATGTATAAGGATGAGGCGCCAGAATTCAAGAAATGGGACGCGCCGTATTTTGAACATCGGGCGCAGACGTATGAGGTATACTGTCAGAATGCGGGCGAACACGTCGGCCGTGACGACATGTGGGTCATCGAGGTCGATGGGACCGTCTACGGGACGGTTTCCTTCTATTATGAAGACGCCGGACAGAACTGGCTCGAGGTCGGGATCATCCTCCATCAAGCCGACCGCTGGAATCGTGGCATCGGCACGCGGGCGCTCAAGCTATGGGTCGGCCATCTGTTTCAGACGTTGCCAACGGTCCGGGTCGGATTGACGACGTGGTCGGGCAATGAGCGGATGATGAAAGTGGCCGAGAAAATCGGCATGCGACTCGAAGGTCGGATTCGTCAGGTGCGCGTCGTCGACGACGTGCGTTACGATTCGATTCGCATGGGTGTGTTGCGGGAAGAATGGATGACAAAAAGCGCTAAGTCTCGGTAGAGGCTTAGCGCTTTTCACGTGTGGAACAATTGGCGGTATTGGAGCGGGGTCATTTGTTTGTACGTCTTGAACGTGTTGATATAAGCCGTGCACGAGGCGAAGCGATATTTCTCGCCGATGGTACAAATCGGTAAATTCGTTCCGAGTAAATCGGCGATGGACGCATCGATGCGGCGGCGCCGGATTCGTTCAGGTACACTCTCGCCGACTTCCTGTTTAAACAGGGCCGACAAATAATTGTTCGATAACCCGATTTGTCGAGCGATCCACGGGAGCGATAGTTCCGACTCTTTCAAATGGTCTTCAATCAAATGGATGGTCGTCGTGACGTTCGGGTTTGTCGACACGGGAGGGGATAGAAACGCCATCATCTTCGTCAAATGGTCGACGATGACGGGAATGGCATAGATAAAGTCGAGTGTCGTCGTCAGTTCATCGATTAAGATGAGAAGAGCGCTCGCATAAATGAGCGCGGTCTGGACGTTTGGGTTATCGACTGGAATCAGACGGATGACGTGGTAAACGAGGCCGCGGTAGTAGAAACGGACACTCATGTACTCATCGGAGACCGGAAGCTTCAATAGGTCGAGCGTCAGCGTCTCGAGCAGCTGCTCGGCCCGAATCGGATGGGCGCTGCGGAGCGCACTCACAATCTGTTGATCGAGTGTATAAAAGTTATCCACATGCTGAAAATCATCGAACAAATTTTTGTCACGATGCAGATGATTCAGAAATTGGCGTTTGATTTTGTTTTCCACCGGATGAGTCACTTCTTTCGTCGTACAGTTCAGAACTGTTTATTTATCGCGTGGAACGTTCCGTTTGGTCGCTTGTTTCAACTCGGCGATTTCGCGAGCGATTGCTTCTTCACGGGAACGTGTGGATGATTCGAGGTGGTGTTCGAGTTCCTTACTTTTTTGTCGATACGTTTCAGCGACTTCTTTCGTACGCTGTTGATGCTGATGGAGTTGTTTGTTGTACGCATCGAGATCAATTGGCTTTTTCGTCATACATCATATGCCCCTTTCAAAAGACGGTCAAACAGACAGGCGCGGTGCAAGCGAGGCTTGGCCCGCAGTTTCATCGAGGAAACGGTTCCTGTCCTTAGCTTACGAAGGGGGTGAAAGGTTGGAAAGTTAGGTCAACACGAAAGAAGTGGTGAAAAAGATGAAAAATGTGACGAAATTGTGTCCGCAGCATATCCCATTTCTCATACTACTCGATGAATTGCACAAACCACAAAAAACCGCAGACATGAAGTCTGCGGTTGATAACTTATTTGACGGCTTGGTCTTTGATTGGGAACCAGCCAGCACGTGTTGTGATGGCGTTCCAGAGCGGAGCGGGGACGGCGAGTTCGGCTTGTTTGTTCAAGTCGAGTTCGGTCTCGATTTCGTCTTCACGACCGTCTTTCACTTTCTCTAGCCAATCCGGGTCGATGATCAGTTCGCGGCCGAGCGCGGCGAGGTCGATGACGTTCAGTGCGTCTTCGACTTGACCTGGGCGCTGGAGCTGTCCGACTCCGATGAGCGGGACGGCACCGTTGATGCGTTTAGCAATGCGGTCAATCGACCGCTCCGTCACGTTTTCGTTCCGCATTGAACCGATATTGAAGTTCCAGAGCGAGGCGTGAAGGTAGTCGAGGTTTTCTTCGAGCAACATATCGATCAATACGTCCGTATCGTCGAGCGTGATGCCTGGTTCTTCGACTTCTTCAGGCGAGAAGCGGTAGCCGATTAAGAAATCGTCCGCGCCTTCAGCCGCACGTTTGACCGAGCGGATGACTTCACGCGGGAACGTGAGGCGTGCGTTCACGTCGCCACCGAAGCGATCGTCGCGTCGGTTCGAGTGAGGTGAGAAGAATTGTTGAATCAAATATGTGTTCGCCCCATGAATCTCGACGCCGTCAAAACCGGCCTCGATGGCACGACGTGTCGCTTCGCCGAACGCCTCGATGATAGCTTCGACTTCTTCGGTCTCAAGGGCACGTGGCGTGGCGGCACCTTCACGGACCGGTGCAATGGCGCTGGCGCTTACCGGTTGTTCGTTCGGAACGAGTTCCGGAGGAGACATGCGTCCCGCATGGAAGATTTGAAGAATCGCTTTCGCGCCTTCCGCTCTCAAACTTTCAGCGAGCTGACGAAGCCCAGGAATGAACTTGTCGTCATTCACACCGAAGGCGTTCGGGAACCCTTTGCCGTCTTCGGTCACGTAAGCACACGCCGTGATGGCGAGGCCAACGTTCTTCGCCCGCTTTCGGTAATAGGCGAGTTCGTGTTCCGACACTTCACCCGTCGGTTCAGACGAATAATGGGTCATCGGCGCAAGTACGAGCCGATTATGGAGCTCGACGCCGTTTTTGAATTGGAAAGGTTGTAACATGCGTTTCATAAAAAAACTCCTCCTTGTTGGTGATACCTTGAAGTCTAGTCTTCTCTTTTTAAAATTGCGAGCAGGACGCTTTCTGAGGAGCAGGTTGCATACTCCGTGAGCGGGTCGATGGTTGAATGCTAGAAAATGGGGTATAATACAGGAGAAAAGTTGATAACCGGTTGGAGACTACAGAGAGACCACGACATGGGGGGCGAAGCCTTGTTTTGTTGTGGTCTCTTTTTGCATACATCGAACCGGATTCATTATAGGAGGGGACAAGATGGAAATCAGAAATTTCTCAGCAAAAGAACGTGCCAAACGATATGAACAGTTAACGGGTGAACGTCACGACGTGCTCGTCGTCGGCGGAGGAATTACCGGGGCCGGAATCGCGCTCGATGCCGCGTCTCGTGGAATGAAGACGGCCGTGCTCGAAATGCAAGACTTCGCAGCCGGAACGTCGAGTCGCTCAACAAAACTCGTCCACGGCGGTTTGCGTTATTTGAAGCAGTTCGAAGTCGCGCTCGTCGCCGAAGTCGGGAAAGAACGTGCCATCGTGTACGAGAACGGACCACACGTGACGACACCTGAGCAGATGCTCTTGCCGATGCATAAGGGCGGCACATTTGGACCGTTCTCCACATCGCTCGGATTAATGGTGTATGACTTCTTAGCCGGTGTGAAACGGGCCGAACGCCGCGTCATGTTGAAGCCGGAACAAGTCATCAAAAAGGCACCGCTCGTCAAAAAAGACGGTCTTGTCGGTGGCGGCTATTACGTCGAATACCGGACCGATGACGCCCGCTTGACGATTGAAGTCGCGAAGGAAGCGGCGAACCATGGAGCAATCCTCATGAACTATTCGAAAGTGACCGGTCTCATCTATGAGAACGGGAAAGTCGTCGGTGTGAACGTCGAGGACCAACTCGATGGCAAGACGTATGAGATTTATGCGAAGCGAGTCATCAACGCGACGGGACCTTGGGTCGATGTGCTCCGTGAACAAGACGGCTCGAACAAAGGGAAGATGCTCCGCTTGACGAAAGGGATTCACCTCGTCATTGACCAGTCAAAATTCCCGCTCAAGCAAGCCATCTACTTCGACACACCGGACAAACGCATGGTGTTCGCGATTCCGCGTGATGGCAAAGCGTACGTCGGGACGACGGACACGTTCTTCGATAAAGACAAGGCGCATCCCCGCATGACGACCGAGGATCGGGACTATATTTTAGAAGCGATTCATTATATGTTCCCAGACGTCAACGTGACAGCAGATGATGTCGAGTCGAGCTGGGCCGGTATTCGTCCGCTCATCTATGAAGAAGGCAAGGATCCGTCTGAAATCTCACGGAAAGATGAAGTGTGGCAGTCAGAGAGTGGCTTAATCACAATCGCTGGTGGGAAGTTGACCGGTTACCGGAAGATGTCGGAGACAGTCGTCGACCTAGTCGCGAAATTGATTAAGCAAGAAGAAGGCGTCGTCTTCCTTGCGTCACGGACGAAGCATATGCCGATGTCGGGCGGTCATGTCGGCGGCTCGAAGGGATTCGCAGACTTCTTGGAGAAGAAGAAAGCTGAACTGAAAAACCTTGGTCTCGAAGATGACAAGGCGGAGCAACTTGTCCGTCTATACGGATCGAACATCGACCGTGTCATTGAGCGTATGGATACGAACGCATACGACCTTCCAGAAATCGTCTACGCACAACTCATTTACGGCATCGAAGAAGAGTCGGTCGTTCGGGCCATCGACTTCCTCGTCCGTCGCACCGGAGCGATGTTCTTCGACATCGACTTCGTCCGCAACCATAAAGACGGCGTGCTCCGTTGCATGGCCGATGTCTTCAAATGGTCGGATGCCCGACTCGCTGAAGAGCGGGCCGAGGTCGAGAAAGAAATTGATCTCGCGGTCGTACCTGTCACGGTCGACTAACGAAATAAAAGGAACCTCGCCGCGGCGAGGTTCCTTTTCATATGCCTAATTCTTCATAATACGCCATGATGCGTTCGTCGAGCGCCTCGACGATGTCCGGTTCGCCGAACAAATACAGATAAAGATACGTGCCGTCCTCACGATCCACTTCTGTTTCGAGTGTCAGTGTGGTTGGTTGTCCTTCGAAGATGACATCGATTGTGCCGAGGGCGTGCACGTTCGCTTCGTCGAGTTCCGGATCAGAAACCAACTTTTTAATGCGGGCGATGTCACTGTCTGCGATGGGCTCATCGAACGTCTCGGATAAGACGCCGAACGTCTTCGGCAATTCCTCGAGACCGGTCTCGATGGCCGCGGCGAGCGGTATCTCTTCTTGGTCTTCGCTGAAGACGTTCACCACGAGTCCGACCATGCTTCCAATCGTCAAGATGAACAATATGTATAACAAATATGGTTTCATGCTTTCGCTCCTGTTCGTTTCATGTTTTCAGTATATCAGCGCACCGGGTGTTTAGAAATAGGGAGACAATGGTATTGAAAAAGATGGAAAAGAGAAAGGCGGGGGAGTTACGATGAAACGAGCATGGGCAATCGGTGGCGTCGTCCTCATCTTATTTCTCGGTTGGCAGTTCGTCGATACGAATCGGCTGTTTGCCGACGTCTACTATACGAAAGTACCGAGCACAAACGTCACCGACCAAGGAAAGAGACATACGTATGAAACGATTGGCTATGATGAAGATGGCAAGAAACGACCAATCACGTTCGAGGCGCCGATTCGGCTGGCCGAAGGCGATTTTTTGAAACTGTATGTGAAAGACGAGCGGACGGTGACGGCCTACGAGCCGGTACCTGAGTCGGAAGTACCGGCCCAGTTAAAGGACGAACAGACCGAAGAACCGGTATCGATACCGTTGCCTTGATTTCAAAATAGGTCCGTCGCCAAACGAAATCGGATTTGGTATGGTTAGATTAGTGCAAACTATGGAGAGAAGGTAGATGGATGTCACGGATGTTGATCGCAGACGACCAAGACGGGATTCGGTTGATGTTAGCGCAAGTGTTCCAAAGCCTCGGCATCGAGGTCGACACGGCGAACGACGGACAGAACGCTTGGGAAAAGCTCGAACAGAACAGATACGATTTAGTATTGCTTGATATGAACATGCCGCGCATGTTCGGCCATGAAGTACTACGCAACATGCGCCAACGGAACATCGACACCCCGGTCATGATTATGACCGCGTTCGGGGAAAAATCGACGCTCGAAGAAGTGCAACGACTTGGCATTACCGCGCAATTTGAAAAGCCATTCGATATTTATCGGATGATTGAAAAAGTGAAGGAAGTCCTCAAAATCACGTAATTCGTCACGAAGATGACATATGTAAACGCTTGCGCAGAGCCATTTCTATGCCCGAATAGCATAGGCACAAGTTTCGACGTGTGTTATAATGGGAACGAATTGCACGGGGGCATTTTTCCCAAAGTGCACAATAGCGAACAGACAGGAGGATGTCATTATGCCATTAGTATCAATGACAGAAATGCTTAACAAAGCATTCGAAGGCAAGTATGCAGTAGGCCAATTCAACATCAACAACCTCGAGTGGACGCAAGCGATTCTTCGCGCTGCGGAAGACGAGAAATCACCAGTTATCCTCGGTGTATCAGAAGGTGCAGCGAAGTACATGGGTGGCTTCACAACAGTTGTTAAAATGACTGAAGGTCTCATGCACGACTACAACATCACTGTTCCAGTTGCAATCCACCTCGACCACGGTTCATCTTTCGACAAGTGTAAAGCAGCAATTGACGCTGGTTTCACGTCTGTTATGATCGACGGTTCACACCATCCGATCGAAGAGAACATCGAAATGACGAAACAAGTCGTTGAATACGCACACGCTAAAGGTGCTTCAGTTGAAGCGGAAGTCGGCACAGTCGGCGGCGAAGAAGATGGCGTTGTTGGCGGCGTACAATACGCTGACCTCGACGAGTGCGTACGCCTCGTGAAAGAAGCGAAAGTTGACGCTCTTGCGGCAGCACTCGGTTCTGTACACGGAGAATACCAAGGCGAGCCTAAACTTGGCTTCAAAGAGATGGAAGAAATCGCAGAAGCGACTAAAACTCCACTCGTTCTTCACGGCGGTTCAGGTATTCCTGAGCACCAAATCAAAAAAGCAATCGAGCTCGGTCACAGCAAAATCAACGTTAACACAGAGTGCCAACAAGAATGGACTCGTGCCGTACGTGAGAAGCTCAACACGGACTCGAAAGTATATGACCCACGTAAAGTCATCGGCCCTGGTGTCGAAGCGATCTACAACGTCGTTACTGGCAAAATGCGTGAGTTCGGTTCAAGCAACCAAGCATAATCCTGTCACATCAGTCGGCTCTCTTTGCGAGAGCCGGCTTTTTTTATTGAAACGTAAGCGGTTAGGGTACCGTATATAGATGAAAAGGGGGAGTTTGCATGAAGTATCAAGAACGTTCGACAGAATCATTTTGGCGCATTTTCTATATCGTCGGTCCCGTCATTATAATTGGTGTGACGTTGGCCTTTGCTGCGCTGCCGGTCATTCTCATCCTCATGAATCCGAAACCGTGGTTGATTCCGCTGTTGTCACTCACCGTCCTCGGCGGTTACGGCGTGTATCGGTTCTTGCAACTGTTTCGCCAGCTGTTCTGGAAAGAGCGGCACCAGTCGTACTATGAAGTGACCGCGACACATATTGAGGGGACGACGTATCGGCACGAGCCAGGTGAGTCAGTCGAGCAATCGTTCCCGCTCGACGCCATCAAGCAAGTCGTCTTCTTCCCGGCCATCGTCCGAAAGACAGAAGCGGCCATGCCGCATCCCTATAGACGACGGACAATCGAGTTGTGCCCGATGCTCGCCATCATGACCGAGGAGGATTCAATGGAAATCTTGTTCGACCAACGCGATCTCGCCGCGTTCGAACAGTGGATTCAGTATTTTATCGGAGATAGCGTGCCAATCTTCTATACACCGAAACGGCTCTACTGGATCGGGGCGAACATCGCGACACGGCGGGAGCGGTTCGCCATGCTCCGTCGACCTGAAGAAATCATCCCGTTCACGTATACAGGCAACCTCGTGACCGACGAAGAGACCGCGGTCGGACTTTGGACTGAGACGCATGGATCGGAGCGCTTGAAGGAAGGGCCGTATCAAGCGTATGAGACAAAACAAAAAAACGTGAAGCGATGGACGGCAGTGGGGACGCTTGTCGGCGTTGGTTTGCTCGTCGGATCGATGTTCGCCATCGCCGCCTTGACGTAAAGAGTGTAGCAATTCCATGACAATTTCCTCATAATAAGAAGTGTAAGCGATCACAACACCATTCGAGGAGGAATTGTACATGCGTTTTTTCATTGACACGGCAAACGTGGAAGACATCAAGAAAGCTCATCAGATGGGCGTCATCGGGGGCGTGACGACGAATCCATCGCTCGTCGCCAAAGAAGGCGTCGATTTCCATACACGGCTACGCGAAATCTGTGAGATCGTCGGGGATCTCTCAGTCAGCGCGGAAGTTATTGCGCTCGACGCAGCGGGTATGGTGGAAGAAGGAAAGGAACTTGCGGCCATCGCGCCGAATATTACTGTCAAGGTACCGATGACGCCAGCAGGGATGGAAGCGGTCAATACGTTTTCAAAGCTCGGCATCAAGACGAACGTGACGCTCATCTTTAACGCCAACCAAGCGCTACTCGCGGCTCGGGCCGGCGCGTCATACGTCTCACCATTCATCGGTCGTTTGGATGATATCGGTCAAGATGGTCTCGACCTCGTCGAGACGATTGCCAATATCTTTGCCATCCATGGCATCGATACAGAAATCATCGCAGCTTCCGTTCGCCATCCGGTCCACGCGACGAAGGCGGCTCTCCTTGGAGCCGACATCGCCACGGTACCATACAAAGTCATCGAACAGATGATGAAACATCCGCTCACTGACAAAGGGATCGAGCAATTCTTAGCGGATTGGAACAACGCTCAATCCAAATAAGTTTGTCGCAGAAAGGTTTGATCTTCGTGGAAATTCTCCATATCGTAGGACAGCAAAAACTTGAAGGAACAGTTGACATTAGCGGTGCCAAACAGAGCGCCTTGCCTTGTCTCGTCGCAGCACTTTTGACGGAAGAACCGGTGACGATTGAGAACGTCCCCGTCATTGAGGACGTCGAAGTGATGCTCAGTCTATTACAAGAACTCGGCGTCGCGATTGAACGGGACGGGGAGCGGATGACGCTTCATGCGAAAGATGCCGTCGCCATGCCGCTGCTCGGCTCAGAGACGCGTAAAGTCCGAGCCGCTGTCTATTTGCTCGGGGTGTTTGCGGCTCGTTTTGGGAAAGGAGCCGTCGGGCTTCCCGGTGGATATGCGATTGGTCCACGACCGATCGATTTACATTTGAAAGCACTCGAACGTCTCGGCATTAAAGTCGAGAACGAGTCGGGACTTTATCATGTGAACGCCGAAAAGCTGGAAGGAAATCGAATTTATCTCGATCTCCGTTCGTTCGGGGCGACAGTGAGCGCCATGCTCGCGGCCGTGCTCGCTGATGGGACGACCGTCATCGAGAACGCGGCCATCGACCCGGAAATCGTCGACGTCGCGACGATGCTCACTTCGATGGGGGCCCACGTCATCGGGGCGGGCACCGACGAGATTCGCATCAAAGGGGTCGACAAGCTCCACGGCTGTACACACACGCTCATTCCCGATCGGTTAGAGGCTGGGACGTTCATGATTTATGGCGCGGTCGCAGGCGAAGTGACGGTACGCAACGTCATTCCGACGCACTTAGAAGGTGTCATTCAAAAACTACTGGATTACGGGGCTGATGTCGAAGTCGGGGAAGAGACGATCACGGTGCGGGCGAACGCCTTTAAACCGATTGATATCCGTGTCTTCCACTATTCGGGGTATCCGACCGACCTGCAGCCGATCATGTCGGCCGCACTGTTGAAAGCGGATGGGACGAGTATCGTCACCGACAAGCTGTACCCCCAACGGTTCCGCCATATCGCGGAAATGCGGCGCATGAACGCACAGATCACGCTCGAGGATGCTTCGGCCGTCATTCGCGGCGGGACAACGCTCGCCAATGCGGAAATGGAATGTGCAGACGCACGGAGTGGGGCAGCCCTCACCTTAGCTGGGCTTCAAGCGAACGGCGAATCCACGGTGATCCATGCGGAAAAATTGAACGATTCATATGTCGATTTCGTCGGCAAACTAAAACAACTCGGCGCGCTCGTCTGGGTCGATGAGGTGTCCGAGTAAAAAGGGGAGAATTCGGGTGGAACGTAGTTTATCAATGGAATTGGTCCGAGTCACAGAAGCGGCAGCGCTATCTTCGGCTCGTTGGATGGGTAAAGGCTTGAAAGAAGAGGCGGACGATGCGGCGACGACCGCGATGCGTGAAGTGTTTGATACGATTCCGATGAAAGGGGTCGTTGTCATCGGGGAAGGCGAGATGGATGAGGCACCGATGCTCTATATCGGTGAAAAAGTCGGGAACGGCTATGGCTCACGCCTCGACGTCGCTGTCGATCCACTCGAAGGGACGAGCATCGTCGCGACGGGAACGTGGGGAGCGCTTGCCGTTCTCGCTGTCGCTGACGCCGGTGACCTTCTTCACGCGCCGGACATGTATATGGACAAGATTGCCGTCGGTCCGGAAGCGGCCGGATTGATTAGTCTCGACAACTCGATTGAAGAGAATATCGCCATCGTCGCCAAGGCGAAGAACAAGAACGTCGAAGACGTCGTCGTCACGATTTTACATCGTGATCGTCACGAAGAGATGATTCAACGTGTCCGAGCGACAGGTGCCCGCATCAAGTTGATTCCCGACGGAGACGTGGCCGCAGCCATCAATACGGCGTTCCCGAAAACGGGCGTCGATTTATTGCTCGGCTCTGGCGGTGCGCCGGAAGGCGTCATCGCGGCCGTCGCGATGAAGTGTCTCGGCGGTGACTTCCAAGGTCGCCTGCTTCCTGAAGACGAAGCCCAAGAGAAACGTTGCCAAGACATGGGCATCGCCGATACGGGCCGGATTTTGCTGTTAGACGACCTCGTCAAAGGTGAAGATTGCATCTTCGCAGCGACGGGTGTGACGGACGGGGAACTCCTCCGCGGCGTCCAGTTCACCGGACAAGGTGGTCAGACGCACTCGGTCGTCATGCGAGCTAAGTCAGGAACGGTCCGCTTCGTCGAAGGCATCCACTCATTGAAGAAAAAACCGAAAATGGTCATGAAACCTTAATTCTCTCGAGCTGTGGACATTACGTCCACAGCTTTTTTGATGTGTTCCTACATATTTATTATGCGTTAGAACGGGAATAGAGAGTCAGGAGGTGTATACAAATGATCGAAGTGGAATCGCTCGTCAAAACGTTCGGGGACGTGGCGGCCGTCGATGGGATTTCGTTCTCGGTCCAGAAAGGAGAGATTTTCGCTTTCCTTGGACCAAACGGGGCTGGCAAGTCGACGACCGTGCAAATGTTGACGACGCTTGTCCGGCCGACCGAGGGAAAAGCGCGGGTGAACGGATTTGATGTCGTCAAACAAGAGAAAGACGTCCGCCTGTCGATTGGCGTCGCCCTGCAAGAGACCGGCATCGACAAAGTGTTGACCGGCCGGGAACTGCTCGTCTTGCAAGGCCGGTTGTTCAAGATGACGAAACAAGAGGCGGAGAAGCGCGCCGAGGAACTGCTCCGTGTCGTCTCGCTCACAGAAGCGGCCGACCGGAGAAGCGGCACATATTCGGGCGGGATGCGGCGTCGGCTCGATTTGGCACTCACGCTCGTCCATCGACCGACCGTCTTGTTTTTAGATGAACCGACGACCGGGCTCGACCCGGCGAGCCGCATCGAGATTTGGAACGAGGTAAGACGGCTCAACGAGGAGTTCGGTACGACGATTTTTTTGACGACCCAGTACTTAGAAGAGGCGGACGAACTGGCCGACCGGATTGCCATCATTAATCATGGAAAAATCGTCAGCGAAGGGACAGCGGAAGCGTTGAAACGACTCGTCGGCGGCGAGACGATTGCGATGACGTTCCGCAGCGATCAAGAAGCATCTGCAGCCGCTGCGTTGTTCGGTCATACGGCGACCGGGCAACACGTGGCGTTCGAGCTCGTCAATCATACGCTGATGGAAGTCGTGCGCCAGCTCGATGAACGGTCGCTTCAACCGGAACGTCTGACCGTGAAGCAACCGTCGCTCGATGACGTCTTTTTGAAAGTGACCGGTGAGTCATATGAAGGAAGTGTGCCCGATGTGGACTGAGACATGGCTCTTCACGAAACGAAGCCTCATTACGACGATTCGGAATCCATTTTCGTTCATCCCGAACTTGATTATTTCCGTCTTCTTCTTACTCGTTTACACGAGCGGATTGTCGAGCGTCGCGTCGCTTCCTCAGTTTGATGGGAGCGCCTATTTGAACTTCATCTTGCCAGTCTCCATCGTGTCCGGGGCGGTCGGTGGCGCCGGGGGGACGGGACAAGCGCTCGTCCGTGATATCGAGAGCGGCTACTTCGCCCGCTTGCTTCTGACTCCGGCGACGCGGACGGCGATCGTGCTCGGCCCGATGATTGCGGGGATGTTGCAACTGCTCGTCCAGACGCTCCTCATTTTCGGGGTGGCGTTCTTGCTCGGTTTGTCGATTCCGGTCGGTCTGCCTGGCTTCTTGTTCACGGTGCTGCTTGCCATCGGATTCGGCCTTGGTTTTGCCGGCTACTCGGTCGGTGTCGCGTTAAAGACACGGAACGCTCAGGCCGCACAAGCCGGGACACTTTTGTTCTTCCCGCTCATCTTCTTGTCGACGACGTTCGTCCCGAAAGAGTTGATTGAGGCAGAATGGCTCAAAGTAGCGGCGACGTTTAATCCGACGACGTATATCTTTGAAGGGATGCGTGCCGTCTTGACACAACCGACGATCGACTGGAGCGCGTTATCGGCCGGACTCGCCGTCGCCGGGGCGATGAGCGTCATCATGGTCGTGTTCGCGGCGACGAACGCACGCGGTGCCTTGAAACAAAAATGACGAGCGGGGTTCAGTCCCGCTCGTCCTGGTCGATCATGAACGTCACAATCAAAAAGAGAATAAAACTGATTAACGAGACTGTGCCCCCGACGATGAAATACACAAGGGTGACGGTCTCATTCCATTGGAACGGGTTCATCGTGTAGAACCACATCCCGCTCGTCAATCCGATTGATCCGATGACGGCCGTCCATCCGTGAATCGTGACGAGCAGTTGGTTCCGGACCGCATATAAGCGATAGAAGACTCCCCAGGCGAAAACCGATAGCCAACCGGCGAGCAGAATATGGGCGTGAATCGGACGAAAGGCATAACTGCCGGCACCCGACATATGCGACCCGAGCGCCGTCCCGATGACACCGAACAGCGCGGCGAGGCGAATCAAGCGAAGACTCCAAATCTTTTCCATGGCATAGAACAACTCCTTCAACGTGATGGCTTTATCGTAACGAAGCCAGATGAACGGAAGATGAACGGAAGATGAACGGAAGATGAACGAACGCAAAAAAACGACCCAGTTCCTATGAACCGGGTCGTTTGGTCGTTTAAATTAGAGGTATGATCCTGCACCGACATAACGTGGTGCCCAGTAACCTGATGTGAAGCTCGCGTATTTCACGCCGCCTGTTTCAGAGTTGATCATTTGTGTTTTGCTGAGTGCCATTCCAACGTGTTGGATCGTGCGTCCATTGTGTGAGAAAAAGACGAGGTCGCCGGCTTGAATCGCTGACTTCGATACTTTTTTCGAATTTGCGTATTGCGAACGAGAATCACGCGGAATCGATTTGTTGATGGCTTTCTTGTAAACGTGACCTGTGTAACCTGAGCAGTCAAAACCAGAAGTTGTCGTTCCGCCGTAACGGTACGGTGTTCCAAGATACTTCTTCGACTCAGCGACGAGCTTTGTACGAGCGTTTGAAGCCGAAGGTGCTGATGCTTTTTTAGTAGCCGTTGCTGTATTTGCTTTCAAATACGTGTAAGCCGAAGAAGCAGAGATATAACGGTGAGTCCCTTTATAGTTGATTTTGTAGAACGAACCAACTTTACCGAGGTATGTATAGCGTTGGCCTTTATTCATAGATGCCGATACTTTCGATTTAAGCGATGGTGCTGTACGGATGTTCAAGCCATTCACTTTTGAATAAACAGATTTTCCAGAAGCGGCTTCTGCTTGTTCACCTGTTGTGAAAGCAAGACCCGAGAAAGCGAGAGTGGCAGCGACGATGATAGATGCGAAACGCTTTAACATAGTATATTTCCCTCCGTTTTTTAAAATAAAACCCTAAGTGGCTGTATATGATCGATGTGTGTTAACAAGATTAGAGCACAAGTTGCGGATATTACCCGGTTTCCTGTGCAAATAAACTATATCATGCGCAAGACCGATGGCATTTTTCAATCACAAGACAAAAACAGTTTTCTTGTAACATATTTGAAACAATATGCGAGAATAGAGACTTATTTGTTACATACATAGTAAAAAGGTTGTTATGTTTTCAACAACAGGGGAATAGACTGACATGAAGCCGTTTTTCAAACAGTGACGGTTTGACTGAAGTGTGATTAGATGAATGAGGAATGAACGTTTACTTTTGAAATATAGAATCATGAAAGACAGGTGACTTGAATGAGTCAAACGACTGAACCGGCTAAAAACTACACGCTTCGGGAACTCGAGACGAAGACGTTGAAAGAGTTATATGAGATTGCGAAAGAAGTGAACGTGCCTCAATATCGAGAGGCACGTAAACGTGAGCTCATGTTCCGGATATTGAAATCACAGGCAGAATCAAAAGATCTTTATTTCCTCGAAGGAATCCTAGAGATTATTCCGCCTAACCCACAGTCGCAAAACGATGGCGGTTTTGGCTTCCTACGCCCCATCAATTACTCGCAATCGTCTGAAGACATTTATATCGCGGCGTCGCAAATCCGCCGCTTCAATCTCCGCAACGGCGACCTCGTGACGGGGAAAGTCCGGAAGCCGAAAGAGAATGAACGGTTCCAAGGGCTTCTCAGCGTCGAGGCGGTCAACGGCGAGACGACGGACTCGACGCGCAACCGAGACTACTTCCCGGCGCTCACTCCGATTTATCCGGAACAACAGATGGTTCTCGAGACGGAGCCGAACCATTTGTCGGTCCGCGTCATGGACATGATTGCTCCCGTCGGCTTCGGGCAGCGAGGATTGATTGTCGCGCCGCCGAAGGCAGGGAAGACGTCCCTCTTAAAAGAGATTGCCAATTCGATCACGACGAACCATCCGAACGTCGAGTTGATTATTCTGTTGATTGATGAGCGGCCGGAAGAAGTGACGGATATCCAACGTTCGGTGCCTGGCGCAGACGTCGCCTACTCGACGTTTGACGAGACACCGGAGAACCATGCTCGCATCTCGGAGCTCGTTCTCGAACGGGCGATGCGCCTCGTCGAACATAAGAAAGACGTGGTCATCTTGCTCGACTCGATCACGCGTCTGACGCGGGCGTACAACTTGTCCGTCCCGCCGAGCGGCCGGACGCTCTCCGGCGGGATTGACCCGGCCGCGTTCCATAAACCGAAGAAGTTCTTCGGGGCGGCCCGTAATATCGAGGACGGTGGCAGTTTGACGATTCTCGGCACGGCACTCGTCGATACGGGTTCGCGCATGGATGACGTCATCTATGAAGAATTCAAAGGAACGGGCAACATGGAGCTGCACCTCGACCGCAAACTGGCGGAACGTCGGATTTTCCCGGCCATCGACATTCGTCGTTCGGGAACGCGCAAGGAAGAATTGCTGCTCGGCAAAGGCGAACTCGACTCGCTTTGGACGATTCGTCGCACGATGAACGAGTCGCCAGACTTCGTCGATCAGTTCTTGCGCCGGGTCCGCGAAACGAAAACGAACCTCGACTTTTTTGCGGCGCTTGAAGCCGATAAGAAAAAGAGTCGACGCCCGGTGAAAAAAACGAAAACGGACTTGTAAATCCTTGAACCGGGTGCTATTATATTCTAGTGAACTTTCTCTAGGTTGAAAGAATACTTAGGGCAGAAGGAGTTGAAAAGCAATGAAACAAGGAATCCACCCAGAATACCGTAAAGTCGTATTCATGGACTCGACGACTGAGTTCAAATTCATCTCTGGTTCGACTCGTTACTCTAACGAGACAATCACGATGGAAGATGGTAACGAATACCCACTCATCCGTGTCGATGTATCTTCTGATTCGCACCCGTTCTACACAGGTCGCCAGAAATTCGCATCTGCGGACGGTCGTATCGAGCGCTTCAACAAGAAGTACCAACGTTAATCGTCAACTTGTATGCACACCGCCTAGGGATTGCCCTTGGCGGTTTTTATTTTTTCTAGATAGAAGTCAACCCTTTTTCTTCAAGAAAAAGATGGGTATAATCGGGAAGCGATTAACCAAGGAGAGGGCGAAGTAGAATGATGCATGTGACGAACCGTTACGGTTGGATAGAAGTGATTTGTGGGAGTATGTTTTCTGGGAAATCGGAGGAACTGATCCGCCGTGTCCGTCGGGCGCACTACGGGAAAATCCCTGTCCAAGTGTTCAAACCGGCAATTGACGACCGGTATCATGAAGAGAACGTCGTCTCCCACAGCGGCAACTCAGTCGTGGCTGTGCCGATTCAATCGAGTCAAGATTTATACGATGCGGTGCGTGAAGAGACGCAAGTCATCGCCATCGACGAGGTTCAGTTTTTCGACGAAGGGATCGTCGACGTCATCGAGCAATTGGCGTCAGAAGACAAACGTGTCATCTGCGCAGGCCTCGATATGGACTTCCGAGGTGAGCCGTTCACGATGATGCCAGAGCTGTTGTCGCGTGCAGAGTTCGTCACGAAGCTGCAGGCCATCTGTCTATCATGCGGGGCGCCAGCTTCTCGGACGCAACGATTGATTGACGGAGAGCCTGCCCGTTTCGAGGACCCGATCATCTTGGTCGGCGCTTCCGAGTCGTACGAACCGCGTTGTCGTCATTGCCATGACGTCCCTAATAAACCACGGCCAGTCCGCCATACAGTGGCCGACTGACGTCAACGGACCGCCCTTGGCGGTTCGTTTTTTGCTATAATGAAGACAGTTCGATTTGACGGAGAAAGGACGGATCATCATGTTTGACCGTTTGAGCGTATTAGAAGAACGCTATATGCAATTAAATGAGATGCTCGCTGACCCTGAAGTGCTCAGCGATGCGAATAAATTACGACAATATTCAAAAGAGCAGTCGCAGCTCGAAGAAACGGTGCAGGCGTACCGTTACTATAAAGAGACGAGCACGGCGTATAAAGAAGCAAAAGCGATGCTCGAGGACCGCACGCTTGATCCTGACATGCGCGAGCTCGCCAAAGAAGAGATGTCACTCCTTGAGCCGGAAGTGAAGGCGCTCGAGGCGAAATTACGTGTTTTGCTGTTACCGAAAGACCCGAACGACGACAAGAACGTCATCGTCGAGATTCGCGGGGCAGCCGGAGGTGACGAGGCGGCACTGTTCGCAGTCGACCTATACAAAATGTACACGCGCTTCGCCGAGCGCCAGAACTGGAAGGCAGAGTTGATTGACGCCAACTACACGGAACTCGGCGGTTTCAAAGAAGTGACGTTCCTCATCAACGGGACGGGTGCTTATTCGAAACTAAAGTTTGAGAACGGGGCGCATCGGGTCCAACGTGTCCCATCGACCGAGTCGGGTGGACGCATCCATACATCGACGGCGACCGTCGCCGTGTTGCCGGAAGCAGAGGACGTCGAAGTGCACATCGATATGAAAGACGTCCGTGTCGACACGTTCACATCATCGGGACCGGGCGGCCAGTCGGTCAACACGACCCAATCGGCCGTGCGCTTGACGCACATCCCATCGGGGCTCGTCGTCTCGTGTCAAGACGAGAAGTCACAACATAAAAACAAAGATAAGGCACTTAAAGTGCTCCGGGCCCGCCTGTATGACAAGATGCAGAGTGAACACCTTCAAGAACTGTCGGCACAACGCAAGTCGGCCGTCGGGACGGGAGACCGCTCGGAGCGGATTCGGACATATAACTTTCCGCAGAGCCGTGTGACCGATCACCGCATCGGGCTGACGCTCCAAAAGCTTGACCGCGTCCTCGCGGGGGAACTTGAAGATATCATCGACGCCCTCGTCATGGACGAACAGGCCCGTCTGATGGAGGATGTCGATTGATGCGAATCGCGGCGAAGCTGAAACAAGCGGAACGGGAGCTCGAGGCCGCTAATCGTGATGCCTCGATGGCGGAGTGGTGGCTCATGCACGTCCTTGACGTCGATCGGACGGGACTGCTCATCCGTTTGTCCGATGAATTGACGACGGACGAGGCGAAGTCGTTTGACGCCGGGTTCGAGCGTCTCTTGGCAGGCGAGCCGGTCCAACACTTGATTGGTCATGCCCCGTTTTATGGACGGATGTTCGAGGTCAATCGTGACGTCTTGATTCCGCGTCCGGAAACGGAAGAATTGATTGAATGGGTCGTCGAGCATGTGCATAATGTCTCCGACGATGACATCGTCGATATTGGAACGGGCAGCGGCGCAATCGCC
Source organism: Exiguobacterium sp. s152 (assembly GCF_018618335.1). NCBI lineage: Bacteria > Bacillati > Bacillota > Bacilli > Caryophanales > Exiguobacterium > Exiguobacterium sp. s152. The sequence continues at coordinate 94,192 of NZ_JACSLX010000007.1, forward strand.
ATCACACTCAGTCTCGAGCTCGGTGTCCGTGTCAAAACGGTCGATATTTCCCGGGAAGCAATCGCTGTCGCCGAGCGTAATGCAGCCGCGCTCGGGGCGGATGTGTCTTTCTATGAAGGAGATTGCCTCGCGCCGATTGCCGACGACTCGATTCGTATTCTCGTCTCGAATCCACCTTATATCGAAGCGGACGAACTGCTCGATGAGACGGTTGCGGGCTATGAGCCACACCTCGCCTTGTTCGGCGGAGCGGACGGGCTCGACTTTTATCGAACGATTATTGCCGACTCGATGCGCGTCCTGTGTGCCGATTGGCAATTGATTGCATTTGAAATCGGGTATAATCAAGGACAAGTTGTGAAATCGTACCTGTCCGAACGTTATCCTGAAGCAGAAACGGGTATTTTAAAAGATATAAACGGCAAAGACCGAATCGTCTACGCCGTAAGGGAAGGGATTGCGCATGGAAACGAAATGGATCAAGCCGACAGAAGTTGAGGAAGGGGTACGTCTCTTGAAGGCTGGCGAGGTGATTGCCATCCCGACGGAGACTGTCTACGGACTCGCCGGAGATGCGACGAACGATGTCGCCATCAAAAAGATTTTTGAGGCGAAAGGAAGACCGTCGGATAACCCGCTCATCGTCCACGTCGCTACGGTCGAACAGGCCGAACATTTCGCGCAAACCATCCCGCCGGTCGCGAGACGCTTGATGGAAGCGTTTTGGCCCGGTGCCTTGACCATCATCTTACCGTCGAACGGTCGGGCATCGTCACTCGTGACGGCTGGTCTGGATTCGATTGGATTGCGGATGCCGGACCATCCGGCCGCACTTGACTTGATCCGCACGTCCGGTCTTGGACTGGCAGCACCAAGTGCGAACCGTTCGGGACGTCCATCACCGACGTCGGCCCGGCACGTTGCAGATGATTTGACCGGTCGGATCGCGGGTATTATGGATGGGGGACCGACAGGCATCGGCGTCGAGTCGACCGTAATCGATTGCACGGCAGAACCGGCGACGATTTTACGTCCGGGCGGCGTGACGAAAGAAGCGATTGAAGCGGTTATTGGCCCGGTCATTCTCGATGCCAACTTGAGCGATGAAACAGCTGCGCCACGATCACCAGGAATGAAGTACACCCATTACGCCCCGAGCGCACCCCTGTATTTAGTCGAAGGGGGACGTGAAGACCTCGTCCGTGTCGTCATGGCGCGGCAGGAAGCGGGCAAGCGAGTTGGCGCACTCGTGTTCGATGAAGCGACGACCCCGGCTGACGTCACCCTCTCTCTCGGCACTTCGATGGAGACGGCGGCCCAGCGTCTATACGAGGCGTTGCGTAAATTTGATGAGACGGATGTAGAAGAGATTTACGTGAATCGGATTGAACCGACGGGAGTCGCTCTTGCCGTTTATAACCGCCTCTACAAGGCGGCTGGCGGTAAAGTCATCCGTCCATAGGAAGAGGCTTAAGGACATAGAGGAGGATCACGCGATGTCGATGAAACGCGTATTATTCATATGTAGTGGGAACACATGCCGAAGCCCGATGGCGATGGCCCTGCTCCGTTCGAAAGTGACGGGGGACGAGTTCGATATTCGTTCAGCCGGGCTTCGGACGATGCAAGGGTTTGACGCATCAGAAAATGCACTCCAAGTGTTGCGTGAACGAGGAATTGAGCTCGAGCACGTGACGCAAACGTTTGACGACGTCCTCGGACGCTGGTCGGACGTCATCTTGACGATGACACGGGCGCATCGTGAACAGATTCGGGACACGTATCCGGATTTGACCGATCGCACATTCACATTATATGAGTTCGTCACGGGACTCGAGCGCGATATTAACGACCCGTTCGGAGGGTCGATGAACGTCTACCGCCAAGTCCGAAACGAACTCGAACCACTCGTGAATCGACTTGTGCTAAAATTGACGAATGACGGGTCAAAGGTGACGAAACCACCGAGACGCCTACCAAAGAAGACGGGGGAATGACGGAATGAAAATCGCAATCGGCGCCGATCATGGCGGATTCAATTTGAAGAAAGACATCATCGGATTATTGGAAGAGCTTGGACACGAGTATAAGGACTTCGGGACACACTCGGCCGAGTCAATCGATTATCCGGACGTAGCTATTCCAGTCGCCGAAGCAGTCGCGGCCGGCGAGTTCGACCGTGGCATTTTGATTTGCGGGACTGGAATCGGCATCGGCATTGCCGCCAACAAAGTGAAAGGCATCCGGGCGGCACTCGTGCACGACTCGTTCAGCGCGAAAGCGACGCGTCAACATAACGATTCGAACATCATGACGATGGGCGAGCGCGTCATCGGACCGGGTCTTGCACTCGACTTAGTGGCGACATGGCTCGATACGGACTTCGAAGGCGGACGCCACTCGAACCGTGTCGACAAGATGAGCGCTTACGAAACGAAGTGAAGACGATGAAGGCGGAGCTTTTGAACTTATTGACGGAGTTGCATGAACGGTTTCCGTTAGATGAGGAAAAGATGCTCGTCATCGGTTGTTCGACGAGCGAGGTCGTCGGCAAGACGATCGGGAAAGCGGGTTCGATTGATGTGGCGTCGGATTTGATCGAGGCGTTCCTTGCGTTTCGGGACAAGACCGGCGTCCATCTCGCCTTTCAAGGGTGCGAACATATCAATCGCGCCCTTACGATCGAGCGACGGACCTTGAAACAGTTCGGGTTGACGGAAGTGACGGTCGTCCCGGTCCGCGCGGCGGGCGGGGCGATGGCCGAGAAGGCGTACGAGCGTTTCGACGCCCCGTGCGTCGTCGAAGCGATTCAAGCGGACGCCGGCATCGATATCGGATCGACGCTGATCGGCATGCATTTGAAGCCGGTCGCAATCCCGGTCCGGTTGTCGGCGAAGCAGCTCGGTGAGGCGTACGTTACGTTCGCCATCACGCGACCGAAATTGATTGGCGGCCCACGGGCCCACTATCCAGCAAAATAAAGAAAGCCGGTCTGCGCGACCGGCTTTCTTTTGCGTTATAACTCTTCACTGAACAAATATGAGATGACCATCGGGAACCGATTGCGCCAAGCGAGCTCGTTATGGACACCTTCCTCGATGACCTCGAAGCGGATATGTTCGACCTTGTCGCGCAGCAGGGCGTAGACACGCTCGCTCGACTCGAGATACATCTCGTTCGTCGGACCGTCCGCTGACGGCTGTTCGACTTCTTTGCGGCCGACGTCCATATACAGACGTTCGACGCCGTTCAAATCACTCGCGTCAATCAATTGCTCGAGCTCGGTCTGGTTGAACCAGAACGCCGAGGACAATGAAGCCACGCGCTTGAAGACGTCGGGATAGACGCAAGCGGCGTAAATCGAAATCAAGCCGCCCATTGAGCTGCCCATCATCGCCGTCTCGTCCGGCTTCGTCCGATAGTTCGCGTCAATCATCGGCTTCAACTCTTGGGCGATGTATTCAATGTAGGCTGATCCTTGTCCGCCGAGCGTCACGTCTTGACCGAGCAAGCTCTCGCCGATGTACGGGTTCTCCCACGGACCGTACTCGTCGAGCCGCATCTCACCGGGGGCGCTGTCGATGCCGACGATGATGATGTCGCGCTTCGAGGCGTCCATATACTCGCCGGCGCGCCAGCTCATCTTATAGCTCGCCTCCTCGTCGGCGAACACGTTCTGTCCGTCATGCATATAGAGCACGGGATAACGTTTGTCCGTCGTGTCGTAATCGGCCGGCGTATAAATCCGAATCGTCCGCTCGCGCTCGAACGGGGTGATGGTAATTTGTTTTGTCTCAATCATAAGTAGCCTCCTCTGATCGTCTTCTTTCATATGATACCCGACTTGCCCGTGGATTAGACGATACCCAAAAAAAGAAGCATATGTTACGATGGGGGTGTTGATTTTAGACATTCAGAGGGGGTTTCAACATGGTAAACACGACGAAGTTGAAAGTACAGGATGCGGAATTGTTTGAAGCGATGCAACACGAGCTCGGTCGCCAACGCGAGAACATCGAACTCATTGCCTCGGAGAATTTTGTCTCAGAAGCAGTCATGGAAGCGCAAGGCGGCGTGCTCACGAACAAGTACGCGGAAGGTTATCCAGGCCGTCGTTACTACGGTGGTTGTGAGTTCGTCGACGTGGCCGAGAACTTGGCCCGCGACCGCGCCAAGGAGCTGTTCGGTGCAGAACACGCCAACGTTCAGCCGCACTCGGGTGCCCAAGCGAACATGGCCGTTTATTTCACAGTCCTTGAAGCCGGTGACACGGTGCTCGGCATGAACTTGTCGCACGGTGGCCATTTGACGCACGGAAGTCCGGTCAACTTCTCAGGCGTTCAGTACAATTTCGTCGAATACGGTGTGGACAAAGAGACAGAACACATCGATTATGACGTTGTCGCAGCCCTCGCGAAAGAACATAAACCAAAACTCATCGTCGCTGGTGCCTCGGCGTACCCGCGGACGATCGACTTCGCTAAGTTCCGTGAAATCGCCGATAGCGTCGATGCCTACCTCATGGTCGACATGGCCCACATCGCGGGTCTCGTCGCGGCCGGTCTTCATCCGAACCCGGTCGAGCACGCGCATTTCGTGACGACGACGACGCACAAGACGCTTCGCGGTCCACGCGGCGGCATGATTCTCTGTAAAGAAGAGTTCGCCAAGGCGATCGACAAGTCGATTTTCCCAGGGATTCAAGGTGGTCCGCTCATGCACGTCATCGCGGCGAAGGCCGTGGCGTTCGGGGAAGCGCTCCAACCTGAGTTCAAAGAGTATCAGGCACAAGTCATCAAGAATGCACAGGTGCTCGCGCAAGGGCTAGAAGAGGAAGGGCTCCGCATCGTATCGGGCGGTACGGATAACCACCTTCTCCTCGTCGACCTCCGCGGCATCGACATCACCGGGAAAGCGGCCGAGCATGCGCTCGACGCAGCCGGCATCACGGTCAACAAGAACACGATTCCATTCGATCCGGCATCACCGTTCGTCACGAGCGGGATTCGTCTCGGGACGGCCGCGATGACGACGCGCGGATTGAAAGAAGACGATATGCGTGAAGTCGCTCGCTTGATCGGACGCGTCTTGACGAACCATGAAGATGAAGCAGTGCTCGCGGAAGCGCACGAAGCAGTCCGCGCGTTGACGTCGAAGTTCTCGCTCTATCCTGAACGAGGCTGACGAATGGACGTACGGACACTCGCAGATCGGGAACTTGCGGAACTGCCGCTCATCGATATGACGGAATGGCTCGTCCGAAAAGGCGAGCATGACCCGACGTTTCGCCTCGTCGCGAACGAGTTCGGGGTCGTGACGACGCTACTCGACCACGGGTATTATATCGAGGCAAGTGAACGGATTGTACCGCTTCTCGGAATGAAAGTGCCGGCGGCGTTTCATCGGCTCGGGCTTGCGCTCGAAGTGAAGGCGAACGGAAAGAAGGCGGCCAAGCGCCGCTTTCGTTCGTTCTCGCCGGCTGTCACCGGTCATGCGGACTTGTCGGCTTGGCGTAACGCCTTCAAATGGAACAAATCGTGGCTCGGTCTACCGCTCGTCGTTGGTCTCGGTCTGGTCGCACTCATCTTTTGGCCGGATTCGGAGCCGCCGCCCGTGACGCCGACCGCATCAAACGAACGGGTCGAAACGGTGACGGAGGACGAGGCGCTCGCGAAACGGTTAGAAGAGCTCGAGCAAGAAGTTGCTCGACTCGAGGAAGCGAACAAGGCGCTCCAAACCGAGGACGAGACGACCGAAGCTCCTGAGGCACCGGAAGTCATCCCGCTCGGCGAAGTCGAAACGCTCGTCTCGGACAAACAGTACGAGGAAGCCGATGCGCTCCTCATCGGCAAGGCGAAAGCCGGTCAGGAACAGGCCGTCGGGTTTTATCGGTTGCTCGTCGACAACAAGCTTGGCGAAGCAGAGATCGCCGATTATGCCGCCTATGTCGACACGTATCCAGAGTCGGGATATAAGGCGGACGTCTTATGGATGAAAGGCATCGCCGAGAAGAAGGCCGGGGACGACACATACCGGACGACGCTCGCCGAAGTCGCCGCCATGGACGGGACGTATTGGGCCCCGATTGCCAAATCGGTGCTCGAGGAAGAATGAGGTCGCAGCCGTGCTGTGACCTTTTTCTCATCAAATTCTAATCAATTTCACCGCTCTTTCTCAGCTCGCTCCCGTACAGTAAAGAAAAAGGATAAGGGAGAGGGACATATGCGCTCAACTAGCAGAGGAAAGATTGGAAGATTGATTCGAGGAGTGGCCGTCGGTGCGCTCGCATTGACACTCATGTCGGCAGGTGTCGCCGGGTTCTTATTATTCACCTTGACCGGTAACGCCTGGCTCGACCAAATCGCTCAAGTCGGGACTGATTTGGCGTTTCAGGCGGAAGGGATTGAAACGACGTTTGACCGGATGGGCGATTCACTCGAATTGCGCATCGAACAAGCGATTCCAGAGGCAGTTCGTCCGTTTTTTGACTGAGGAATCCGGGAACACTTAGAATGATGCGTCGGGCGGACTGCTCGGCGTTTTTTTTAAGAAAGGATGAATGGAATGCCTACGATTCTCGTCGTTGAAGACGATGCTAAAATTGCCAGATTACTTGAACTTGAACTCATGCATGCCGGTTACGAAGTCGAGGTCGCCCATGACGGGCAGGCTGGGCTCGACCGGGCGCTCACCGGTGGGATTGACCTGATGTTGCTCGATGTCATGCTGCCACAGATGAGCGGACTTGAAGTCGTGCGCCGCGTCAAAGAAGAGCAACCGCTCCTCCCGGTATTGATGGTGACGGCACGCGGGGACCGCTACGACAAAGTGAGCGGTCTCGACCTCGGGGCCGACGATTACATCACGAAACCGTTCGAGATGGAAGAGTTGCTCGCGCGGATTCGGGCGTTCTTACGGATGCGGCAACACGTCCAAATCGATACGAGCGAACGGGTTTTATCTTATGAAGGGCTGACCGTCGACGTCAATCGCCATGAAGTGATCTGCGAGGGGCAAAAAGTCGACTTGACCCGACGTGAGTTCGACTTGCTCGTCTATCTGCTCGAACATCCCGAACGCGTGCTCACACGCGACCAACTCGTCGAGCACGTCTGGGGCTTCGATTATTACGGGGACACGAACGTCGTCGATGTGTACGTCCGCTATGTCCGGAAGAAACTCGGGGGTTCTTGGATTCAGACGGTCCGAGGCGTCGGCTATATGTTGAAGCGTGGTGAATAAGATGAAGCTACGGACGAAGATTGCCTTGGCGATGGCGGGGTTCATGTTGTTCCTCCTGATCACCTCGTTCGGTGTAGCCTGGCTCGTCTCGCGTCAACAGATCGTCGACGCCCGCTATGATGTCTTGCGCCAGGCACTCAGCTTGCTCGAGGAAGACGAGCGGAACCAACAAGCCGTCTTGTCGTTGCACGAGGACAGTGTCGTGCTCGAACGGCAAGCGAACGGCGATTGGGGCATCATCGGCGGACAGGCCGAAGAGAGTTTGCGTTTTCCCGTCAACTTTGGAGAACCGGCGCTCGTCGATGATTGGTTCGTCATCGCGACGTCGAACGGGCTCGGCTACGCGTTTCAAGACGCGGCCGTGAGCGAGACGCTCCAGACGCTCGCCACGATTTTTCTCGTCATCTTCTTGATTGCGGTGGCGATGACGTTCCTCGGTAGCCTATGGATCGTCAGGCAAGGGCTCGATCCACTCCGCCGTCTCGAGTCGACGATGGAACGGATCACCGAGTCGGGTACGCTCGAGACAATCGATGTCGGGACGAACCGAGACGAGGTCTCGACGCTCGCGACCGGCTTCAACCAGATGATTGCCCGGGTCGAAGGATCGATGGAGCAACAGCGACGCTTCGTCGCCGATGTTTCACATGAACTGAAGACGCCGCTCACCGTCATCGAAGGGTACGCCAAACTGCTCCGGCGCTGGGGACAGAGCGACCCGGCCGTTCGTGACGAGGCCATCGACCACATTTTGACCGAATCGCGGCAAATGCGCGAGGACTTGATTGAACCGATGCTCGAACTGAGCCGATTCTCTTCGCTCAAAGAAGTGGAGACCGAGGCGATCGGATTGACTGAGCTGGCCGAACAATTGACCGAACGGTTCGAACGATCGCACGGTATCCATGTTCCGATCGAGGCGATGGGGGAGTGGCACGGTCATCGCGATTCGTTGCAACGGCTCGTCGTCATCTTCATCGATAACAGCTTGAAGTATGCGACTGACACACGCGTGACGATGACGCCGGACCGCATCGAAGTACGCGACCATGGGACGGCGCTCAAGGAGGAGGACCGGGCACGGTTATTTGACCGGTTCTATCGACTCGATGAGGCACGGGACCGGAGCGGCAGCGGACTTGGTCTCGCCATCGCCAAGGAAGTGGCGGACTTGAACGGGTGGACGGTCGGCAGTTATGCGAACGCGCCGGACGGCAGCGTCTTCTACGTCACAAAATGACAAAACTTTCGCAGATTCTCATCATTTTCTAATGGAATCCTCGTGGTGCTCTAAGGTCACCGTTCTATGATGAAGATGTAGAACAAGTTCACCACATGAAACGAGGAGGAAGCATCATGAAATTAATCGGATGGATTTTAGGAGTCGGGTTGGCGGTACTAGCCGTCGCCGGAATCGGGTTGTATGTCGCGAACGACAAGACGGACACGGTCATCGTTCCACGCGCGGTCGATAGCGTGAACAGCGGAACCGATGATGCCGCAGACGATGCGCAAGATGATGCGAGTCAAGAAGCAGCCACTTCGTCAGAAGGATCAGCATCGAACGATACGCCGGTCCGTTCGGTCGATGACGATGATTATAAATTGTATGGTACCCTCGTCAGCTTATCGGATCGTGATGTGACGATCAGCTTCAGCGGTAAAGAATCGACGTATCCGCTCGCGGCCCGTCATGAGATTGACGACGACACACCGAAAGCAGGGGACCGTGTCAAATTGGAATTCAATCAAAACGAGGAAGTGAAGGAAGTCGACCGTGAAAGTGACGACTTCGACATCTATGGCACGTTCGTCAGCCTGTCGGACCGTGACGTGACAATCGAACGTGACGGCGAGTCAGAGACGTTTAAACTCGCGAGCCGCTACGAGCTTGACGACGAGGCGCCAAAAGCCGGTGACCGTGTCAAACTCGAGTTGAACCTTCAACAGCAAGTGAAAGAGATTGAACGTGACGATGACCGGGATGACCAAGACAATCAAGATGATCAAAACGACAATCAAAATGATGACGACCAAGATGACGACCGTGACGATGATCAAGATGATGAGCGCGACGACGACTAAAAAAATGCCACGAAAGTGGCATTTTTTGTTTAATCTTCTAACTAGGTCAATAATTATTATTGTATGATAAGGTGAAAAAGAAAAATTTAGGCGATTCAATCCAAATAAATGTGAAAGGAGGGGGCGGGATGAAAAACGCAATTGGTCTGATAAGTTTGGCTGCCGTACTATTAAGTGGCTGCGGAGCGAATGAAATCAATGCGCTCAATTTACGACCGCTGTCGACGTATGCAATTCAACAAGACCGAGACATTCCGTTGACGTCTGCGTTGAAGACGCGATTGTTGAATTACTGTGAGCGGCAACCGACAGACGTGTTGCCGACGCGTCGGGCCGAATTGGCGGCTATCACATTCCGCCACCCCTTCTATGACGAATTAGGTAGTAAGACCGTCAAATATTGGCGGAGCGGGGACGAGCGTTACGTCTCTTGTTTGAACAGCAACGAACAAAATGAGCGCGTCTTCCGTACCGATGCCATTGAGGCGTTCGAGTCCGCGGCGGGGTCAGAACCGAGGGAGGTCGATGTCGGCAACACGCTATCGTTCATTCCTGAACCAGACGTCACGACCGTGGCGCGCGCCTTCGCGGTCAACGAGACGCATGAGACGATTGTTCCCGGTTCGGTATTCCGGTACCACACACCGGACCGTGGCGCGCTTCATGTCACCTATCACGTCTATAAAGACGGTGCCGAGACGGGACAGTTTATTGAGCCGGGACTGTTCGTCTTCGAGAGCGGTAAGAATGAAGGCGTGGCGTTCTTGACCCAGTTGGCCGATCAACGGATTACGCTCCAGATGGGTACAGAACAGGCGCGGGACCGAACCGTGTTACCTAGTTCGCTTTCGGGTGAGTACGTGCAAATCGACTCGATGGAAGCCGTCTTTAATTTAGATGCCGAAGGACGGCGGCTCTTGAAGCGAATCGTGCTCGCAGATGAGCCGATCGAAGACGTCTCGGAGCAGGACTCTGCCGTCTTATCGACTCGTTATGATACCGTGATTGAGGTATGGGTGGCCGTCCAACGGCCAGGCGCCGGTGAATTGACGATCACATCGGAGCAAAAAGATGCGATGCGTTTGGCGACATACGAGACGGAGACGAAGACGGCTCATCTTGGTGGCCCGAATACGCGTGAACTGTTCGAACTGTTGTCCCGCGTGAAGACGACGACTGCCGCACCGACGGGCGAACGCCGGGGAACGCTCGCGTTATATGAGCAGTTGACCGAGCAACGGTTCGACGTTTGGATCGAGGAAGAGAAAGATACCCTTCAACTGATGGACGTCGAGACGAAGCGGGTTTATTTGATTGATCAACTGGAATTAGAGGAATTACTGGACACTTACATATAAGCTAAAAACTATTTTTTTCCCGTTTCATGACACTTTCATGTCGTGAGACGGGTTTTTGTTTTCAAATTGACACTATGTTTTCGTAAAAAACTATCCTATAATTTTTTTTGCGAAGGTTCAACATTACATACACGAATCCGATACATCCATAAAACACACAGCACTAACCTTCTCGTCATTTGAATATAAGAAAAGGGGGAGCCACGAGACACAACTCCATTCAACCATCATCGTCCGTCACCACGTTTTGTCAGTCATCAGGAGAGGAATGGGTAGTGAAATTGAAAAAGTTAATTATGTCTCTAATGGTAGTGTTGTTGATTGTTAGTCTGAACATGTCTAAAACGGGGGCACAAACCATGAACCCACTCGACGGTGTGAAGAACTATCAAGTGTATTATGGCCATCCAACGGCAGCGATTTTGAAAGATATGCAAAACTATGACCTCGTCATTATTGAACCGCTTCATTACACGAAAGCGCAAGTGGAGCAAATCAAAGCACGCGGGACAAAAGTACTCGGATATATTAGCGTCATGGAAGTCGCGACATGGAACACAGGTCTCATGTCAAAACTTCAGTCAGGTGACTTCTTTACGCGTAACGGACAACGTGTCCATTACTCGGAATGGGATTCATACTTGACGAACATCGCCTCACCGCACTTCCAAGGGTTGCTCCTCACGGAAATCCAGAACCAAGTCGTCGCCAAAGGCATCGATGGCGTGTTCATGGATACGGTCGGTGATATCGATAACGAACATTTGAATAACCCGACCGTGCTCAAGCAGCAACGTGACGGACTCGTCAACTTCTTGAAGCAAGCACGGGCCCGCTATGGTGAGATCGCCATGGTCCAAAACTGGGGCTTTGACACGTTAGAAACGTCAACGGCACCTTACGTTGACGGCATCATGTGGGAGAGTTTCAACGCCGACACGATCAAGAGCGACGCTTGGTCACAAAACATGATTAAGAAATTACAAGCAGTCGACGCGAAGCATTCGGTCAAGACGCTCACGATTTCGACACGTCTTAGCGCGGACAGCCACAAGCTCGCCAAAGATTCTGGGTTCATCCATTTCCACGAAGCGGATGCTTACGTGAACTGGAACGCAGGTCTCGTGACGCGTACACAGGATACGACGCCGGCACCGGTCGCAGTAGCACCGACGACGAAGCCAGCTGAAACGACAACGACGAAGCCAGCTGCGACGACAACGACGAAGCCAGCTACAACGACTGCAACGAAGCCAACTACAACGACAGCAACGAAACCGGCTACAACGACAACGACGAAGCCAGCTGAAACGACAACGACGAAGCCAGCTACAACGACTGCAACGAAGCCAACTACAACGACTGCAACGAAGCCAACTACAACGACAGCAACGAAACCGGCTGCGACGACAACGACGAAGCCTGTAACAGAAACGGCGACAAAGCCTGTCACAAAGCCAGTCTCAGCTCCGAAAGCAGATGCCTCGACGGACAAACCGACCGAGTCGAAAGAAAAAGAAAAAGCTGACTGGAAGCAAGAGAAGAAAGACAAAAAAGAGAAGAAGAAGGCGAAAAAGCATGCCAAAAAACATGCTAAAAAGCATGCCGGCAAGCACAGCTCGTCTAACGACCATCACGCCGCCAAAGGAAACATGTGCGGAAAAGTGAAACACAAGACGGCCGGTTTCTTAAATTTCTTCAAATTCTAAACCATGTGTCACCTGAACTCCGAGGGATCGATTTCGTTCCTTCGGGTTTCGTCTGACCTCTTAAAAAACAGAAGTTGACCCTACCTTTCTCAGAAAAGTTAGGGTACAATGCTCAAGAGAGATTGAGAGAGGAGTGAAGCATGATGGGCAAAGTACACGTTTATGACCACCCATTGATTCAGCACAAGATGACGATTATGCGTAAAGTAGAGACGGGGACGAAGCAGTTCCGTGAACTCGTAGACGAGGTTTCGTCACTCATGGCATATGAAATTACACGCGACCTTCCGCTTACTGATGTGGAAATCGAGACACCGGTCTCTGTATCGACACAGAAGATGATTGCCGGCAAAAAATTGGGAATCGTCCCAATTTTACGGGCAGGCCTCGGCATGGTGGATGGCTTCCTCAAAATGATGCCGAACGTCAAAGTCGGTCACATCGGTTTATACCGTGACCCAGAGACGCTCGAGCCGCACGAATACTATCTCAAGTTGCCGACGGACGTCACAGAACGTGACTTCATCGTCGTCGACCCGATGCTCGCGACAGGCGGTTCAGCAGCCGACGCGATTGCCGCGCTTAAAAAGCACGGTGCCAAGTCGATTAAGCTCGCTTGCCTCTGTGCAGCCCCTGAAGGTGTGGAACGTGTTCAAGCCGAACACCCGGACGTCGAAATCTATCTCGCCGCACTTGACGAGAAGTTGAACGACCACGGCTACATCGTACCAGGACTCGGTGACGCAGGTGACCGTCTGTTCGGAACGAAATAAGCATGAACCCGATGAGAGGATCCTGGTGATCCTCTCTTTTTTGTGGGAATGTGCACCAATCGATTCAAATTAGTTGAGACGATCGAAGAGACGGCCGATAGTAGAAGAGGAAGAGACCGTAAGTCGGTCCGACGTCGGGATAAGGGAAGAGACACGATGAAGACTAAATTCTCGCTACTGCAAAGATACTTACTCATCTCCTTGATGGCGTTGTTTTTGACGAGCGTCTGGAGCTATAGCGCGTTTCAGGACATCGAGCAGGAAAATCGACGGATTGTCGAGGAAGCCATCCCGATTTCGAACGCTGTCTCGGAGCTGTTTCGGCTATTGCTCGACCAAGAGCTATCGGTTCGGGGCTATACATATAACCAAGACGCGCAGTCGCTCGAACAGTATGAGGCGACGAAACAATCATTGGAGGAGACGATTCGTATTATTCGTGAACTCGACGAGCGTCATCCGATTATGCAGGAATTGATTCAAGACGAGGCGTTGCCGCTCATTCAAAAAATGGAGGCGTTTCATGCGTCGCAAATCGAACTCATCGAGGCGGGGGATGTCATCCCCGCGAACGCGCGTCGCTATAGTGGCATCGATTATATCAACCAGTTCCGAGACGTCGATGCGGCCCTTCGTGAAGACATCGACAACATCATCCAACAAGCCACGCTTCGGAGTGAAACTGCCTCGAATTCAGCGAAATGGGTCATCTTCATCGTCGTCGGCATCGCATTGTTGCTGTTGATGACGTTCATGCATACGTTCCGGCTCGAGCGCAGCAAACAAGCGCTCATCCATCGCTCGCTCCATGACGCCTTGACCGGGATTTGGAATCGTCGAGCTTTTGACGAGAAGTTAGAACGGATGTGGGACGAAGCGACCGATACCGAAGACGTGCTTGCGCTCCTTTTGCTTGATATTGATGCGTTCAAGACGTATAACGACACATACGGCCATTTGGCCGGAGACGCTTGCCTCGAACGGGTGGCGAACGCGATCGACAAGGCGGTCGGGGAAGACGGCATGACGGCACGTTATGGAGGCGAAGAGTTCGCGGTGCTCCTGCGGCCACGTCACGCGCGCCAACCGAAAGAAATCGCGGAACGGATTCGGCAGGCGGTGCTCAAACTGAACATCGTGCACGAAATGTACACCCCGTTGCGAAAAGTGAGTGTCAGCATCGGCGTCGCCGAACATGCGCCAACGCCAAGTGGCGATAAGACCGACTTGATTGAGGCGGCCGACCAAGCCCTCTATCAGGCGAAGCAGAGTGGGCGCAACCGCGTCTCGGTCGGCCAGGCGACGAACGTAGGTTAAAAGCGGACACAGAAAAAAGACGACCTTCCCGATTCAAACGGGAGGGTCGTCTTTCGTATAGGTTTATTGTTCAATCAATCCTTCTTGGATGAGGAAGTCGCGGGCGACTTTCTCCGGACGTTGTTTCTCGACGTCAGCAAGATAATTGAGCTCTTGCATCGTCTCGTCCGTGATTTTCCCGCTCAGCAAGTTCAATACGTCCGCGAGCTCAGGATGCTCGGCGAGCGTCTCTTCACTGACGATTGGGACCGCGTAATACGGCGGGAAGAACTGTTTGTCGTCCTCGAGGACGGTCAAATCGAAGCGTTTAAGCAAGCCGTCGGTCGAGAAGCTGTCGATGGCGTTACTCTCATTGTTCATGAGTGCCGTATAGCGGAGTCCGCCGTCGACCGGTTTCACGTCCTGGAAGTTGAACGGATACGCTTCTTTCAAGCCAAGGTATCCGTCTTCACGGTTCGAGAACTCGATTGTCGGACCGAAGACGAGCTCGTCACTCACCGCAGCGAGATCTGAGATGGTCTTTAAACCGTATTTATCGACGTCTTCTTGTTTGACGGCGATGGCGTAGGTGTTATTGAAGCCGATTGGATCGAGCGTGCGGATATCGAAACGTTCGTTCACTTGTGTCACGACTTTGTCGTAGACGACGTCCGGGTCGTTCTCGACTTCTTGCTTCAATACATCTACGAACAACGTGCCCGTATATTCGACGTACGTATCAATCTCACCGGTCCGTAGGGCGCTGAAAGCGACCTGGGTCCCGCCGAGGTTCAATTGACGTTTCACATCGAGGTCTGTCTTGTCTTCAATCAAGTCGGCGACCATGTTCCCGAGAATCAATTGCTCGGTAAAGTTTTTCGATCCGACGACAATCGTGTCATCTTCACGGGTGAAGGCATAAATCGAACCGGCGAGGAGTAGGACGAACGCCGTCGCGATGACGATGAGTGGTTTCGTGACTTTCTTCGCCGAACGACGCGTCTTTTTCTTCATCCGGCCATCCGCGAGGACGATGCCGTTCGGTGCGACCTTGTACTCGATGCGGCTGACGATGAAATCAATCAACAGTGCGAGCAGACCGGCCGGGATGGCACCGGCAAGGATTTGGTTGTTGTCAACGGTCTGAATCCCGGCGAAGACGAGATAGCCGAGACCACCGGCTCCGACGAACGCGGAGATGGTCATGAGTCCGACGGCCGTGACCGCCGAGATGCGAATCCCGGCCATGATGATCGGGAGCGCGAGCGGGAGCTGAATCTTACTCAAAATCTGACGGTCGGTTAGGCCGATCCCTTTAGCTGACTCGAGCGTATCACCCGGGATGCTCGAGAGGCCCGTGTACGTGTTCTTCACGATCGGGAGGAGCGAGTATAAGACGACCATGATGATGGCCGGCGTCGACCCGATTCCGATGAACGGGATGAGGAAACCGAGGAGAGCCAAACTTGGTACGGCTTGGACAACGCTCGTCAGCCCGAGAATCGGTTTCGCGAGGCGCGGAATCCGTAAGATGAGAATCCCGAGCGGTACCCCTAACAGGACCGCAAGTGAGACGGCGAACACCGTTAGTTGTAAGTGTTCGAGCAAGAGCGTCCCGATTTGATCGGTATTGTTCGTGAAGTAATCGAAAAATGATTGAATGGCGTTCATAGCGTTTCCTCCTCTTGCATGAATTGCTCACTGAGGACGGAAAGCAAACTGCTGCGTGTAATCAAGCCGTGAAGTATTGAACCGTCGACGACGGGGAGGTACCCTTGGTCGCTCGTGTTCATGACGTCTAAAATGTCGAGAAGCGAGTCCTCGATTGAGACGAAGGCGTAATTCGTATTCATGACTTCCTCGAGTCGCTTCGTCTTGTCTTGAATGCTGTGGACGTCCTTCAATTTGATGAGTCCTTGGAGGACGCGATCACGGTCGGTGATCAACAGGCTGTCGACTTTACGTGAACGCATGATTTCAATCGCTTGAAGCACCGTCCGTTTCCCGCTGATTGATACCGGATCGGTGATCATGATATCTTTCGCTTTAATGAATTCAGGGCTGTTCCAAATCCGATTCTTCCCGATGAACGACTCGACGTATTCGTCTTTCGGGTTCCGGAGAATTTGTTCCGGAGTATCGAATTGGACGATTTCCCCGTCGCGCATGATACAAATGCGATCGGCCAGCTTGATCGCCTCATCCATATCATGGGTGACGAACACAATCGTCTTTTTCACTTCTTCTTGAAGATTGAACAGCTCTTCTTGGAGATCGTTTCGAGTGACAGGGTCAAGGGCGCTGAACGGTTCATCCATCAAAATGACTTCCGGGTCGTTCATGAGGGCACGGGCGAAACCGATACGCTGCTGCTGACCGCCGCTCAATTCGCTCGGATAGCGATCGATGAATTGGTCCGGGTCGAGGCCGACCATACGGAGAAGGTGTTCGGTGCGTGCGTCCATGTCTTGTTCGGCATGTCCTTCGAGGCTCGCAATCAATTGAATGTTTTCGCGAATCGTCATATGCGGAAAGAGGCCGGTCTGTTGAATGACATAGCCCATCTGGCGCCGCAATTCGATCGGATCCATTTTGCGTGTGTCTTGGCCGTTGACGATAATCGTGCCTTCCGTCGGCTCGATCAAGCGGTTAATCATTTTCAACGAGGTCGTCTTCCCACAGCCGGACGGGCCGATAAAGACGACGAGCTCACCTTTGTTGATTGTGAGATTCATCTCTTTCAAGACGGTCGTTTGTTTGAACGTTTTCTTGACTTGTTTAAACTCAATCATGCAGTCACCCTTTTCAATAATTATTTTCACATAATCTTATATGCCCGTTGTTAGATGATTGTAAACATTTTTTTCGAAAAAAGAGTTTGAACCTCTGATAAAGCGGGGATTATTATTGTCATTTTTATTCGAAATGAAAAAGAGAGGAGGACACGTGTAGCCAGTGTCTTCCTCTCAATACGTTAGTTTACATGAATATCCATCGCCTCGACGAGTAAATCTGCCAAATGGACAGCGCGCATCGAGTCGGTCCCGTGTTCTTGAATGCCGAGCTGCATCTGCATGTGGCAGCCCGGATTCGATGTCACAATCGTTTGTGCCGCCGTGGCGTTCACGTGACCCATCTTCATCTCGAGGATGTCGTTCGCAATCACCGGTTGCAATAGATTGTAGACGCCGGCCGAGCCACAGCAGTGGTCGGCATGCTTCTGTTCGATATAGACGGCGCCTTCGATTGCCTGAAGCAACACCCGTGGGGCGAGTGCCCCTTTTTGCACGTTGCGGAGGTGGCACGAGTCTTGGTACGTGATGAGCTGCTCCGGTAGGGAGAGCGGTACGCGGTCGAGGAAGCCGACCTCAATCAAAGTCGAGGCGAAGTCTTTAATCTTGGCCGTGAACCGTTCCGCGCGTTCGGCCCATTCCGGGTCGTGCTTTAACAGATGGTCATAGCCGACGAGGAACGCACCGCAACCGCCGGCGTTCGTGATGATGTAATCGACGTCCTCGGCCTCGAACGCTGCGATATTCTGCTTGGCGAGCGTGACGGCGCCCGTCTGTTCACCGGCATGACCATGTAAGGCCCCGCAACACTGTTGCGTTTTCGGGATGACGATGTCGCAGCCCGCCGCTTGGAGCAGTTTAATCGTGTTGGCATTCGTCTCATAGAACATCGTGTCCATCAAACAGCCGCTGAAGAAGGCGACTCGGGCCGTTGTCGCTCCCGTCGCCGGGATTCGCTCTGGACGTCGACGTCGCTCCGTCTTCGGCGGGACCGTCGGTAAAATCGTCTCCATCTTCTGGAGCTGGTCCGGGAACCAATCGAGGATGCGGAGCTTGTGAGTGAGCGTCTGGACGCCAGACTGTTGATAGAAGCGGAGAAAGCCCGTCGCCGTCTCCATCTTCGCCTTATTCAAGAACAGCCCGTCAAAGACGACTTTGCGGACGAGACGTTCGCGGACCGGCATCTGCCCGGTCGCACGTTTATGTTCGGTGATGGCGGCGCGTGCGTCCTCGAGCAGAACGCTATAGCGTACCCCGGCCGGGCATGCCGGCTCACAGGCGAGACAACCGAGACATTCGTTGAGCGTCTTTTCGACGCCCTCGTCCGGTTCAATCAATCCGTCGACGACACCTTTCATGATGGCGATGCGGCCGCGCGGGGAGGCCGACTCGTCTTTCGAGCGGATATATGTCGGGCAAGTCGGCAGGCAAAAACCGCAGCGCATGCAGCCGAGCATCTCTTCATAGTCGAGCTTCTCGGTCATGCGGCTGGCGAGTTCGGGCGTCTGCTTCATGATTTACCTCCTTGGACGATGCGTTTTTTCGCCGCTTTGGCGAACATCTTCTGCGGGTTCATGATGCCGTGCGGATCGAAGGCGAGCTTGATGCCTTTCATGACGTCTATCCCGGCCGGACCGAGCTTCCATTCGAGATACGGGGCTTTCATCGCCCCGACCCCATGCTCGCCGGTAATCGTCCCGCCGAGGTCGAGCGCGGCGGCGAAAATATCAGCGAACGCCGCCTCGACACGTTCCATCTCCTCATGATTCCGGGCATCGGTCGCGACCGTCGGGTGCAGGTTGCCGTCCCCGGCATGACCGAACGTGGCGATTTGAATATCATACGCTTGTCCGATTGCTTCGATGCGCCGGACCATCTCGGCAATCTCGCTCCGTGGCACGGTCGCATCCTCTAAAATCGTCGTCGGGCTGAGTCGGGCGAGGGCGGACAAGGCGATGCGCCGGGCGTAGCGGAGCGTCTCAGCATGCGCCTCGTCTCGGGCCACTTCGACCGACAAGGCCCCTTCTTCTAGACAGACGGCATGCATCGCCTCGATGTCTTGTCGGACGACGTCACGCGGGCCGTCCTGTTCTAATAGAAGGAGAGCGCCGACGTCCGTCGGCAATCCGATGTTCGCATACGCCTCGACGACCTCGATCGTCTTCTTGTCCATGAACTCAAGCGTCGCCGGGATGACGCGATTCTCGATGATGCGGCTCACTGTTCGGGCCGCGCTGTCCAAGTCCTCGAAATAAGCGAGCATCGTCTGTTTTGTCTCGGGGAGCGGGATGAGCTTGAGTGTCGCTTGCGTAATGACGGCGAGTGTCCCTTCCGAGCCGACGAGGAGACGCGTCAAATCGTACCCGGCCACGTCCTTGGCGAGCTTGCCGCCCGTATGGAGGACATCCCCGTTCGGGAGCACCGCCTCGAGCGCGAGCACGTAATCGGCCGTCACACCGTATTTCAATCCGCGTAACCCACCTGAGTTCTCGCTGATGTTGCCGCCAATCGTCGAGATTTTCATCGAGCTCGGATCCGGCGGGTAGAACAGTCCTTTCGCCTCGACGGCTTGCGCTAGATGGACAGTGATGCAGCCCGGCTCGACCGTCACCGTCAAGTTCTTCTCATCAATCTCGAGGATGCGGTCCATATGGCGGAAATCTATGACGACACCACCAGAAAGCGGCGTCGTCCCGCCAGCAAGGTTCGTCGCCGACCCACGGGGGACGACTGGGATGCGGTATGTATGGCACAGCCGTAGTACAGTCTGTACATGTTCGGTCGAGCGGGGGGCGACGATGGCGTCGGGCATCGCTTGATAGTTAGGTGTCGCGTCAAACGAATAGGCGAGTCGGGTCGTCGGGTCCGTGAAGACGACGTCGGCACCGATTTCCTCACGTAATTGATTCATCCAGTCCATGGTAGTTCCTCCTCACATGCATCAAAATTTTCATGATGCGGGCGTCGGTTTCGAAAGTCACAAAATCGACACATTTTTAGATAGCGCTTACATCGTAATCGTAGCCATTCGAACTGGTATTGTCCACCCATTTCGGCTTGATGGGAAGGGATTTCCAGACGTGTGGACGATAAAAATCGCCCTGTGAGATTCATCACTACAAATTCGTCAGAACCCCTCGACATGACAAAAAGATAATCGGTATACTGATACAGGAAGATGAAAACGATTTCAAAATCGGGTCAACGTCCGTTTCAAAACCTTTTGTGAACGTAAGCCGTTTGTCATTGTGTTTTCCAAAACGTGGAGGTATAACTGAACTATTCTTCATCTGATTCGCAATGTGAAATGTTATAAAGTCAACATTTTTATTTCACCGTTTCTTCATACTTTTTTAAAATTTAGCGATTTTAATTTAGTTTGTGAACTGCGTAAAAGCCTTGATACACCTTGATTTAAAGCGCTTTTATAATTGTGAAATTCATTGACTTCTTATGCCATTTCCAGTACTCTGAACTTGTGTGACTTTTGATGGTCACGCGAGTGTGAATTCGATGGAGAAGACGGAAAGCTCGGCAGCTCGAAAGGAGGATCAGGATGACGAAAAAAGACAATCGTTACCTATCCTACGCCTCGCTCGCCTCTCAAATTTCGACCGCGCTCGCTGGACCGATCGTCATCGGTTATCTCGTTGGCCAATACGGGGCGAGACGTGAGTTTTGGGGCACGTTTGGTTGGAATGTGTCGGTGTTTCTGGGGATGGCTCTCGGAATCACGGCGCTTGTTCTCACCCTTCGAAGTTTACTGACAGGAGAGGACGAATGAAGCTAGAACAAAAGGAACTACAACAAGTGCAAGCAGACAGAAAAGCACAAAAGCAGTTGATGAAACGCTATACGAAGTGGTTTATCGGATGGTTCGCCATTCTCCTCATCGGAGCGCTCATCGTCCCTATGTACAAACCGGTATTTCTCGGCTTGTTCCTAGGTGGGGTCGCCAGTCTCATTATTCTACATATGCAGAATCGAAGCGTCATTCGGATGTTTGACGTCATCGAACATGGACGACGCCCAAAGTCGCACGGGACTGTTTCAAGAATGGCAGTCGGTGCACTAGCCGTGATAGTCGGTCTCTTTTATGAGGATCGAGTATCGCTGATTGCGGTGGTAACTGGTCTAATCGCCGGCCACATCATACAATTTGGCGAGTTCACACTTGCCCAGCTCAGCAGGAAAAGAGGTGAATACTAATGGGTCATGAGTTTCCCACATATTCTCTACAACTCGGAGATTATACGTTATATGGGAGCTGGACGAACGTCATTACGGTGCTGATCGCATCACTACTCGTATTTACGTTTGCCGTTTGGGGAACGCGACGCTTGGCTATGAAGCCGACTGGTAAGCAGAACTTAATGGAATTCTTCGCAGAATTCACACGCGGGATTATCTCAAGTGCGATGGACTGGAAGACTGGGGGCCGTTTCATCGGGTTTGGAATGACGTTGATTTTGTTCATTCTCTTCTCGAACTTGATGGGTCTACCGTTTAACGTCATTTCTGGTCACTATCTATGGTTCAACTCACCGACGGCCGATCCTTACGTCACGTTGGCATTGTCGACACTCGTCGTTGCAATGTCGCACTATTACGGCGTGAAGCTACACGGTTTGAAGCACTACTCGGCGGAATTCGTGAAGCCGGTCTGGTTCTTATTGCCGATCAAGCTCATCGAGGAGTTCGCGAACACCTTGACGCTCGGTCTGCGTCTTTACGGTAACATCTTTGCCGGTGAAATCATGATTACCATCATCTTGGGACTCGCAATTACCGCAGAAGGGGCACTTAACCCACTCGGTGCTGTGTTCGCAATTCTCCCAATGATTTTATGGCAAGGCTTCTCAATCTTTATCGGGGTTATCCAATCCTACATTTTCCTGACGCTTGCAATGGTGTACATCGGGCATAAAGCTTCTGCCGAGCATTAATTCGGGCAGGTCTCGCCAAAGCGTTGAACAAAAAAACTATTTACTTAACTTTTAGGAGGAATATACACAATGGAACAACTCAATCTTCTTGCAACAGCACTCGTTATCGGTCTTGGAGCACTCGCGGCGGGTATCGGTAACGGTCTCATCGTATACGGAACAGTACAAGGACAAGCACGTCAGCCAGAACTCAAAAACGAACTTCGTCAAACAATGTTCATCGGTATCGGTTTGGTTGAAGCCCTCCCGATCATCGGTGTGGCTGTCGGTTTCCTTCTCCTCAACTCTTGATTACGAGTTAACGAGAACAACGTAAGAGGGAGCGTGTCTCCCTCACTTATTTAGTCAAGAGGAGGGTATGCATGGATACGATGATGATTGCAGCTGGTGCTGGTGGCGAAGGCCTCCGCATCCTGGATATGATCTTTACACTTTTCACATTCCTCGTACTCTTGGCCCTGTTGAAGAAATTTGCTTGGGGACCACTCCTTGGAATGATGAGACAGCGTGAAGAGTATGTAGCGAACGAAATTGAACTCGCTGAAAAGAGCCGCAAAGATGCGGAAACATATGTAGTCGAACAACGTGACGCGCTCAGCGCAGCACGGACAGAATCGAAAGAAATGCTTGATTCAAGCCGTCGTCAAGCAGAAGCGGAACAAGCACGTTTGGTGGAGCAGGCGCGTTTGGAAGCCGAACAAATCAAAATCGAGGCGGGTAAAGCGATCGAACGTGAGCGTGAGCTCGCGAAACAATCGCTCCAGACCGAAGTCGTCACACAGGCGCTCTCGGCCGCACGCCACGTCCTTCAGTCAGACCTTAAAGGCGACGAAGTGAAACAACGTGCCCTCGTTACAGACTTCCTGTCTAAAGCGAAAGGTGCTAACTGATGAACACATCGTTAGCAAAACGCTATGCCAAAGCGCTCTTCGACTTAGCGCGGGAACAAGGCGCGCTCGACCAAGTCGAAGCGGAAGTGCGTCTGCTCGATGAAGTGCTCCACGCGACTCCTGAACTTGCGAATCTCTTAGAGAATCCGGCAATCAGTGACAGCGAGCTTGCACAGCTTTTAACACATAGCTTTGGTGACATGACAGATATCGTGCTCAACACACTTCTCGTCATGGTCGAAAACGACCGTGCGAGCGAAGTTCGCGGCTTGTCGCGCTACGTCCTTGATTACATCAATGACTACCGTGGCATCGCCGAAGGGTTCGTCACGAGTGCTTACCCGTTGTCGGCAACAGAGTTGAAAGAAGTCGAACTCGTCTTCGGACAGAAGATGAACAAGACACTTCAATTGAAGAACGTCGTCGATGAAGACGTCATCGGTGGACTCCGTGTCCAAATCGGCTACACGACGTATGATGACACAATCGAAAACAAACTAACACGCCTCGAGCGTGAATTGTTGAATGCGTAAGAAATAGGGGTGAATTCAATGACGATCAAAGCTGAAGAAATCAGCGCCCTGCTAAAAGAGCGGATCGCTTCGTACGGTTCTGAAATCGAAGTCAGTGAGACAGGTACAGTCATTCAAGTAGGTGACGGTATCGCTCGTGCATACGGACTCGATAACGTTATGGCGGGGGAACTCGTAGAGTTCTCTAACGGCGTAATGGGCTTGGCGCAAAACTTAGAAGAAGGTAACGTCGGGATTATCATCCTTGGCGACTACAAAGGCATCAAAGAAGGCGACTCGGTAAAACGTACGGGCCGCATCATGGAAGTTCCAGTCGGTGAAGCGCTCCTCGGACGCGTCGTCAACCCACTCGGACAACCAATCGACGGTCTCGGACCGATCGTGACGGACACATACAACCCGATCGAGCGTAAAGCTTACGGCGTTATGGCCCGTAAGTCAGTTCACGAACCGCTCCAAACTGGGATTAAGGCGATTGACGCCCTCGTACCAATCGGTCGCGGTCAGCGTGAGCTCATCATCGGTGACCGTCAAACTGGTAAGACTTCGGTCGCAATCGATGCGATCATCAACCAAAAAGAAGAAAACATGATCTGTATCTACGTCGCAATCGGTCAGAAAGAATCGACTGTCCGTGGCGTAGTTGAGACGCTCCGTCAAAACGGCGCTCTCGATTACACGATCGTTGTTTCGGCATCGGCTTCACAGCCAGCCCCACTTCTTTACCTCGCACCATTCGCTGGGGTATCGATGGGTGAGTACTTCATGGACCGCGGACAACACGTCCTCGTCGTGTATGATGACCTCTCGAAACAAGCGGCAGCTTATCGTGAGCTCTCGCTTCTTCTCCGTCGTCCTCCAGGCCGCGAAGCCTACCCAGGGGATGTCTTCTACCTCCACTCACGCCTTCTTGAGCGTGCGGCGAAGTTGAACGACGAACTCGGCGGCGGCTCATTGACAGCTCTTCCGTTCATCGAGACACAAGCGTCGGATATCTCGGCGTACATCCCGACGAACGTTATCTCGATCACAGACGGTCAAATCTTCCTTCAGTCGGACCTCTTCTTCTCAGGGGTACGTCCAGCGATTAACGCCGGTCTCTCGGTATCGCGTGTTGGTGGTTCGGCTCAAGTGAAAGCGATGAAGAAAGTTGCTGGTACGCTCCGTCTTGACCTCGCGTCATACCGTGAGCTCGAAGCGTTCGCCCAGTTCGGGTCGGACCTCGACAAAGCGACACAAGCGAAGCTCAACCGTGGACAACGTACCGTTGAAGTCTTGAAACAAGACTTGAACGCACCGCTCTCGGTCGACAAGCAAGTTATCATCATCTACGCACTCACGAAAGGTCATCTCGATGATGTCCCAGTCGAAGACATCCGTCGTTTCGAAAAAGAAATGAACGCATGGCTCGACCAAAACCGTGCGGACCTCTGCCGTGAAATCCGTCAAACAGGAAACCTTCCTGCTGACGAGGCGATGGTCGATGCGCTTACGGAATTCAAAAAGACGTTCTCGCCATCGGTTTAATCCGGTGACGAGCGTCTATTAAGGTGGTGAATCGAAATGGCATCATTACGTGAGATCCAGATGCGGATCACCTCGACCCAAAGCACGAAGCAAATCACGAAAGCGATGAACATGGTGTCGGCTTCGAAATTGAACCGCGCTCAAGGGAGCAACGCCAACTTCAAGCCGTACATGACCAAGTTGCAGGAAGTCATCTCGTCGATTGCCGGCGGTACTTCAGGCGCAACACACCCGATGCTTCAAGTCCGTCCCGTTAAACGGACCGGCTATATCGTCATCACGTCAGACCGCGGACTTGCTGGTGGATACAACGCCAGCGTCCTTCGTGACGTGTATCGCGAGTTGAAAGCCAAACACGATTCAACAGACGAGTACCGTCTGTACGTGATCGGGAAGGTCGGCGTTCAGTTCTTCAAGGCCCGTAACATTCCGGTGTACAGTGCCATGACAGGACTCAACGACCAGCCATCATTCGTTGAAGTCGCAGAGATCGTCAAACAGACGGTCGGCGCGTTCAGTGAAGGCGAGATTGATGAATTGAAGCTCTGCTACAACTCATTCATCTCTGTCATCAGCCAAGAAGTGAAGATTGATCGATTGCTTCCGCTTGGGAATATCGAACAGACCGCATCCAATGTGATGTATGAATACGAACCAGAAGAAGAAACGATCTTAGCAGCGCTTCTCCCGCGTTACGCGGAAGGACTCATCTACGGCGCGCTCCTCGATGCAAAAGTATCGGAGCACGCGGCTCGGATGACGGCGATGTCGAACGCGACAGACAACGCGGATGAACTCATCCGTGGACTCAAGCTCAAGTTCAACCGCGCGCGTCAAGCGGCGATCACACAAGAAATCACAGAGATTGTCGGAGGTGCGGCTGCGCTTGAATAAGCGCACGCCCTCTAGATTGTAGGAGGCTAACACGATGAACGAATACGGCATGAAAGGCCGCGTAGTCGCAGTCATGGGCCCAGTTATCGACGTTAAGTTTGACAACCACTTACCGAACATCTATAACGCCCTTAAAGTCACACACGTGGCTGCATCGGCACAAGATGTCAGCGTCGACTTGACGCTCGAAGTGGCGATCCACCTTGGCGATGACACGGTCCGTACGATTGCGATGGACTCAACAGACGGCGTTCGCCGCGGCATGGAAGTACTTGACTTAGGTTCACCGATTTCAGTACCAGTCGGAGAAGAGACGCTCGGTCGTGTCTTCAACGTACTCGGTAACCCGATTGACGATAAAGAAGTGTCACCGACTGTTCGTCGGTCACCGATTCACCGTCAAGCACCGACGTTCGATGAGTTGTCGACAAAAGTTGAAATCTTGGAAACGGGAATCAAAGTCGTCGACCTTCTCGCACCATACATCAAAGGTGGTAAAATCGGCCTCTTCGGTGGTGCCGGTGTAGGTAAAACCGTTCTCATCCAGGAACTCATCAACAACATCGCGCAAGAGCACAGCGGTATTTCTGTATTCGCAGGAGTCGGTGAGCGTACGCGTGAAGGAAATGACTTGTTCCACGAGATGACGGACTCAGGCGTTATCAAGCAAACGGCGATGGTCTTCGGTCAGATGAACGAGCCGCCGGGCGCGCGTCTTCGCGTAGCCTTGACGGGTCTTACAATGGCAGAATACTTCCGCGATGAGCAAGGACAAGACGTTCTTCTCTTCGTCGATAACATCTTCCGTTTCACACAAGCAGGTTCGGAAGTTTCAGCCCTCCTCGGTCGGATGCCATCTGCTGTAGGTTACCAGCCAACACTCGCAACGGAAATGGGTATGCTTCAAGAGCGGATCACGTCAACAGCTAAAGGATCGGTCACATCGATTCAAGCGGTTTACGTACCAGCCGATGACTATACTGACCCGGCTCCAGCGACAACGTTCGCTCACCTTGATGCAACGACTAACTTAGAGCGTCGTCTTTCGGAGATGGGTATTTACCCAGCCGTTGACCCGCTCGCATCGACTTCACGTGCCCTCTCGCCTGACATCGTCGGACCAGAGCACTACGAAGTAGCCCGTAACGTCCAGCAGACGCTTCAACGTTACAAAGAGCTTCAAGATATCATCGCAATCCTCGGTATGGACGAGTTGTCTGAAGACGATAAGCTCACGGTTCACCGTGCCCGTCGTATTCAGTTCTTCTTGTCACAAAACTTCCACGTGGCTGAGCAGTTCACAGGCCAAAAAGGTTCGTACGTACCAGTTAAAGAGACAGTTCGCGGCTTCAAAGAGATCCTCGATGGTAAACACGATGATCTTCCAGAAGATGCATTCCGTCTCGTTGGTCCAATCGAAGACGTCATCGAAAAAGCGAAGACGTTGGTCTAAGACCTACACGGAAGGGGGAAACTAGACGATGAATACTCTTCACGTCAACGTCGTCACCCCGGATGGTGCAGCCTATGAGGGCGAGGCACGGATGGTGATTGCCAAATCGGTGACCGGTGAACTCGGTATCTTACCGAAACACATCCCGATGGTGACACCGCTCGATATCTCAGTTCTCAAACTGCGCCACGAAGATGGTGGACGCACGCTGATCGCACTCAGTGGCGGTTTCATGGAAGTTCGTCCCGATACGGTGACGATCTTAGCTGAAACAGCCGAAATGGCGGATAAAATCGACTACGACCGCGCTTCTGCGGCGAAAGTTCGTGCCGAGCGTCGTCTACAAGACACGAAGCTCTCGGACCTCGAATTCCGTCGTGCGGAGCTCGCGCTCAAAAAAGCGATTAACCGTTTGAGCATTCGCGATATCAAAGAATAACCGACATCTCTCCTGCAGCCGCAGGGGAGATTTTTTGTGGATGGACCGAATCAATCACGTTCCTTCATTATATATGGGTCTAAAGCATCAAAAGTTTTACGCCCAAATAGTGGAAGATAGGCGCACCTTATCCGATAATATAGATGGGAACTACGGTAAAGGAGACAATGGGATGAAAGTTTATGTTGCGCGCCAACCGATCTTTGATCAAAAATTACGCGTCTGTGGCTATGAACTGTTATATCGCCGCAGCGAGAAAAATATATTTGAACATGTCGATGACGCACTTGCGACCGCCGATGTGATTCATAACGCCTATCTCGTTTTCAACTTCCGGGAGTTGACGGAAGGGACGAGAGCGTTCATCAACTTTCCGCAAAACTTGATTGAGAGTGAGGTCCCGGCTTTACTGCCAAGGCAGACGCTCGTCGTCGAGGTGCTCGAGCATGTCGAACCGACGGAGAAAGTCTTGGCGGCGTTACGTTCGTTACGTCGGAAAGGCTATACGATCGCCCTCGACGACTTTGTGTTCGAAGAGAAGTATCGGCCGCTCATCGGACTCGCCGATATCATCAAAATCGACTACCAGGCGACACCGATCGACCAACAGAAGCGGCTCATCGACGCCCTCGGCCATCGCGTCGAATTTCTGGCGGAGAAAATCGAGACACCGTTTGAATATGAGATTGCCAAGAAGCTCGGCTATCACATGTTCCAAGGCTACTTCTTCAGTCGTCCGACGGTCGTCCACGGTGCGGAGGTCCATCCGCTCCGGCATACGCTCGTCGAAGTGCTGAAGGAACTCGATAAGCCGGAACCGGACTTCCGACGCATCGCCAGCCAAATCGAACGAAGCGTCGACTTGTCGTATAAAATGTTACGCTCGGTCAACACGGTGTATCAAAAGGGACGTCACACGATTCAATCAATCGAACAGGCCGTCGCGCGTATCGGGCTCGATGAGATGCGGCGTTGGTCGTATTTGATGCTGTTGCGTGAGCTACAGACGTCCGAATCGAAAGAATTGATTAAACAGAGTGTCATCCGCGGCAAGATGATGGAATTGATTGCGGCCGAGACGTTACCGCACGTGGCGGCGTTCGACGCGTTCATCACGGGTATCTTCTCGTCGCTTGACGTCATCTTGGATGAGACGATGCAGACGCTCGTGTCGGAGCTTCCGGTCGAACCAATCGTCAAGGCGGCTCTCCTCGGGGACGACAACGAATTACGCGGGTTACTTGAGACCGTTCTCGCCTACGAGCAATTGACGGTCGACGTCGATGAGACGATGCCGGATTTGTCTCGACACTATGTCGAAGCCATCCGTTGGAGCCAAACTTATGATGCTGAAGTGAATAATGTTTGAAATATTGAAGGGACGTCAATTACTGTACTAAGGCTATGCGCCGATTGACGTTCCTTTTGTATGCGGTTTTTGGAGAGAAAGCGAGTTGATCGGATGAACCCATTCAACCACTCACTTGAACGCTAAGTCTTTTTTTCTCTAACGTGACATGCTATGATTAAAAACGGTACGAATTTTTGAAAAGAGGGGAATCGTCGATGCTAAACACCGTATTATCGCTCTTCATCTACGTCGTAGCGATCTACGTCGCTTGGTGGGCGCTCATGCCGGTCAAATGGGACCGCTTGCTCAATCAAGTGAGGAGTCCGCAAGCAGCTGTCTTGCGCGTCCTCGTGGCCGTCGTCTTCGGTTCACTGATCGCCCAGTTCTTTTTGGAGTATATCCGATTGGCTCAGGCACTCGCACCATTGCAGTAGGCAGGGAAATGATTACTAAACTGTAATCCTGCTGTAACGTATCGTATATGTTTATCGTGATAGGATAAATTCGTCTGACATGACGAAATTTTTCATCAGAATTTTATGGTTGCTTTTATTATTATTTTTCTCTCTGATGAAGCGTCACGTAATACAAACCATCATAGTAATCGACACAACCACATCCGGTAACGGATATCGACGTATAAAACAAAAAATTAACGAAGTTGGAGGACAAAGAGAGATATGAAGGATTTGATTGTAGTCCGTGGAGGACGTAAATTGTCAGGTACTGTGCGTGTTGAAGGAGCTAAAAACGCCGTACTCAAAACATTGGTTGCCACTCTTTTAGCAGGTGAAGGAAAGTCGGTACTTCAAAACGTGCCGCGCCTCGCTGATGTGTACACGATTAACAAAGTGCTTCGCCACCTCGGTGCAGAGGTTGCATTTGACGAAGCGAGCAATGAAGTCACTGTCGATGCGTCGGGCACAATCAAAGACGAGGCGCCACTTGAGTACGTCCGTAAGATGCGTGCTTCAATCCTCGTCATGGGTCCTCTTCTCGCTCGCCTTGGGCACGCACGTGTTGCGATGCCGGGCGGTTGCTCAATCGGCTCACGTCCGATTGACCTCCACTTAAAAGGGTTCGAAGCAATGGGTGCAAAGACGGTCATCGGCAACGGTTTCGTTGAAGCTTCGGTTGACGGTCGCTTGAAAGGTGCGAAAATCTACTTGGACTTCCCATCTGTCGGCGCGACAGAGAACATCATGATGGCTGCTGTCCTCGCGGAAGGCACGACGATCATCGAGAACGTCGCCAAAGAGCCTGAAATTGTTGACCTTGCCAACTTCTTGAACGGTATGGGCGCACACGTGCGCGGTGCCGGTACAGAAACGATTCGCATCGAAGGTGTCGATAAGCTTCACGGCGCTGAGCATTCAATCATTCCTGACCGCATTGAAGCAGGTACGTTCCTCGTCGCTGGAGCCATCACAGGCGGCGACATCGAAGTCATCGGTGCTGAGCGCGAGCACCTTCGTCCGCTCATCTCGAAGATGGAAGAAATGGGCGTCAAGTTTGAGGATACAGCAGAAGGCATGCGTGTCATGGCACCGGATGAGTTGAAGCCGGTCGACGTGAAGACAATGCCACACCCTGGTTTCCCGACTGACATCCAAGCTCAAATGATGGCACTCGTCTTGAAAGCAGGCGGTACATCGGTCATCACAGAAACAGTGTTTGAGAATCGCTTCATGCACGTGGAAGAGTTCCGCCGCATGAACGCAGACATTAAAATCGAAGGCCGTTCGGCCATCATCAAAGGTGGCGTTCGCCTCCAAGGTGCTGAAGTCGTCTCGACTGACCTTCGTGCTGGTGCTGCCCTTGTCCTCGCTGGACTCATTGCGGACGAAGAGACACGCGTTGGCGATCTCTACCACATCGACCGTGGATACGTCGACTTCCACAAGAAATTGCAAGCTCTCGGTGCTGACATCGAGCGCATCCAAGGGAACGTCGAAGTTGCCGAAGAAATGGTTAAGAACTAATTAATAGACTCATAGGAGCGAGGAGAGACTCTTCTCGCTCTTTTCAATGAAGTAATGAACGGAGGAACCTACACACCATGTTTTCAAAAGATATCGGGATTGATTTAGGAACAGCAAACGTCGTCATCCACGTCAAAGGTCGAGGCATCGTCCTCGACGAGCCATCGGTCGTTGCCATTAAACGTTCGACAGGGAAAGTACTCGCTGTCGGGACAGAAGCGTATCAGATGGTCGGACGTACACCTGGTGACATCGTCGCCATCCGTCCACTCCGTGACGGCGTCATCGCCGACTTCGCGACAACCGAAGAGATGCTTCGTCACTTCGTCGAGAAGATTCAAGTCCGCGGTTTCTTTGGCGGCATCCGCATGCTCATCTGTACGCCGGCGAACGTGACACCGGTCGAAGCGAAAGCCATCCGTGAGGCGGCCGAGAAGGCCGGCGCAAAAGAGGTCTTCCTCGCCGTAGAACCGAAAGCGGCAGCCGTCGGTTCGGGCATGGACATCTGGAAGCCGGTCGGTCATATGATCGTCGACATCGGTGGCGGAACGACAGACGTTGCCATCCTCTCGATGGGCGATATCGTCTGCGGCGAAACGATTAAAATCGCCGGGGACCGGTTCGATACGGACATCCTCCGCGCCATCAAAGACAAGCATAAGCTCGTCATCGGTGAGCGGACGGCCGAGCAAATCAAGAAAGAGATTGCGACGGTCTTCCCAGGCGGCCGTAACGAGACGATGGATATCCGAGGTCGTGACATGGTGCGTGGGCTTCCGCGTACGGTAACCATCACGTCGGAAGAACTCCGTGAAGCGATGGCCGAATCGGCAAATGAGATCGTCGAAGCAACGAAGCGCGTGCTCGAACAGACGCCTCCGGAACTTGCGGCCGATATCATCGACCGCGGCATCATCATGACAGGTGGCGGCTCGCTCCTCCACGGGATCGACCAGCTCGTCGCCGAGCGTGTCGGGTTGCCGGTCATGATCGCCGAAGAGCCGACGCTCAGCGTCGCGCACGGCACGGGCATCATGCTCGAGCACTTGGATCGTTTGAAGTAAGATCATCTAAAGGTACGACGTCAATAGGCGTCGTACCTTTTTTGCGTTCAACACTGTCCGATTTTCCTGTAAATGGATAAAATAAGGGAGGGAGGGTTGTAGATGAATCCATTGATTGAGCGATTGACGGCAAAAGGAGTCGAGGTCACAGAGATTGAAGACCGAGGCCAAGAAGCGCGTCAAAAATGGTTGACGCACTTCATACGACCTGAACAGCCGACACGACTTTCTCCTCATCTATGGGAGGATATCGTGGCAGGGACTGACGGCTGTCTCGTCAGAACAGCCGCTGATCGCGCGTTCGAACGGGTCAGGAAGTGGAAAGCGATACTCTTTTTTCAACACTCGAACGATGTGCTCGAGCTCGATTTGACGCAAGCAAAACCACTCACTAGGAGAGACTTGATTGTTGAAACAATGGACTATGCGGATGTCTATATCGTAGACCCAGCTTACACGTGGACGTATGTCATCCCGCACGAAGCGGACTGGGGACCATATTTTCTCACCAAATTTGGGACTAAAGGGGATCATTAAATGACACGACCACTCACACTCATTACCGGCGTCAGCCGGACGCAAGGCATTGGGGCGGCCATCGCGCGAAAACTCGCTACGTCAGGTCATGACTTGTATATCACGCACTGGAGCCCGTTTGACGGCACGGAAGGTGTCGGAGCGGAACCGGACTTCATCGACGGCTTCGTCGACGAATTACGGGCATTGGGGGCTCGCGTGGCCCATGAGTCGTACGACTTATCGTCTGGAGACGTAGAAGGGTTGCTCAACCGCGTCGAAGCGGCGCTCGGTACTCCAAGCCGCCTCATCAACAACGCGACGTATGAGCGGCACGTGGGCGTCGATACGTTCACGACCGAGACACTCCGCCGGCATTATCTCGTCAATAACGAAGGGACGCTCGGTCTGACGTTTGCATTCATCGAGCGATACAAATAGGCTGGGCATACGGACGGACGAATTCTGTTCATGGTATCCGGTGGGGCGGATGCGTCCAATTTGGCCTATATCGCCACGAAAGGCATGTTGATCGCGATCACGCCGGCGCTCGCTAACGGGGCAGGTCAGTATGGAATCTCCGTGAACGCGCTTGACCCGGGCCCGACCGATTCGGGTTGGATTGAT
Organism: Exiguobacterium sp. s152; assembly: GCF_018618335.1. Taxonomy (NCBI): domain Bacteria; kingdom Bacillati; phylum Bacillota; class Bacilli; order Caryophanales; genus Exiguobacterium; species Exiguobacterium sp. s152. Next base: position 127,669 of record NZ_JACSLX010000007.1, read on the forward strand.
GACGTGCTCCGCGAACAACTCGTACCGCTGTTCCCGTATGGACGCGTCGGGACACCTGAGGACACGGCCCGCTATATCGCTTTTCTCATGGGGCCGGACGGGGCGTGGGTCAACGGCCAACATCTTCACGTCGACGGTGGCTTCGTCGGACGCTGAAAAGAGCTTCTCCCTTGAATTGGGAGAAGCTCTTTTTAATGCCATGTATAATCTTTGTCGACAAAGAGTCGAGTGGACAAATCTGTTTGCGGGAACGGCTTTTCTTTTGCATCTAACCAGTCATGGTAATCGCAAAGACAGGCGTCATCCAAATGGAGCGAGTAACCGTTGTTAATCGTCTGAACCGTGATGCTCAAATCATACTCGGCGAGCGTCTTTTTCAACCGATAGACAAGGTTATAGACGTTATGGAGCGCCCGCTGCGGCTCGTCGATATCTGGATAAAGCGTCTCGGCAATGAGCCATTTGTTGACGACTTTATCGCGGTGGAAAATCAAGTAGGCGAACAGTTCCTCGGTTTTTTGCGTCGGCCATTTGACGAGGTCGCTGTCTTGTGTCTTGACTGAGAAGTGGTCAAGACATTGAATCGTACACGTCCGGTGATGATCGGTCGATAGTGTCTCCGCGTATCGCTTCGAGACGCGCGGGATCAGGTCGTGAATCATCTGTTCGGTGATTGGTTTAAGCAGGTAGTGTGTCGCTTGTAAGTTGAACGCTTCGACCGCATATTGGCTGTGTGCCGTCGTAAAGACGACTTGCGTTGTTTCGGGTAAACGTTTGGCGAAATCAAGGCCGCTCATCTGTGGCATCTCGATATCGAGAAACACGAGGTCGACTTCCTGGTTTGCTAAAAAATCAAGCGCTTGGAACGGATCGTGGAACGAGCCCATCCATTTTAAGTTCGGTTCGGCTTGGATGAGGCGTTCCATCATCCTCAAAATATGGTGTTCATCTTCAATCAAAATCGTGCGCATGTTGCGAATTCATCCTTTCTCGTTTTGGAAGTCGAATATGCACATGCGTACCGACCCCAGGCTCAGAATTTAATTTAAACGTGGCACCTGGCAAGAAACCGATCCGATTTCTGACATTCGGGATACCGATTCCATTTGATTGTTTCAAATGCGGTGTTGGATCGAAACCGATGCCGTTGTCGGCAATCCGGATATCGATTGAATCATCCGATTCCTGGACCGATAACATGAGCCGTTTCACACCTTCTTGCTTCATCAACCCGTGTTGAACCGCGTTCTCGACGAGCGGTTGCAATAACAGCGGTGGGATTGAAGCGTTGAGCACAGATTCATCGATATCCTTCGTGATGGTGAAGGCGTCATTGAAACGAGTTTGCTCGATCATTAAGTACGAATCGATAACCTCAAGTTCTTGACCAAGTGAGATGTCATTCTCAGTGCGGCCGTTCTCAAAGATGAAGCGGACGTATGTGCTCAAGTGACTGAGTAACCGTGCTGCTTCAATCGGTGCTGTATAACAGAGCGCAATGACGTTCCCGAACGTGTTATATAAGAAGTGTGGTTTGATTTGGGCGTTGAAAAATGAGATTTCACTTTGATTGGCGAATGTTTGAACTTCCCGTTTTTGTCGCTTATCGGTCGACAAGTGAATCGGAAGTAACGTGAACATGAGCAAGAAATAAATGAGTGACATGACACTCGTATACAGTTCCTGATTCGGGTGATCAATCAAGGCGTTTAACAACTGCCCGATGTACCCGATAATGAGTGCCACCGTGAACACTAAAAATTCAAACGGATAGCCGTTATCTTTCCGCTCGAACAACCAGTTGATATTCAGACCGGTCCAAAAGAACGTGATGAACAGAACGTAAAACCATGCAAATTGATCAAACATAGTATGTGCAGTGTAAGGTAGCACCAAGGCAATCAGGCTAAGTGCATAAAATGGATACGCCACATACTTCAAAAAGTGACGGAATGGAACGCGTTCGAGCTGAAGCGCAAAGTTAATGAGCATGGCAACACTTAAGAGCGCTGTAATCAAATTCAATTTATGGGCCAAGACATAAGTCATCAGTGGGATAAGTTCGAAGACAATCATTTGATCGCTCATCAACAGTGAAATACTGACAAGGAAAAAGAAAGCGGCTCCATACAAATAAAGCGCTTCTTTGCGATGAAATAGCCAAACGATCGCATAGAACGAGAAAATAAGTAGCGAGATGAGGACGATGACAAACTCATAACTGAAATATTTATTATGGTACGTCATCATATTGCTCGTCGGTCCGATGAGCAAACTGTCGGAAACGCCAGTTGCGAGCTCCTCCGTCTCGGCTGTTTGAATCGTCAAACGAAACGTCGGGGTATGCGTATCCAGGAGAACGAGGTAAGCATGCCGAGGGTCTTCAACTGTCGATGCGTAGACGGGCGAGACGTTTTTTCCATCAATGAGGAGATTGACATGTGGGTGGTTACGCGGGACGCGTAGTGCATATTGTCCCGGAGGTAGGCTAATGTCAGCCTCATAGGTCGCCGTTTCGTGTGGCGTCATATGCGGAACGCTTCGATAGGATTCACGGTCTACTTGATCGAGAAAGCTCGATTGGAAGCGCCATGTCCCATCCAGACGCATGATGTGTTCGGTCACGCGGGAATCGGTCAAATCGGCCGTTCCTTGTGTGACGGTGACTGCGTCGTCGATGGTTTGTCCTCGTGTCAAGGCGAGTCCGCCTGCGAGTGCAAAGACAATCATCAATACGACCAGCCCAATCGATTTAGGGGTCATCTGCATATTCCCTTCGTGATTTGTGAGTTTCTTGTGAGAAACGGACGATATACTGACACTAGTCGTTCACTTTTAGAAGTGACCAATGTTTTCTTATCGTACACGAAACTGACTTTTTTGAATAGCCGAACATACTGAATTGACAAGCTGATCAATCACCGATATGAAAGAAGGCAACATATGAAGCGCTGGATTGAACAACGAATTAGCCGCCAAGTGCTCACCGTGTTTTACGTATTGATCGCGTTAATCACGTTGACGTCACTCGGCACATATTTTTATACCCAGCAGGCAATCCGAGACACGACGGTCGAACTTGAACGTATCAGTGAACAACGATCACGGGCGACCGACTTGTTCGAGACGTGGCAATCGATGCAATATGAGATGCGCGGTCACGTGTTGCTCGGGGAGGACGCCTTGCTTGCGGAAGTGAGACGAGCGCAAGAACGGATTGACGACCAGACGAGCTGGTTTGAAGAAAACGCTGCGAGCAAGGAAGAGACGACGTTCGCAGAAGATGCGCGCCTTCTGTTCAGCATTTATACGTCACGCGTCATGCCGGGTCTTGAACGGTACGTCATCGCCAAGGCGAACGGGGAAATCGATGAGCCATTCTTACAGATGGCGACCGTCGGACAACTTATGCCGAAAAATGCGGGCTCGACCCAGACCCGCTTCAAACTGAATACGAAGAGTGCGGCCGATATGAGTGCGAGCATCGTCGATATGGAATCGGTATTTACCGACTACCGGGCCGACCTTGACTTCCAAGAGACGGGTCTTCGGGAGGAACTGTCGGAACAGCTCGCCAAAGCTCAATGGATGTGGTTGCTCATCTTGCTCGGTGCGTTGTTCATCCTCTTCGTCAGCCTGCAGCCGTACATCGTGCGTTTGACGAATCAACTTCAATCGCTCATCACGAACAGTGAACGACTGGCGGTCGACCCGCATGCGACGCTCATCCCGATTCAACCGTTGAAAAACGAGGTCGGACAATTGTCCAAGTCTTTTTCCGAAATGTCGACGTCATTGATTCGACAACACGATGAACTCGAGCGTGAGCGCGAGAAAACCGCGCAGATGGTACACACGATGCGGGACGCCATCGTCTTTGTCGAGCTCGAGACGAACCAACGCTTCGGGAACGAGGCGCTGTTCGAACTGTATGACCAACCATTCCCGTTCGGCGACCGTCAGAGCCTCTATCCGATTGATGCCTTCTATGCACCGTTCATGGAGCAAATCGACGATCAAGAAGGATTGAACCGCTTCACCGACCGGGCCAAACGGCTCGGAATCTTCGACGAAACGTTTACGTACTCGATGCAAGGGGGAACACGTACCGTACGGATGTACGCCGAACCGATTGAAATGCAGGACGAACGTTTCGGTGTGATGTTTGTGTCGCGGGATATTACGAAAGAAATCGAGATCGACCGCTTGAAGACGGAACTCGTCGCGACGGTCTCTCACGAACTTCGGACCCCGCTCACATCCATTCTTGGATTTACTGAATTGCTTGAACATCGGCATGTCGATGAAGAGAAGCGAAAACGCTACTTGAGCATGATTCACAGTGAGACGACCCGGCTCGAGCGGCTCGTCAGTAACTTACTGGATGTTCAGAAGATGGAAGCCGGTAAAACGGAACAAGACTTCAAAGTCGAGAATTTGTTTGAACTATTGTCTGATGTTCTTGAAATTCATGCCGGCTCAACCGAATTGCATGCGTTCCATTTCGATTGTGATGAAACGATTCGCATTTCCGGAGACCCGGCGCAACTACGTCAAGTGTTCTCGAACATCTTGAATAACGCCATTAAATATTCACCCGACGGCGGTAATATCGCCGTTAACGTCTCGTGTGATGACGATGTCATCCGGATCGCCATCGAAGACGAAGGCATGGGTGTAGCACCCGCAGATGCCGAACAGCTGTTTGAGAAGTTCTACCGTGTGCAGAACGAGCAGAGTCGCAATATTGGAGGCACCGGCCTTGGGCTTGCAATCTGTAAGGAAATCATCGAATCGCACGGCGGTACAATCAGCGTCAGTTCGGAACTGGGGAATGGGACGACCATGACGGTCGAACTCCCGATTGTCGATTGACGAAAACCACTTCATTGCGAAGTGGTTTTTTTAGTTTTTTTCAAAAAACGGTGAATGAAACGTTCCTTTGGTACGATATAGAAAGTGAAGACTTTGAACGACGAAAGGAAGACGAAGCATGCTACGCGGATTATATACGGCGGCGGGCGCGATGAACGCGCTCCAGCGTCAACAAGAGATTTTGAGCAATAACCTCGGTAACGTCCGGACCCCTGGATTCAAAGCATCAAACGGCGTCGTCCGCTCGTTCCCAGAAATGTTGCTTGCCCAAGTGAGCCACCCTGGGAATGCGCGCTCACGCGTGCAAGGCGAAGTCGGCACGTTGTCGACGGGCGTATATCTACAAGAGACGATGCCGCGTTTCTCGACGGGAAGCATCTCCGAGACGGGCAGCCCGACCGACGTATATATGAAGGTACCGGCTGACGCGACGGGTGCGGCCATGTTCGCAGTCGAACAGAACGGTGAGACGCTCTATACGACGAACGGGCGCTTCGCGGTCGATGAAGAACGCTTCTTGCGTTCAGCAGATGGCGGGTATATCCTCTCGGACGCCGGCGAACGGATTCAATTGCCGTCAAGTGAGTTCACGTTGTCAGGTGACGGACAAATCACCTCACTCGGGCAGAATGTGGCGACGCTCGGTGCCGTCCAAATCGATGACTTGGCTACACTCGAGCAAGTCGGGAACGACTATCGGGTCAACGGAGACGCCCCGCCTGCTGCGAATGTTCAGTTCCAACAAGGATTCATTGAAGAGGCGAACGTCGATCTCGATCGGACGATGGCCGACTTGATGACGACGTACCGTCAGTTCGAGGCGAACCAAAAAGTTGTCCAAGCGTATGACAAGAGTGCCGAGCGGGCCATTGAAATCGCTCGGATTCGTTAAGGAGGAAGCTTATGCAATCGATTTATAACTCGGTCTCGTCGCTCACGCAGCTTCAACGCCAGCTCGATGTGACCGGTCACAATATAGCCAACGTCGACACGGCTGGCTATAAGCGGGAACAAACCCACTTCGCCTCGCTCTTGTCGCAGGCGTATGACAATCAACCGCGCGCCGAGCTCGAAATCGGACGCGATACGCCGAACGGGATTCGCATCGGTGTCGGCGGCCACGTCGCCGATATTAGCCAACAGTTCAATATCGGCCAAATCCGAAAGACCGACCGGGCCCTTGACGTGTTCTTGAAAGCGAGCCGTCAGTTCTTCGCCATCGAGACGGAAAACGGTGTCGGATTGACCCGGAGTGGGAACATGCAGCTCTCGGTCGGCGACACGACGACGCTCGTCGACGTGAACGGTAACGCCCTTCTTGGTGCGGACGGGAACCCGATCGTCATGCCGAACGAAGCGACGGCGCACCGTGTCCGTCAAGATGGGATGGTCGTCGCCAGCGTGAACGGCGTCGAGCAAGAGTTTGGTCGTCTCGACATCGTTGAGGTACGTAACACATCGGCGCTACGACCTCTCGGTGACAACGTCTATGCGGCCGACTTGGCGGCGGACATCGATCGCCCGCTCGGCAATCTGTTGATTGAAGGGACGCTCGAGTCATCGAACGTCGATTTGACGAAAGAGATGACCGACATGACGATCACGCAACGCGCGTATCAGATGAATTCACGAGCGTTGTCGATGAGTGACCAGATGATGGGACTCGTCACGTCACTTCGGTAATCACGGACCGTTCTTCTTCGGAAGGGCGGTTTTTGCGTTACACTAAAAATAGGAGGAGGGATGGACATGCGGATTGTCGTGGCAATGGATTCGTTCAAAGGGTCACTCACGAGCGTGGAAGCCAATCGGGCGGTGCGTGCAGCGCTCGCTGGGCATGACGTCGTCGAGGTACCAATCTCAGACGGCGGGGAAGGTTTTTTGAATGCATGGCTCTTGACGCACCCGCATGCCGAGGTGGTCACGCAAGACGTGATGTCGCTTGACGGGACGGTGCGGCAAGCCCGGTATGGCTGGTCGGAACGAACGCGCGAGGCAGTGATTGAAGTCGCTGAGGCGTCCGGTCTTACTCTCATCGACGTGCTCGACCCGTGGCGCTACAGTTCTTATGGGACGGGACTGCAGATTAAAGATGCACTCGGGCACGGGGCGACACGCATCACGGTCGGTCTCGGCGGGAGCGCGACCGTCGATGGAGGGAAAGGCTTGCTCGAGGCGCTCGGCGTCCGCTTTCTTGATGAGACAGGGCATGTCATTGATTCGTTCCCGCATCAACTCGAGCGCGTCGCGCAAGTCGATTGGACCGGACTCCTACCGGAAGCGCGTCATGTCGAGTGGCGGATGGCCTCGGATGTGACGAATCCGTTACTCGGTCTATCTGGGGCGGCCGCCGTATTCGGTCCGCAGAAAGGATTGGCGCTAACGGACGTCGACCGTTATGACGAACAGCTCGCCGCGTATGCCCGTTGCTTCGAGCGTGATGTGACGGGACAACCGGGGGCGGGCGCGGCCGGCGGGATCGGCTTCGCGCTCTATCAGCTCGGAGCCGTATATGGGAGCGGGATTGACGAGGTAGTACGGTGGTCGAAACTAGAGGAAACGTTGCAAATGGCCGACTGGTTGATCACCGGGGAAGGCCGGTTCGATGAGCAATCGCTCCACGGAAAAGCACCTTATGGATTGGCCCGAATCGCATATGCACACGGGGTCCCGACGCTCGTCTTCGCGGGACAATCGGAACTGATTGCCGTTCCGGACGTCGGCATCGAAGCCGTGTTCCCAATCGTTTGCCGGGTGATGACGCTCGAAGAGGCGATGCAGCAAGCGGCGCCGCTCTTGACGGACGCCGTCAGCCGAGCGTTCCGGTTAATCGACAAAGACGCCTGAACCAACTTCGGTTCAGGCGTCTTTTGGTCACGAACGTTCTTTTAATAGGTCACGAATCTCCGAAAGGAGCTGTTCTTCACGCGACAGTTCCGGCTCCGGTGTCTCTTCGACCGCTTTTTCTCGCTTCAGACGGTTCAATACTTTGACCATCATGAACAACGCGAAGGCGATGAGGAAGAACTTGACGATTTCTTGCAGGAAGTTGCCGTACGTCACGTTCACGCCGAGCACCGATACCGCGAGCGTCGAGAAGTCGATGCCGCCGATGAGGATGCCGAGGAACGGCATGAAGATGTCATTGACAAGCGACGTGACGATGGCCGTGAAGGCAGCCCCGAGGATGAAGGCGACGGCCAGGTCAATCACATTGCCTTTAATCGCAAACTCTTTGAATTCTTTCCACATAGAAATAATACCTCCTAAACGATGAATACTCTTATGGTAGCACAGCATAGGTGGAAGTGAGCAGTATTTTTCACAGAAGCGTCGTTCGTGTCCTAGGCCGGGCGCTTGTTCGACCGATGGTAGATACGTTACACTTATATAGAACTCATGCAATTGTTTTATTACCAGGTACTAATATGTTATGATTAATTCAGCTGAAAGGATGTATGGACGTGGCGAACGAAGAACAAAACGGCTCGGAACAGACCGAGTCCAAAGAGCGGACGGAGCGGAAGCGATTATCGAACCATCGACGTTTCCCGATCTTGTTACGCGTCATCGTTGTCCTGCTGTTGGCTTTCGTGATGCTTGCGATTGGGGCCATCATCGGGTACAGCGTGATTGGCGGAGGCGAGTGGAAGGACGTGTTCAACATCGACACGTGGCGCCATATCACCGATTTTTGGCTAACATCATAAGGGTGGTGGAACCATGTACACGATTGAACAGATTAAAGAAGTGATCCCGCATCGGTACCCGTTCTTGCTCATTGACCGAATTCTCGAGGTCGATGAAGGCAAGCGGGCCGTTGGGTTAAAGAATGTGACGGCGAATGAGGAATTCTTCAACGGACATTTCCCGGACTATAACGTCATGCCTGGCGTCTTGATCGTCGAAGCGCTCGCGCAAGTCGGCGCGTTCGCGATGCTCAAGCAAGAGTCGAACCGCGGCAAGCTCGCGTTCTTCGCAGGCATCGACGGATGTCGCTTCAAACGTCAAGTCGTTCCAGGCGATCAATTGCGCCTCGAGGTCGAAATCTTGAAAGTGCGCGGACCAATCGGTAAAGGACGCGCCGTGGCGACAGTCGATGGAGAAGTTGCTTGTGAAGCGGAACTCACTTTCGCCTTGAAGTGAGGAGAGAACGAGATGCGCGTATTGGTGATTGCCTTGATTCTCGGATTGGCGACCATCGTCGGTTGCCAACAAGTGCAAGATGATCCGGTCGAGGAGAACGTCGTGTTCGAACAGGACGTCGATGATGCGATGATCGACAAGCGAGCCGGTCAATCAGAATCGATTGCAGTCTCGCTCGAGCGGACGAACAGCTCAACGATGTTGTTCACGATTCGGATGCTCGAAGACCGTCGCCTCGATCCGACGACGATCATTAGTTATGAAGTCGACGGCACGCGTGTCCCGATTCCGTTCGGTGAACTCGTCGCGGAACGCGAAGGGGATGTGCGGACGTACGTCTATCAAGCGGATTTGAACCCCGACCTATTCGTCACCGAGACGCTGCCTCTCTTCCATGTCGGAGAAGAGGGCGAGGCTGAGGTGTCAATGCCGCTCGAGGTTGTAGATTCGACAAATGAATGAACGAACGGATGATTTTTGTCGAAAATCATCCGTTTTTTTGTGCAGTTTTTTCGGGAATCGTCCGATACATACAGTAAGGACGAATGGAGGGAATCACATGAAACGAAATAAACCACAGTTACTGCAGACGCGAATTTTGGCGATGATGTTGGCGTTCATCACGCTGCTCATCGTCACGTTCGGCGTGTTGCAATATGTTAGCACAAAGCACACGGTACAGAGTTCGATGCAAGCCGTTCTATTGGAGGACGGGGCCCGCATCAGCGAGGCGATTGATGCGGAGGCGTATGCGGCCTTTATGCAAAATCCGACCAAAGATGAACGGTTCGAGCAGTTTCGGGAACAGCTCGACACATATCGGACGCAAATCGGGGCGATGTACGTCTATACGCTCGCAGCCGACGGCGAAGAGCTTCAAATCATCGTCGATGGCATGAGCGCGGCCGATGCGGTTGAGATTGGCACGCCGACGACGGCGACGTCGTTCGAAGATGCGAAAGCGGCGTTCGACGGTGGGACCGTCACGACACCGATTGTCGAGGACCCAGAGTACGGGGACTATATGACGGTACTCGTTCCAATCAAACAAGGCGGGGACGTCATCGGTGTCCTCGGCATCGATAAAGGGGCGAGTGACGTCGCCGCGGTGACGGAAGACGTGTTGCAAGAGAGTTTGCCGCCGATTCTTATCGGACTCGTCGTCTTACTCGGGGTCGCCTCAGTCATCATCTGGCGCTACCTTGGCTGGAAACTTCGTCCACTCCGTGAGCTCGAGCGTGTCGCGACCCATATCGCGAGTGGGGACTTGGCGACGGCTGCTCGTGAGATGGACAACATCCAGTTGAAAGCGAACGATGAGATCAAGCGGCTTACCGCCTCGATGGATCAGATGACGAAAATGCTCCGCGACTTGATTTCCGGATTACAAACGTCCGCTCAGACGGTGCGCGATGAGAGCGGCAACGTGGCGAGCATCTCGGAAGAAGTGAACGATGCCTCGCGACAAATTGCCTTCACGATGGAAGAGATCGCGGGCGGCGTCGAGAATCAGAGTGTGCTTACGATGAAACTGTACGGACATATGAACGAGTTTTCGGGACTTGTCGAACAGACGGCGCACGACGGGAACGGCGTGAGCGAACAAGCGGAAGTCGTCAGTCGGGTGACGGCCGAAGGACTCGACCTGATGGAGGATGCAGTCGGCAAGATGACAAACATCCATCTGCAAGTGCGCGAGTCGCAAGGCCAGGTGAAGGACTTCGAACAACAGGCGGACGAAGTGACGGCACTCGTCACGATGATCCGTCAAATCTCGGAGCAGACGAACTTGCTCGCCTTGAACGCGGCCATCGAGGCGGCTCGTGCCGGGGAGCATGGAAAAGGCTTCGCCGTCGTCGCTTCGGAGATTCGCAAGTTATCCGACAGCGTTGCGCGGTCGGTCAGTGAGATTTCGGAAATCGTTGGTAGCGTCAAACGAAACTCGATCGCGCTCGGCGAGACGTTCACGGACAGCATGCACGCTGCCGAGGACGGCAAGCGGACGCTCGAGGAGACGAAGCGCGCCTTCAATGAGATTGAACAGAGCGTGCGGGAGATGCAACGCCTGACGAACTCGATGCAAGGGCAGCTCGGACGCGTCAAGACGAACCAAGACGACATCAAACGTGGTCTTTCTGACATCGCGTCGATTTCTGAAGAGAGTACGGCTGGTAACGAGGAAGTGGCCGCCTCGACCGAACAGATGTCGGCGACGAGCGAGACGATGAACCGGCTCGTTAAAGATTTGTCGCACACGGCCGAGGACATGCAACGCATGAGCCGACAGTTCAAGTTGTAAACAGTCTCAAGTCAGACATACCTCCGTTGCGTCCGTTATACTAGGCGCAAGGGAGGTTTTTTCATGCAACGCGTCTCAAGTGAACTCACACAATTCCGCGGCAGTCACTATGACTTTGGCCGCTTTCAAGGACAATACATCAAGCGTAGCAAATTGCTCGAAAACCGGACCGACCAGTGGAAGCTCCGTGTCCCACGCTTTGAGATTGACGAGCGCGAGGCGAAGCAGGCGTTCGACCGGTTCGCTCCAAAGATTTGGGAAGAACTGCTCGGGCTGAAGGACGAACTCGAGTTGACGCTCGCCGACACGCTCCTTCACTTCGGTCATTTCCGGGTCAATAACCCGGTCAGCGGCTGTTCGATTTTGACGGGGGACAACTTCCTCGTCCGCAACTATGACTATCACCCGATGACGTACGATGGACGCTATAACGTGTTTCAGCCAGATGAGGGTTACGCCGTCATCGGTCCCGTCTCCCGTGTCACCGGTCGGATGGACGGGATGAACGAGAAAGGGCTCGCCATGGGTTATAACTTCATCAACCGCCGGCGCCCGGGGGATGGGTTCGTCTGTCAGATGATTGGCCGAATGATTCTCGAGACGTGCGCCACGGTCGAGGAGGCGGTCGATTTGCTTCAAGAGATTCCGCACCGCGGCTCGTTCACGTATGTCGTCCACGACAAGTCGTCGAAGACACGCGTCATCGAAGCGACACCGCGCGATATTCGTGTCCGCGAGTCGAATATCTGCACGAACCATTTCGAGCTGTTGCAACACGAGAACCGTTACCATCTTGATGATTCAACACGCCGGATGATGGAAATCAAGATGTATCAACATATCGTCCAAGACGCCGAGAGCGCGTTCCGACTCATGAACGACTCGGACAAGGGTGTCTTCTCCGAGCTGTATAAGAGCTGGGCCGGCACAATCCATACGGCGGCTTACTTCCCGGAGACGCTCGAGACGTGGTTCGCCCTCGGTGGCGACCGCGACCCGGTCATCTTCGATTTTCAGGAGTGGCTCGACGGTAAGGATTTCGATTTACATGCCCTCGACGGGGAAATCGCGACCGATATCGAGTTCGCGAACACGGTTCAACTATGGCGATAACACAAACAGGCAGCGGCTCATGACGAGTCGCTGCTTGTTTCGTTGAAGCGGATTATGTGACTTGTAGTCGAGGTATCGTATGGGGTGAAGCCAAGCGATTCATAGAACTGTGCCCCTTGTATCGTATAGGTCCGGAGAACGACGGTGAGGAAGGTTCGCTTCGCTTCGAGCAACAATGCGTTCGCGAGACGTCTCCCGATACCTTGTCTGCGACAAGCCGGCAAAATATAAAATCGTCTCAATCGACCGAGCGGAAGTCCCAGAGAATATGGATCTTGATTCAATCCTCCGATGCCGACTAGATTGCCAGAGGTGTCAAACACACCAAGTAGACACTCGCCGGGGTGATTGAACCGGTTGTGTCCATTTCGAAAGTCATCGATCAACCGGTCGAGCATGCGAAAGCCTTCTTGACGACTAGCTAAAAGCAATTGAGTCAAGTCAAGTTCCTCTAAATCGTGAATTCGTTGAATCCTATAAATCGTCATGTCCTTAGCTCTTTCAGCGTGTTGAACGGCACTGTTTTCCGTAAAAGCGGGAATACTCATAGCAGGAGGGATTCAGATGAAACGAATCGGATTATTAGCCATCATGTTCAGTTTGATTGTCGTCCTCGGCGGCTGTGTGCCGGGCGACGGGACGTACACGACCGACCCGGCCGGATTCTTTTGGGGCGTCTGGCACGGTTGGATTGCCCCGGTGTCACTCATTTTAGGATTGTTCAATGACACGTATCGCGTCTATGAGGTGAACAACACTGGCTGGTTCTATGATTTAGGGTTCTATATCGCCATCATCAGCGGATTTGGCGGGGTAGCCGTGACACGGAAGAGCCGGGGATGACGTTAGACTGGCTTTTGTCCCGTCACGGCGACCGTATGATAATCTCGCGAGTCAGGTCCTCGGCGTTCATGGACATCAATGAACCCGAGCACAGAAGCAGCAGGAATCAACTGTTCACGCACGATTGCCGTGATACCGTCCCAGTTCACGCCACCTTTCCCATCACAGTACGTGATGACGAATGACCCGCCTGGTTTGAGGATACGGTCGATGGCGGCAAGCACCGCGGGTACGTCTTCCCAAAAGTAAATCGTATGGATGCTGAAGACGCGGTCGAATTGTGCGTCCGGAAACGGGAGCGTCCCGAGATCGCCCTCGACGACTTCGGCTCGTCCGGAATGTACGTCTGCTCGATTTCGTTTCAACGCCGAGCGGACGATCGTCGGGGAACGGTCGAGTCCGGTCACATGCACATGAGCATAGCGACGTAGCATTTGTGCCAACGCGTCGCCGGCCCCACAACCGAGGTCGAGCACGCGATTGTCAGGTTGAATCAGAAGTTGCTCAATCGTCCAATCGACTTCGACCCGGTGTTGACGCACCATCTTCTCGCCGATGTATGTCCCGACGATACCGCGTGGGTTCTCGTATTGACTGTCAATCCATGTTTGAAGACGTGTGAAGCGCATCAAACCATTCCTTTCTGAATGAAGCAGTTGTAAATTGAGTGTAGCATAACCATTTTAAGAGGGGAGTTGAATCGATGCGTTCCTTTTGGATTTTCGGCAATCAGTTGTCACACGAGCTTGAGCTAGTCAGACACATCGAGGAGGATGATGTCATCGTGATGATCGAGGCGACATCCCGGGCGATGTGGCGGCCGTACCATAAACAGAAGCTCGTCCTCATCTTCTCGGCGATGCGTCATTTCGCCGAGGAGTTGCGCGACAAAGGCTATACGGTCGACTATCACGAGGCTGACTCGTTCCAGGGCTCATGGGACGACCACTTCACACGATATGAACCGGAAGAAATCCATTACACGGCCGTCACCGACGCCGCGATGGAGAAAAAACTGAAACAGTTCGGTCAAAAACACAAGCTCGTCGAACATTCGGACGTACCACTCTTCTATTTAACGAAACAGGAAGCGGTCGACACGCTCGGCAGCGGGCCATGGCGGATGAACAGGTTCTATCGCCAAATGCGGAAGCGGTTTGAGATATTGCTCGAGGATGGGAAACCGCGCGGTGGAAAATGGTCGTTCGATGCGGACAACCGCCAGCCACCGAAAGACGGGCTGACATTCCCAGCACCAATTCATTTCCGACCAGACGCGATCACAAAAGACGTCATCGAAAAAGTGAATCGTGATTTCGCTGACCATCCGGGGGACATCACGCCGTTCGTTTGGCCGGTGACGCGCAGTGAGGCACGACGGGCATTGAAACGGTTCGTTGAGGAGCGACTCGAGACGTTCGGTCCGTATCAAGACGCGATGTTGTCGGACAATCAAGAGATGTCACACAGCCTGTTGTCCGCAGCCATCAACGTCGGACTGCTGACTCCGGATGAGGTCGTCCAAGCGGCGGTGGAGTCGGACGCACCGCTCGCCTCGGTCGAAGGGTTCGTCCGTCAAATCCTCGGTTGGCGAGAGTATATGCGCGCCGTCTATGTGGCATCGATGCCGGGGTACGAGTCGGTCAACACGTTCAAGCATAAGCGCGACTTGCCGCATTACTTCTGGGACGCCGAGACAGACATGCACTGCGTCCATCAGAGCGTAAAGCCGGTCATCGAGCGTTCACACAACCATCATATCCAGCGGCTCATGGTGCTCGGGAACTTCGCGACGCTGTTCGAGGTGTCACCGCAGCAGACGAGCGACTGGTTCAACGAGATGTATATCGACGCCTACGATTGGGTCGTGTTGCCGAACGTGCTCGGGATGGCGCTCCATGCCGACGGCGGGAAGTTGGCGACGAAGCCGTATATCGCCTCGGGCAAGTATATCGACAAGATGAGCGACTACTGCAAAGGCTGCATGTACAACCCAAAACACACGACGGAAGAATATGCCTGTCCGTTCAACGCGCTCTATTGGAACTTCATCGACAAGCACGAGGAGCGGTTCGCGAAGAACCAGCGCATGAAGATGATGGTTCGCAACTGGCAAGGCCGCGATGATGCCGTCAAAGCCGACATTTTGGCGAAGGCGAGACAGACGCTCGCCCAGACTGACTCTTTATAAACGGAGGCGCCTGAAGGATGAGCTTGTATCGTCGAATGAATTTACAAAACCGACTCATGATGAGTCGTTTTTTTTACGTCGTCTTCACAAACTTTTGCACGTCCTTCACGACCGCTTTACATTCATCCGGTACGATATGACTTGTGAGACCCCACATGCCAAGTGAATAGCAACTGGTAGAACATTCGAGAGACCAACAGAAGCCCATACGTCCGTGACGTCATGTTTCTGTTGGTCCTTTTTTCTAGGGAAGGATGATTCAAGTGAATGAAGCGCTGCGCACGATCGGACAAGAGAAGATGATCGCATCCATCAAATCACCGAAACAACTCGAGAAGTTCCTGCAATCGGACGTGACGACGACGTTCCTCATGATGGGGACGCTCAGCACACTCGACCGCTACGTCGCCCATTTGAAACAGGAGAATCGGACCGTGTTCCTGCACGCCGAACGCATCAACGGCATCAGCCTCGACCGGGACGGCATCGACTATTTGGCAAAACGGGTCGGGGCCGATGGGATTGTGACGACGAAGGCATCTGTCATCCAACATGCCAAACGGGCCGGACTGATGACGGTGCAGCGTCTGTTTCTCGTCGACTCGGACGCCATCTCGTCAGGCATCAAGATGGCGAAAGACCAACAGCCGGACGCGCTCGAATTGATGCCGGGCCTGATCCCGAGCGTCATCGAACATGTCGCCGAACACGTCTCGCTGCCGATCGTGACGGGCGGGATGATCCGGAAGCCGATTCACGTGCATGAAGCACTGTCTCATGGGGCGTTCGCCGTCTCGACCGGGGACGAGCGGCTCTGGGCGTCGCAAGGAATGAAGGAGGAAATCATATGAAATCGATTCAACTGCAGAACATCAAAAAAGCATATGACGAGACAGAAGTCATCCGCGGTATCGACGTCACCATCGAGGCCGGTGAATTCTTCGCCCTCGTCGGACCGTCGGGCTGCGGCAAGAGCACGATGTTGCGAATGATCGCCGGGCTTGAGTCCATCACAAGCGGGACGCTCCGCATCGACGGCGTCGCCGCGAACGACTTGAAACCGAGCGAACGACAGCTGTCGATGGTGTTCCAAAACTATGCGCTCTATCCGCATATGACCGTCGAGAAGAACATCACGTTCGGCTTACATACGAAAGGACTGACGAAGCTCGAGCAACGCGAACGATGCCTAGCGGCGGCCGAGGCGCTCGGACTGACCGACTATTTGATGCGGAAGCCGCGCGAGCTCTCAGGCGGACAGCGCCAGCGTGTCGCCTTGGCCCGAGCCATCGTGACCGAGTCACCGATCTGCCTCATGGACGAGCCGCTCTCGAACTTGGACGCGAAACTTCGGGCCAAAATGCGCTCGGAGATCCGACAGCTGCAACGGAAGCTCAAGCTGACGATGATTTACGTCACCCATGACCAAGTCGAGGCGATGACGATGGCCGACCGGATGATGCTGTTGAACGATGGTGAAGTCCAACAAGTCGGTCAACCGCTCGATTTGTACAATAAGCCGGCGAATACGTTCGTCGCCTCGTTCATCGGGTCACCGCCGATGAATCTCACACCGGTACAACGGACGGACAACGGTTGGGCCGCCTCGGACGGACGCCTGTTCCATCCGAACACGCTGACGCGAGAAGACACGGCGACGCTCGGTATCCGCCCGGAACAAATCACGCCTGCGCAAGAGGATGTCACGTTCTATGCCGAGCTGAAGAACGTCGAGGTGCTCGGCACGGAGACGATTCTCGCCTTCGATATGGGCGGCGTCGAATGGCTCGCCAAATGGCCGGGACAATGGCCGCTGTCGATCGGGGAGAAAATCGCCTGTCACGTCGACCCGAAACAGATATCTTTGTTTGATACGAACGGCAATCGTATTGAACCGCGGCAACCGAAACTGTTCGAGGCGTTGGAGGTGTTCCAATGACGGTTGCCCTTCCGAGACAACGCGTCCGGACTCGATTATCGGACGCGACGAGCGGGCTACTCTACTTATCCCCGTCGATCGCGCTATTCGGGATTTTCCTCGTCTATCCGCTGTTCCGGACGATTTACTTGAGTTTCTTTCAAACGGATACACAAGGAACGCCGCTCAGTTATGTCGGGGGCGAGCATTACGCCAAACTGTTCACGAGCGCCTCGTTTTGGCAGAGCATTCAGGCGACGGTCGGCTTCGTCCTGTTGACCGTGCCGCTCACAATCGTCATCGCGCTCGGACTCGCGCTGCTCGCCAATGAGAAGTTACGCGGCATCGGCATCTTCCGGACGGCGTTCTCGGCGACGATGGGGATGAGCGTCGCTGCCTCGTCGGTCATCTGGATGTTTATGTACAACCCGTCGATCGGCATCTTCAATCGTTTCTTGGAAGCGGTCGGGGCAAGCGGGGTGCAGTGGCTCCTCGACCCGCAGTACGCGCTCCTGTCGGTGTCGCTCGCAACCGTCTGGATGAACATCGGATTCACGTTCTTGATTCTCCTCGGCGGCCTACAAAACATCGACCGGACGCTTTACGAGAGTGCGGACATCGCCGGGACAGGATATTGGACCCAGCTTCGGGCCATCACGATTCCGATGCTGTCTCCGACGCTCTTCTTCGTCGGCATCATCTCGCTCATCAACGCGTTCCAGACGTTCGGGCAGATTGATTTACTCACGAAAGGCGGGCCGACGAACTCGACGAACGTCATCGTCTACGCCATTTACAAAGATGCGTTCATCAACTATAACGTCGGCGGGGCGAGTGCGCAGGCCGTGCTCTTGTTCCTCGCGGTCCTGACATTGACGTGGCTCCAGTTCAAGCTCGTCGAAAGGAAGGTGCATTACCAATGACACTCCGGAAAGTAGTCACGTATACGCTCCTCGTCTTGAGCGCCGTCGTCATGCTGTTCCCGATCGCCTACGCGTTCTCAATCAGTCTGATGGACGGGAGTGAGGTGTTAAAAGGAAACCTCATCCCGCGTGACGTCACGTTCGACAACTATGTCGCTGCGTTCGAGCGCATCCCGCTCATAACGTATTTATGGAACAGTCTCGTCGTCGCACTCATCGTCATGGTTGGCCAAGTCGTCTTATCGAGTCTTGCCGCCTTCGCGTTCGTCTTCATCGATTTCAAAGGGAAAGGGCTCATCTTCATGCTCTTCCTCGCGACGATGATGGTGCCTTGGGAAGCGACGATGGTACCGAACTTCTTGACAATCCAGTCGCTCGGTTGGCTCAACTCGGTTTGGGGGCTGTCGGTGCCGTTCTTCGCGCTCGCGTTCGGGACGTTTTTGCTCCGGCAACAGTTCAAGACGATTCCATACGAGATGTATGAGGCGTCACAAATCGCCGGCATCAGCCGCTTCCGCTTCTTTTGGAACGTCGTCTTGCCGGTGTCGAAGACGCCGCTCGTCACCCTGTCGGTATACAGCTTTTTGACGACATGGAACATGTACTTATGGCCGCTCCTCGTGACAAACACGGAGCAGGCCCGCACGGTGCAAATCGGGATTAAGCAGATGCAGTCGAACGAGGTCGCCTCGGATTGGGGTGTCGTCATGGCGGCGGTCATCTTGATCATCATCCCGACGCTGATGCTGTTATTCGCAGGACAAAAGCAGTTACAGGAAGGCTTGACGCAAGGTGCGATCAAATAATAGGGGGAAACGTTCATGAAAAAGAAAGCATTATTCGCAGGGTTGGCCAGTTCGGTGTTATTGCTCGGGGCATGTGGCAGTCAAGAAGCGGAAGAGGCAGCGGCGACCACGACGACGGATGGGAAGACAGAAGTCGTGTTTTGGCACGCGATGAGCGGGGACTTAGAGACCGCACTCAACAACCAAGTCGACGCTTTCAACGAGTCACAGGACGACTATGAAGTGAAACCGGTGTTCCAAGGCACGTATGAAGAGGCGCTCACGAAGTTCAACGCCGTCGCAGGGTCACCGGACGCACCGGCCATCATGCAGACGTTCGAGGTCGGCACGAAATATATGATTGACTCGAACAAAATCACGCCGGTTCAGGAGTTCATCGACAAAGAGGACTTCGATACGGGCGTCTGGGAAGAGAACATCTTGAGCTATTACCAAGTCGACGGCAAGCAGTATTCGATGCCGTTCAACTCTTCGACACCGGTGCTCATCTACAACAAAGACGCGTTTGAAAAAGCGGGTCTCGACCCAGAGAAAGCGCCGCGCACGTATGACGAACTGAAGCAAGCTGCGAAGGCACTGACGACCGACGGGCAGACCGGCTTCACGATGCTCAACTACGGTTGGTTCTTCGAGCAACTCGTCGCCGCGCAAGGCGGGCTCTATGTCGACAATGACAATGGCCGTAGCGGGGCACCGACGAAAGCTGTCTTCGATGGGGAAGAGGGGCAGAACGCCTTCAACTTGATTAAAGAGATGTATGACGAGAAGACGTTTATGAACGTCGGTCAAAACTGGGACGACATGCGTGCCGCTTTCCAATCAGGGAAAGTTGCCATGTATCTCGACTCGTCGGCCGGCATTCGCACCGTCGCGGACAACGCCGACTTCGAGGTCGGGGCGTCATACTTACCGGTCCCGAACGAAGCTGATCGGGAAGGTGTCATCATTGGCGGAGCCTCACTCTGGATGGGTGACGGCATCGCTGATGAGACGAAACAGGGTGCATGGGAGTTCATGAAGTTTGCGGCATCGAAAGAAGCACAGGCCAAGTGGCACGTCGAGACGGGCTACTTCGCCATCAACCCGGAAGCATATGACGAGCCGGTCGTCAAAGAGATGTGGGCTGAGTATCCGCAATTGAAAGTGACAGTCGATCAATTGAGCGAGACGAAAGCTTCACCGGCGACACAAGGCGCACTCATCTCGACGTTCCCGCAGTCCCGCCAAAGCGTCGTCAATGCCATGGAGAGCCTGTATCAAGGTGTTTCGGTCAAGGACGCGTTGAAGCGTGCGGCCGATGAGACGACTTCCACCTTGGGGCAATGATATGTTGATTTACGCACATCGCGGCTATAGCGCCAAGTATCCGGAGAACACGATCAGTGCGTTCAAGGCGGCGTTACCTCACGTCGACGGCATTGAGCTCGATGTCCAATTGACGCGCGACGGACGCCTCGTCGTTATCCATGACGAGACAGTCGACCGGACAACGAACGGCAGCGGCTTCGTCAAAGATATGACGCTTCGACAGCTTCGCTTGCTCCGGACGGAGAGCGGGGAACGGATCCCGACGCTCGAGGAAGTACTCGTCTTGATTGAACCGTCCGACGTCACGCTCAATATCGAGCTGAAGACAGATCAATTTGATTATGAAGGAATCGAGTATTTGACGTGGCTCGCCGTCACCGAGTTCAAGCTCGAGCAGCGTGTCGTCTTCTCCTCGTTCAACCCGGACACGCTCGTCCGGTTGCGGGACGTCGCCCGCGAGGCGCGAATCGCCGTCTTAACTGGGGACGGTCATCCGCACTTGATTGAGCTCGTCGAACGGGTCGGAGCCGAGGCGGTCCATGCCCAACCGAAGTTTATCGGGACGAGGGACGCGGCGACGATTCGCGAACAGAATCGGTTGCTTCGCCTCTACACAATCAACAATCCGAGCGAGTTGCCGGACATGACTGGTGTCGACGCCATCATGACGGACGAGGTCGAGCGGTTCCAATCGAGGTTGCGTCATTGAAGTGAGGCTGGATATAACTCAATCGATATGTAAGAAAGAGGCCAGCTGGCGCGACGTGTGAACTGAACCCCGAATGATGGACACTTGAAAAAAGTGCCTCACTCGGGGTTTTTCGTGTGCGCATGAATCGCTATAATGAACCTATTC
>NZ_JACSLX010000008.1:0-89100 GCF_018618335.1 Exiguobacterium sp. s152
TGACCCCGGAACAATATCGGGGCCATCTGATCGCCGCATAGAAAACGTGGGCTTTTTATTAAACTGTCCATTTTACGGGGCTCAGTTCAGTGTTCGCATCAGCTGGCCTCTTCTCATGGCAATTCTCTAAATTTAGTATTCTTTGTTCAACGTGGTAAATTCATCTTCTTTCAAAGGTGAATCGCCTTTTGAATTATGTCCATAATAGGTGACGACGTACTCTTTCTCTTGATTGGTTTTGACGAAAAATTCATACTCGACTCTGTTTTCGTCCTCGAAATTCAAGCGATATAAGTACCCAAATTGATTCATGCTGAACTCGACATCATAGGCGCTCTGATCGATTGAAAAATGCTCAGTTAACGTTTCGTTCAAAAAAGTTTCTCGCTGATCTACCTCATGAAGAAGGAAAAAGATACCTCCTAACAGGAGTAACGCAAAAGCGAGTTGAGACTTGGGTGTAGGTTTGTTAGATGCCATCTACATCAGCCTTCCTTAAATGAGATTAATCAACTGCTACCGAGTAAATATGACAAAGACCGCTCAATGAAGCGGTCTTTGTCATGTCTTCTTCGGCGAAGCACTAAAAGCAAAATACAACCCGACGCCAATTGCGAGTCCAATCAAGTAGTGATCGAGCGCGATGGCAGTCGAGACACCGACGCCGAGGGCGATCGGAAAGGCGTAGCTGCCGGTCGTTTGTTTATTGGACATGGAGCATGCCTCCTTTGTCCAGTTACTACGGGCGCCGCCTCAAAAAGTTTCAAGCCTTCTTCTTCGTCCCTTGGAACGCGAAGAACATCGCGATGCCAATCCCGAGTCCGAGCCACCAGTTGTCGAACAACAGCCCGAAAATGAGAATAAAGGCGACGGCGACCGGGAGTGCCAAAAAGCCACGTTGACGTTTCATGCGAATCATCCTTTCTACGTCTCTCTTCTCGTCTGTTCCCGCTTTAAAGGTGATTCATTCAAAAAAAGACGGTCCTGTCAGTCGGACGTCTCTCGTTCGGTGAGTGATGTCGCATGCGTTGAGCTATTGGGATATAAGTAGATGGAGAACATCGTGCCTTCCCCGTACACGGAGTCGGCATGGATGCCCCAGCCGTGCGCTTCGGCGATCCGTTTACAGATGCGAAGGCCGAGACCGGTCCCTTTGATCGGGCGGTGTGCATCCGAGTCGACCCGGTAATACTCATCGAACACATACGGGATGGCGTCACTCGGGATGCCGATTCCGGTGTCACGGACCGACAGGACATACGTGTCGTCTTCGTTCGTCAGCTCGACGTAGACCGTGCCGCCGTTCGGCGAATACTTGATCGCGTTGCCGATCAAGTTATGGAGCAGTTGCAACAGCTTCTCCTGATCGGCCTCGAGGGTCATGTCATCCGCGGACAAGATGACGTCATGCTGGGGGGCCGTCGCTTGATAGTGCACGACGATGTCCTCGAGCAATGGTCGCAAGTCGAACGTCGACAACGACAATAACTCCACGGAATAGTTCACACGCTGGTAGTCGAGGAAATTATCGACGAGCCGCTCGAGCCGCTCGGCCTCCCGTTTGACGAGCGTCAACATCCCATGCGTCTTCTCGTCATCGCCATGTTGGTACATGAGCAACTCCGCGTAACCGTTGATGGCCGTGAGCGGGGAACGGAACTCGTGGGACAGTTCGGCCAAGAAGGCGTCTTTCTGCTCCTCGAAGCGGATCGAGTCGGTGATGTCTCGCCACATGAGGAATGCGCCGCGCGGCGTATGTGTGAAGTTCACAATGACTTGCATCGTGCGCTCGCCGATGCGGAGCGACTTCGCATCCATGCTCGGGCAACAGCCGAACCGGTTCGTCATGAGTTCTTCCCAAATCAGCGTTACATCGTTCATATCTGCGCCGTTCCGCTCGAACGCTTCGTGGAAGAACCGGGTCATGTCTTCTGGGCGCGAGAAACGCTGGTTGACCATCGAAGGACAGATGGCGCGAAGCTGTTCGTTCGAATACAGATGGTTCCGTGGGAAGTCGATATAACAGACCGCATCTTGAACTTCTTCGACAAGTGAATGAATCGGTAACGACTGGGGTGCGTGAATCTGGTTCATTCGTTTAGCCGTCGAGCGCCCATGGTACCGGCGAGCCGGATAGAATGACTTTCGAGTCATCGCGCGAACCTCCCTTCGATATAAAGCTATATATATACGTAAAGTAATATCGACATACTCCTTTATTATACGATATTCGCCGATGATTCCCTATACCCCCCATAGACCTAGCTAGAAATGGGTCACAACCGGGATAGTCGGACGGAATGCGCACGATTCTAGGAAAAAACACCTTCCTCGTATGTTAGAGGAAGGTGGTAGGATTAGAACAACGTATACGGGTTGACACTATTGGCAGCCGTCGAGCTGCTGTAGACGTATTTATTTTTATGGATTTCGAAATGAAGGTGGCTTCCGAACGAGTTGCCGGTGTTGCCGACCGTTCCAATTTTCGCGCCTTTGGCGACTTTTTGTCCTTTGACGACGTTCAAACGATCCATATGGGCGTAGACGCTCGTGTACGCTTGACCGTTGATCGTGTGCGAAATCATGACGTGGTTACCGTACGCTCCATAGTTACGGGCGACGATGACTTCACCGTATGCTCCAGCTTGGACTGTCGTGCCTTTCGCGGCCGCCAAGTCGATGCCGTTATGGAACGTGTAGCCGTATTTGCCGCTCGCCGGGCCATACCCTTGCGTCAACGTGCCTTTCGCAGGAATCAAGAACTTGCCCGCTGTCGCTGTTTGGAGTGACGTGCTGCTATATTTTTTAACATATGTACTCGAGACGTATTTTGTACTGCCGTTATAATTGATTTTTGTCCATGAACCGGTCGCGCCGAGATAGGTGAACGTTTGGCCGAGTTTGGCACTGCCGACTTTTTGATAAGACGTCGATGGGCCGCTCCGCACGTTCAAAACATTCGTCGTGACTTTGACTTTATACGATGTAGCTGCCTCTACCGGTGTCGAAGCGGGAAGTGTCAAGCCGGAAACAAGAAGGGCGCCTAATGTGATCGTCATCAGTTGTTTTTTCATAGTATGGTAAATCCTTTCAATTATGGAACAATGCGACAGAACAATGATAATTACCTTATAAAAAAATTTTACCATCAAAAAATAGATTCTAATATGTCATTTATATTTCAAAAAAGTATAATCGTTATGAAAACGATTGTGTATTAGAGAAAGTCCAGTCATATCAACGAAAATGAGACATGCAACGTTTTGTTGGTAAAAGAATATATGCCTAAAATTCAAAAAAACTCCGATTTCTCGTAGTTTAGCTTTTGAAAAACAGGGTAATTTTAATTAGTTTAGCCTAAATAAAAAAGGGCCGATGAGAATCAATCCCTTTTGTCAGTTGCTTCCTTGAAATGCTTCGTCCCATACATAAGAAAAACCGAGGCATGTGCCCCGGTTTCACTTGCCTGCTCTTACTGAGAAGGTGTGACCACGTTCCGACAAACGTTTTGATTAAAGTGCCGACAGTTCTTCCTCGGTGACCCATTTATGGTTGGTCACTTCTTCGCCGGATTCTAACGTGAAGTCGACCATATAGACCGTCGTCTCTTCGACAGAATCGATGGTAGCAGTCGTGCCGCCCATACCGCTCATATGCTCGGCATTGACTTCAACCTCATCGCCGACCTCGTACGGGTCGTCCTGTGCACCTTCAATCTCTTCATGAATGATCCATTTATGGTCTTTGACGCGCTCGCCTCCGTGCATCGGGTCGTACGAGATACTGTAGGCGACCGTATCGTAGGCGCCGACGATGGTCGCTTCCGCGCCTTCCATGCCAGGCATATGGGCCTCTGTGATGACGGCCGTGTCGCCGACCGCGAACGTCGGGTTCTCTGCTGACTTCAAGCCTTCGGGGACGTCACCAGACCCGGACATGTCCATTCCTGAATGGTCGTTCCCGTCCATCGTCTCTTCCATTTGATCATTCATGTTCGTATCATTATTCGTCGTGTCGTCTTCACCACAAGCAACGAGTAAACCGCTCAGTGAGAGTGCCATCGTCATCATTCCGAGTTTCTTATTCCATTTCATTCATATTCCCTCCAAGTAAAGTGTGATTAGTCTACTTTCAATTGTCCCATCATCCCGTTTTCTTCATGCTCCAGGATGTGGCAGTGATACATAAACGTCCCTGTCTCTTGAAACGTCATTTCAATGTTCACTTTCTCGCCCGGTGCGACGGCGACCGTATCTTTCCAGCCACGTTCGTTGTCAGGCGGAGGCTTGCCGTCCCGTTCAAGTATCCGGAATTGGACGCCATGGACGTGGAACGGGTGGGTCATCCCGCCCATCATGTCTTCTCTGTTATAAATTTCCCACACCTCGGTCGAGCCTTGCCGGACGTTAATGTCAATCCGGTCAGGGTCGAACTGTTTGCCGTCAATCGTCACCATATTGCCCATCCCGAACAACGTGAGCCGGCGATCGGCCGCGCTCGCCTCGTTAGCGACAGGGGCTTCCGTGAAAGCATCCGTCCAGTCGCCATCTTGCTCGATGTGGTCACGCACCGTGAACGTCGTGAACGGGATTCCGTCCGCTTGAAGAGCGAGGTCGTCCTCGAGCGACAAGTCGGAAAAGTCGATTAAAATCTCGGCCCGTTCACTAGGTGTGAGCGTCAACGTCTCAAGCGAAACCGGTTGGTCGAGCAACCCGCCGTCAGTCGCGATTTGAGTGAACGCCTCCCCGTTCGATAGGGAGAAGTCGAGATTCCGGGCGTTAGAGCCGTTGACGAGACGGACGCGTAACGTGTTCGTCGTCACGTCGAACGTTGTATTGATTGCTCCGTTCGCAATCAACGTATCACCGACCGTCCCATCGACGTTCATCTGGCGGTCGTAATCGAGTTGTCCGTCGGCTGTGAAGAGACGGTCTTGAACGATGAGCGGGATGTCATCAACACCGTATTCATTCGGCAACCCGGTCTCCGCTTGGTTCGTCACGTACAAGAGTCCGGCCAAACCAAGGTATACTTGTTCGGCCGTCGCGCCCATCGAATGCGGGTGAAACCAGAGTGTGCCCGGTTCTTGGTCGATATCGAGACGAACTTGTCTTTGTTCACCCGGGGCAATCGATTGATGGGGTCCGCCGTCTTCGGCTCCCGGGATGACGAGACCGTGCCAATGGAACGAGGTCGGTTCATCGAGCTGATTGATTGTATTGATATAGACGGTCTTTCCAGCTGGTAATTCAATCATCGGTCCGAGCAAATTCCCGTTATAGCCGAGCGTCTCGGTACTGACACCTTGATTGAAAAATCGGTGCTCGCCACGTTCGGTACGAACCGTATAATAGAGCGCCTCGTCCGTGACACGGTCAGGTCGTAGCCGTTCCGGGATGGGGAGTCGTTGATTCGGTTCGTTCGACGCGACGAGCTCGACGGTACCCCCACGTCCCATCCCGCCGTTGCCATGCATCATGCCACCATCGTTTCGATCTCCCATGAATGAACCGTTGCCCATCATCCAGTTTCCAGGAGCAAACGTGAACAAAAGCAAGAACAATCCAATCACGATACTGACTATACCCATCCCAATGACCCATTTCGTTACGCGGTTCATAAGGCATCATCCTTTCGGTTAAAAGCGAGAGCCTATTTAGTTATACCAACAAGTTATGAAATATTTGTTAAACGGAAAATAAGTTTTTATATACTATATAGGGGTATATGGTATACATAGGAGGTGGTCAACGTGGAACATTCACACCACGCGTCATCTCATCATGAACACGGGGAAGCGCATGACTCGCATACCGGCGGACATGAAGGGATGATTGAAGAGTATAAGCGTCGATTTTTCGTCTCGTTAGGGCTGACGATCCCGATTCTCATATTGTCAGATATGATTCAAGAGTGGGCCGGTTTCGAACTCACGTTTCCTTATGAAAAGGAGACGCTGTTCGTGTTGGCGACGATTGTGTACGTCTACGGAGGGTGGCCGTTTTTGAAAGGGAGCATCGATGAATTGCGTCAACGAAATCCGGGGATGATGATGCTGATTGGACTTGCCATCAGCGTCGCGTACTTCTATAGTGTTGCCATCGTGTTCGGATACGGGCATGGGCATGACTTCTTTTGGGAGTTGGCGACGTTAATCGTCATCATGTTGCTCGGGCACTGGATTGAGATGCGCTCGATCATGGGTGCTTCGAACGCGTTGCAACAGCTCGTTCGTCTATTACCGAGCGTGGCACACCGCATCAACGGGAGTGACATCGAGGACGTTCCCGTCTCGGCGCTCGCTGCTGGGGATTTGATTCTCGTCAAACCGGGCGAGCAGATTCCTGTTGACGGGGAACTGCTGAAAGGGCGGACGACGGTCGATGAGTCGATGTTGACCGGTGAATCGATGCCTGTCGAAAAAGAGACCGGGGATGTCGTCATCGCAGGATCAATCAACCAAGAAGGTAGCATGACGATTTCGACGACAAGCACGGGAGAGAGCACATACTTGGCGAAAGTCATCGACTTGGTCAAAGAAGCGCAGGAATCCAAATCGAAAACGCAAAACCTAGCCAATCGGGCCGCCAAGCTCTTGTTTTATGTCGCCGTCGGATCGGGAGTGCTGACGTTCGCCATTTGGGTCGCCCTCGGATATCCGGTCAGTATGGCTGTCGAACGAATGGTCACCGTCATGGTCATCTCATGTCCGCACGCGCTCGGTCTCGCGTCTCCGCTCGTCGTGGCGGTCTCGACAGCCCTGTCGGCGAAACGCGGACTGTTGATTCGGAATCGGACTCAATTCGAAGAGGCGCGTCATCTCGATGCGGTCATTTTCGATAAGACGGGAACGTTGACGAAAGGCGATTTCGGGGTGACGGACATTGAAGCCGCATCTGCTCATACAGAAGAGGAAGTGTTACGTCTGGCCGCCGCGGTCGAGACGGCCTCGCAGCATCCGCTCGCACGAGGTATTCTTCGGGAAGCGGAAGCACGCAAGTTGACGTTGCCTGAAGTCGTCGATTTCGCTTCGATCACGGGGGTTGGATTAGAAGGACAGGTAGAGGGAGGTCACGTTCAAGTCGTCAGCCCCCGCTATATTCGGGAGCATGAGCTCTCAATTGACGAAATGGCGTTCGACCGATTATCGGCCGCCGGGAAGACCGTCGTCTTCACGGTTCGAGACGGGGACTTGGTCGGTATGATCGCCTTGGCGGACATGGTTCGCGATGAAGCGAAAGAGACGGTCCGAGCGTTGAAAGACCGGGGCGTCCGTTCGATCATGCTCACTGGTGACAACCGAAAAGTGGCCGACTGGGTGGCGTCGCAACTTCATATCGAGGAAGTGTACGCCGAAGTGTTGCCGGATGATAAATCACGGCAAGTGCAAACCGTCCAAGCCGACGGCAGCAAAGTGGCGATGGTCGGGGACGGCATTAATGATGCACCGGCTTTGGCCCAAGCGGACGTCGGCATTGCCATCGGGAGCGGCACCGACGTCGCCGTCGAAACGGCCGATATCGTTCTCGTCCGGAGCAACCCGAAAGACGTGCTGTCGATTCTCGACTTGTCTCGCAACACATACAACAAGATGATTCAGAATCTGTGGTGGGCCGCCGGCTATAACATCGTCGCCATCCCGCTCGCGGCCGGTGTGTTGGCCCCAATCGGCATCATCTTGTCACCGGCCGTCGGTGCCGTGCTCATGAGTCTCAGTACCGTCATCGTCGCGCTCAATGCCCGGACGCTCAAGCTTTAACAATTCTTTCATCTTTGGTCTCTATAATGAGGAGGATGCTAAAGATGGAGGGAACTATTATGAAACGAAAGCTACTCGTACCGATGTTTTTGACGACTGTATTTCTTGCCTCGTGTGGGGGTGCGACACCAGCGAGCGAGTCGAAGGAACCGGTCACGGAAGAAAAAGAGACGTCGACGGAACAGGTGCCGGACCGCTGGACAGCGACAAAAACAGGCATCGTGGTCTCGCATATCCACGGTGCCGGCTTTTGGCCAGACGGGCGTCCGGTCATCGCGACGCATACGGGACTGATGGAATTCAGAGAAGACGGCTGGTACGAATTGTCCTCGAACCGTCACGACTATATGGGCTTCGAGCTCGTCAAAGACGGATTCTATGCGAGCGGTCACCCGGCACAGGATTCACCGTATAAAAATCCGCTTGGTGTCGTCCGCGGGACCGATAAAGGGGAGACGCTCGAGATTCGTTCGCTAGAGGGCGAGGCCGATTTTCACTATATGAGTGCGGGTTTCGAATCCGAGAGCCTCTACGTGTATTTAGAAACGGCGACCAGTGAACTCGAACCAGGTTTTTATCGATCGCTCGACGGCGGTACGTCGTTTGAGCCGATGGAGATGGATGGCATCGAAGGTCGAGGCATCGCCGGCATCA
The DNA here is from genome assembly GCF_018618335.1 of Exiguobacterium sp. s152. Classification (NCBI taxonomy): domain Bacteria; kingdom Bacillati; phylum Bacillota; class Bacilli; order Caryophanales; genus Exiguobacterium; species Exiguobacterium sp. s152. Next base: position 8,414 of record NZ_JACSLX010000008.1, read on the forward strand.
CGGCCGATGCAAGCGAACCGAAACGCGTCTTCGTCTATGGTCCGGACGGCATCCTCGTCTCAGACGACGGGGGAGACACGTTCGAGCCGTTCCTGGAACAGAAGAATATCGTCACGATGGCATCGACGAAAGGGAAATTGGCGTCAATCACGAAAGACGGTGCCTCGTTCGATCTGGTGGTCTCGGATTTGACCGACGAGACGGAGACGACCGTTGAGCTGCCCTCGCTGAACGCGGACAGCGTCCCGATCGAACTGGTCAGCCAAAACGGGCGATTGTTGCTAGCGACATCGGATAACAGTGTGTACGTCTTTGAAGACGAGGAATGGACGCAACTGTTGCAAGCAGGGAAAGTGAAATGAAAAAAATCCGGCGCCTGAGCTCAGGTGCCGGATTTTTTTAGTGGGGCGGAAGCGTGATGGTGAACATCGTCCCAGATGAATCAGAGGCGACGGTCAACGTACCATCATGCAACCGGATGATTTGATGGGCGATGGCAAGCCCGAGTCCACTGCCACCCGTACGACGGGAACGTGATTTTTCGACCCGGTACAGGCGATCGAAGATGTAAGGCAGATCGTCTTGAGGGATACCTTTCCCGTCGTCTTGAATCGTGAAGCGGAGTGCTTCATCCGTAAGTTGCATATCGAATTGGATATGGCGTGCCTCGCTATGTTGAATCGCGTTGTGGGCGATGGAGCGGAACACTTGTAAGATGCGATGTCGATCTAACTGTAAGACGACGTCTTTGGAGGAGCAGTCGGTGCTGCTAGCAAACGCGATCGAAGTCACTCGGAACATTGTGGCTAGCACGCGTTGCAAATCGTCGCAGAGCGCATCGACGGCCACGGGTTCGCGATGCAACGTGAACGTGTTCTCGTCCAACTGGGCGAGCTGGAACGCGTTCTCGACGAGCTCGGTCAACGCTTGGCTCTCCTCGAGAATCGTCTGAATCGACTGTTCTTTTAACGACTCTGGCGTCTGTGGTTTGGATGCGATTTCGGCATATCCTTGCAGATACGTGAGCGGCGTTTTAATCTCGTGGGCGAGGTCCGACAAGAACTGATTCCGTTCTTTCCGGAGACGAGCCAGTTCAAGCGACATCGCTTCAATTGAGCGGGCCAATTCGCCGATTTCATCCTCTCGGGACGTCGGAAGGGTCAACGTTTCGGGATTCGTCAACACATCCTCGGTCGCTCGGCGCAACAGCTGAATCGGATTTGAAATCAACCGGCTCAGCAAGACGAACGTCATGATGGTGATGACGAGGGCGATGCCGGTGATATAAAGAAACCGGAGTTGGAGCCGATGGCTGATGCCATGGATAATCTCGGTCGGTAGAAACATATACACATACCCGTAGCGGTTGTCATTTTCCATCGCATCAATCGGGGTCCGTACCGCGAGATACGGTTCGTTCTCCCAATCGTCTTCGAGGATGGTCGTCATATTGTCATCGCCTCGGTTCGCTTCCGTTTGGATGAGCACCGAGAGCGGGTCGGGGAAGCGGTTGGATGTCTGTAGAATCGAGTGGTCGGGAGCGGTGATGGCAACTTTCGTATCGGTCTCGCTCTCCATCGTCGCGACGTGGTCAATCGTCTCCTCATCAAAACTCATCGCTAGTACGCTCGCATGGCTTTCCGCTCTCGATTCGAGCCGGTCGATTTCTTCGACAACACGTTCACCGAGGAGCGTATGGTAGAGCAATAAGAACAAGACGCCTTCAATCAATAACGTCGTCAATAAAAAGATCAGGCTGATTCGGAATGGGAGGCTATTACGTCGGAATGTCATGAGTCCGACCGCTCTTCGGTCCAGCGATAGCCGCGACCCCATACCGTTTTCAAATAATCGTCAATCGGGAAGCCGGCCTCGCCGAGTTTGTCGCGAATCATGCGGATATGGGCATCGACCGTGCGCGGGTCCGACTCGGACGAGTAGGGCCACACCAAGTCGTATAAATCCATCCGGTTGTATAGCCGGTTCGGATGTTGCAAGAACAGTTTCAAGATGGCTGTCGCTTTCGGCGTCATGACGACTTCTTGTTCTTGATAGAGGATTCGTCCGCTCGCTTCCTCATAGCGCAGCTGTCCGTAGTTCACATTGGTGACACGGCTCCGTCGCAACACCGCACGAATCCGGGCCAGGAGCACATTTCCTTCGAACGGCTTCGTGACATAATCGTCGGCACCCGCGTCCAACCCGCGGATCGTTGTCTCACTGTCCGAGCGGGCCGTCAACAACACGACGGGCAGTTCGGCATCGAGCGCCTTGATTTGGCGGCACAACGTGATCCCATCGACGCCGGGCATCATGATGTCGAGCATCACTAAGTCCGGACGTTCGGAAATCCGTTCCATCGCTTCTCGTCCGTCAGCGGCCTCGATACAGGTGTAGCCGTCGCCTTCGAGGAATAGGCGGAGCAACCGTCTCATTTTCATTTCGTCATCGACAATCAAAACTTTCATATGTGGTCCTCCTATGATTCTGAGCCGTCTCGTCTACATAACGGTTTCGAGAGAAGGGGAACGTTCTCCTTGTCCCTCAGGGCAGTTTGGGCAATTGAAGAAACCGTCGGACGAGTTCGGGTTCGTCGAATGGTACGGCTTCGTCTCCGATGCGCTCGACGCGGTCATGCCCCTTTCCGAATATGACCCCACAGTCATAGTCCGCCATCTGGTCACAGAAGAACCGGATGGCTGGTTCGCGTTCAGCGAATTGGACCAGTTCGACAGATGACCCGGCCGCCAAATCGTCGAGGATGTGTCGGGGGTGTTCGTGACGTGGGTCATGGACGGTCAAGATGACATCTGCTCCTGAAGCAACGACCACCTCCATCATGTTGCTGCGCTTCATGCGGTCGCGTTCGCCAGCAGCACTGAGTAACACGAGTACACGCGGATAGCGGGCCGTCAATGACGTCACGACTTGTTTGATGGCGTCCGGGGTATGCCCATAGTCGATATAGACCGATTGATTGATTCCGGTCACTCGTTCGAGGCGTCCGCTCGGTAACGTCAACTTCTTCAGATGAGGAAGAATCTCTGCCAACGGAATACCGGTGTGCAGGACGATGCTGATAGCGCATAACGTGTTATCGAGATTATAGTCCTCATAAAACGGGAGGGGCGATTGCGCCTCCTCGTCGCCTAACTGGAGCATGAACTGCTCGTCTTTCTGATACCCGATCAAGTTTGCGGTAGTCGAGTGACGACTGAATAAAAAGGAGTCGGCGACGGATGGTGCCATCGACAGCATGAGCGCATGATGCGAATCGTCGGCATTGACGATGCCACACCCTGAATCCCTCAACTGGGCAAACAACTTGGCTTTCGTGTAGGCGTACGTCACCATCGTCCCATGATAGTCCAAGTGGTCGTGGGACAGATTGAGAAACGAAGTCGTCTCGAACTGTAACTCGGCAATCCGAGACTCCGCAATGGCCTGAGATGAGACTTCCATCAGACAATCAGTGACACCATCCTCGACCATGGCGTGAAGGTGGCGATTGATCGTCAACGGGTCAGGCGTCGTGTTCGGTGTCCCAAACTTCTGTCCGCAGTACGTGATGCCGAGTGTGCCGATGAGACCGGCTGACATCCCGATGTGCCCAAACAATTGATGAGCAAGTGCCGTCGTCGTTGTTTTTCCGTTCGTCCCAGTTACGCCATGCAGGCGTAGCCTCGTTGAAGGGTAATCGTAAAACGCGTGGGCAAGTTCCGCCAACGCTTGTTTCGTGTCCTTACAATAGATGACAGGTACCCGAGCCTCAATCGGACGTTCGGCGACGATGGCGACCGCTCCGTTATGGATTGCCTCGTTCACGTAGTCATGGCCATCATGACGGTAGCCTGAGATACAGACGAATAAAAAATTTTGTTTAATTTCTTTGGAAGAGAAGGAAATGCCCTCAATCATCGTTTTGGCAGGATTGTCTAAATACGTCCATGTCACGAGCTGTTTCAGCTTTGTCAACAGGTCTTGCAAGGTTTTCAACACTTCTAATTTCTCCTTTATTGGCAAAGTCCATTTTGACAGTATAACCGTCGTTTGTGAAAAAGAAGTGAAATGAGAGCGAGGCCTATGTCTCGAGCGAATCCTCAATGTTTTAACGAAATTGGATTAGGCAATCGATTATTAAAACAGACCATCAGAAAAGGAGGAGTAGACGATGAAACCTTACGCAAAATTTGGAGTGATGATTCTCATATCGACATTCCTCATGTATTGGCTCATGTATTTGAACGTGTTCCAACTCGACCACGTCTTCTTCAGTCAGACGCGTCTGTACATGGCGCTCATCATGGGATCGGTCATGGCGTTCGTCATGTTGCTGTTCATGTGGGGCATGTATAAAAACAAGAAGTTGAACGCCGTCATTTTAGGCGTGAGCGCGCTCGTGTTCGGACTATCGCTATGGCTCGTCCGGAGCCAGACGACGGTCGATGACGTCAGTTGGATGAAGGCGATGATTCCGCACCACTCGATCGCCATCTTGACGAGCGAGCGGGCCGAGATCGAGGACCCGCGCGTGAAGCAGCTGTCAGAAGACATCATCGAGACACAACGACGTGAAATCGAAGAGATGAAGCGGTTGATTGAAGAGTTAGAGCGAGAAGAAGCGGCAAAAGAAGAGGAAGCAAAAACAACAGCGACCGAGTGATGCGGTCGCTGTTGTCATGTGTGAGGGTGCAGTTGGGCCTCGATCAATTCGACGGCAATCGTCAGTGCTTGAATGCGCCGTTTGGCGAGTGTCAGTTGTGACTTGTAACGTTCGGGGTGATCTTTCGCCTCGAGCGTTTTCACGGTTTCCTGCAGTTTGTGGAGAATCGAATCGATTTGTCGCTTTGCCTCCGTCAGTTCTGTTGTTGAATAATCCATGTGACCTCCTAGATGGTTTTCCTCCAGTATACATAAGAAAAACCGAGGCGATGGCCCCGGCTTAGCGTATTTGCGGTATATATTTTCTAGTACGGCGGTTTGTCGAGCGCGGTGCGACGAGGAAGAAGATTCCTAACATCACGCCGACTCCAAGTCCCCAAAGACTGTTGAACAACAACATCAACACGATCCCGAAGACGAGTCCAATACTCACATCACCCATACGGTCAAACATTTGTAACCACCTTTTCTGTGTTTGCTAGACTAAAGGTTTACCCACAATTGAGAAGTGATACACCTGGGAGGCTAGCACGTCTCCCTTTTGTTATACGTGATTTTTCTGACCAGGTTTCGTTTTATAGAAACTATAGACGACACTGATCAAGATGACGAGGACGATTGCGCCAAGTGACATCCAAATCGGCATTTTGTATACGTCGCCCAATACCATCTTCGCTCCGATGAAGACGAGCATGAAGCTGAGCCCGTGCTTCAAGTAGTAGAAGCGGTCAATCAAGTTGGCGAGGACGAAGTAGAGGCTACGGAGTCCAAGAATCGCCATGATGTTTGCATAGAAGATGATATACGGATCACGCGAGTAGGCGAAGCTGGCCGCGACCGAGTCGACGGCGAAGACGATATCCGACAGCTCGATGAAGATGAGCGCGATGAACAGCGGCGTGAAGAACAATTTGCCGTTGATACGTTTCGTGAACTTACCAGACGAGATGTCTTGCGTGATCGGCAAGCGGCGCTCGAGCCAACGGATTGTCTTGTTCTCTTCGAGCGATTCGTCCTTGCCGATGTTTTTGAACATCATCCATCCGGTATAGATGAGGAAGGCACCGAACACGTAATAGACCCAACCGAAGTTCTCTAACAACGACACCCCGGCGACGATGAAGACGGCCCGGAAGAAGATTGCCCCGAGAATGCCCCAGAACAATACCTTATGCTGATACTTGAGCGGAATCGCGAAGTAGGCGAATACGAGCGAGAAGACGAACACGTTATCGATGGCGAGTGCTTTCTCGATGAAGTAGACGCTCGCATATTCTGTCGCGACCGTGCTGCCTTGCGAGTAGAACAACCAACCGCCGAACGCGATGGCGATCCCGATCCAGACGAACGTCCATGTCCATGCCTCACGGAGCGAGACTTCGTGTGCCTTGCGGTGGAACACCCCGAGGTCAAGCGCGAGCATGAAGACGACGAGTGCCAAAAAGGCGATGAGTAGGGTCAACAATAATTCCTCCTTTTAAGTTCATGTGAACTCTATATAATAAATTTAAGGTCATAAGAACTCAAAGTCAAGAGAATAAACTGCGATTCCGCAAAAAAACACTCCGAATCGATTTCGGAGTGTGCAAACTTAATGCTTTTCAGAGCGACGTGACCAAATGACCCGGACGATGAAAGCGCCTAGTCCGAGCAGGATGACGGCGAGGACGCCATACATGACATGCGAATACGTCTCGATATGGCCAAGCCACACTTGCCAATTCTCCCCGACGTACACGCCGACAAAGATGAGCACCGTGTTCCAAATTAGCGTTCCGAGTGTCGTCAGCATCAAAAATTTGACGAACGGCATGTTCGACATGCCGGCCGGAATCGAGATGAGGCTGCGGACGACGGGAACGAAGCGACCAAAGAAGACGAGTTTTGGTCCGAAGCGGTCGAACCAGCGATCGGCCATACGGACGTCGTCGACTTTCAAATAAAGACGTTTGCCATAACGCGCGACCCATGACTCCAGACGTTCCTCGTCGAAGAATAGACCGACGCTATACAAGACGATGGCCCCGATGACGGCACCGACCGTCGCCGCGAGAATCATCCCGATTGGGGACAGTCCCGTCGTCGTCGTGAAGAAACCGCCGAATATTAAAATGAGCTCGGACGGGATAGGCGGGAAGACGTTCTCGATAAAGATTAGGAAGAGCACGCCCCAATAACCGAACTGCTCAATCATTTGTTGAATCCATTGTTCCATGAATCGGTTCTCCTTGCGTATATGACATCTCTGTCTACTTTACCCGACGGCAAGGAGCACGCCTATACGACTTGAGGTTGAATTTCGACTCAAATCGCGCCGATGACCGCGTGCGGGATGTACGGTTCTTCGAGCGAAGCCATCTCTTCTTTTGTCAACGTGACGGCCAACGCACCGACCGCCTCGTCTAAATGACGCGCTTTCGTCGCCCCAATGATTGCCGAGGTGACCGTGTCTTGTTGCAAGAGCCAGGCGAGGGCGACCTGTGTCCGGGTAATTCCCCGTGTCTCAGCGATTGCGGCGACCCGCTCGATGATGAGCCGGTCGGCGTCCATCGTCGCGTCATACTTCGAACGTTGAATCACGTCCGTCTCAGAGCGGTGGGTCACGGTCGACACGTCGCGTGTCAGGCGTCCCGAGGCGAGCGGACTGTACGGTGTGACCCCAATTTTCTCTTCCCGGCAGAGCGGCATCATTTCACGCTCTTCTTCCCGATAAATCAAGTTCAAATGGTTTTGCATCGACACGAACCGGGTCCAGTTGTTTCGTTCCGCCACGTGGAGCGCTTTTTGGAACTGCCAGGCGTACATTGCCGATGCACCGATATAGCGGGCCTTCCCGGATTTGACGACGTCATGGAGCGCCTCCATCGTCTCTTCGATCGGTGTGTCATAGTCCCAGCGGTGGATGATATACAGGTCGACGTAATCGGTGCCGAGCCGTTTCAAACTATGATCGATTTCCGACAGAATCGCCTTCCGTGACAAGCCGCCGCCGTTCGGACCGTCGTGCATTCGACCGTGAACTTTTGTCGCGAGAACGATTTCGTCTCGGTTCGCATAATCCCGAAGCGCACGTCCGACGTATTCCTCGCTCGTGCCTTTCGAGTAGATGTTTGCCGTGTCAAAGAAGTTGATACCGAGGTCGAGTGCTTGTTTGATGATCGGACGGGTCGCCGCCTCATCGAGTACCCAGTCATGAATCCATCGGTTCGCGTCGCCAAAGCCCATACAGCCGAGACAGAGCCTTGAGACATCGAGTCCCGTATTGCCAAGTTTTACGTATTCCATGAAAATGCCTCCTTCAAAGTTGATACGTGGAGAGGAACCGTTCGAACTCATCCACGGTGCTGTCGTCGTTGACGGTCAATCGTAATTCGGTATGGGTGTCGATCGGAAGCGCTAGCGCCTCGACAAGTGCCTCTGGCGTCGGTTCGAGTCGGAATGAATCGAGCCGAATCACCACGTTATGGGCAAGTGCGAAATGCGCACAACGGGTGAGCAATGTCGCGAAGCCACGTTCGACCGTCACGTGATACGTCTTTTCCATGTCGATTCCCCTCCTTTGCCACCAGTATGACGCGAGATGTGGGGCGAGCGTTAGCGCGTTCATGTCGTGTTTTTGCCTAATCCTCTCAACAGGTTGGACAGGGCTCGTCCAAGAAAACAATCTGCCGTATACTGAAGGGGAGAAAACCGAGGAGGGTGAACGACATCGAGACACGACTGCAACTGATTGACGTCATCACACGACACATACCGGGGGACGGGGTGCATCCGACAATCGTCCCGGCGATGACGTTCATTCATGAATCGATGGTGACCGAACCGATCACACGCGTCAATGAACCGTCATTTTGCCTAATCCTGCAGGGGGGGAAAGAGATGTTGTTCGGTGACGAACGGCTCGTCTACGAGGGCGGGCATTACCTCGTCGCCTCGGTCGACTTGCCTGTGACGGGCCAAGTGACGAAAGCGAGCGCAGACGTCCCATACGTGGCGTTGAAACTCGAGTTGACGATTGACGACTTGATCGATGCCGTCGGGCACGTCGAGCTGACTGAGCCGCGTGAACCGAAACGAGGCATGTATATCGCCGATGCCGACGAGGCGTTGTTCGATGTCGCGCTCCGACTCGCCCGTCTCGTCGACACACCGGATCACGTGGCACTCGCGCCGCTTTATAAGCGCGAGCTCCTATATTGGGTGGCGCAAGGGTCGAACGGAGAGATGTTGCGTCAGTTGGCGTTCGAGGGAAGTCAGGCGTTCCGGATTAAACGCGTCATCGACCACATCATCGCGAACTTCAACGAGACGATTCGAAGTGAGGAATTGGCCCGAGTCGCCAATATGAGTGTCTCGACGCTCCACCGTCATTTTAAGGAAGTAACGGCGATGAGCCCGCTCCAATTCCAAAAACAGTTACGGCTCCAAGAGGCGAGACGGCTGTTGCTCATGCAGGCGACAGACGTGGGCGAGGCGGCGTTCCAGGTCGGCTACGAGAGTCAATCACAGTTCAGCCGCGAGTATGCCCGGTTGTTCGGGCTGTCGCCACGGGCCGACGTGCGGCAACAACGACAGCTTTGACAAAGGAAATGCGCGAGCGGTATGCTTGAGGGGAAAACGACATACATCAGGATTGTTACTGGATTGCCAGGCAAAACCTAAACTGGGCGCACGTGTTGCGTCTGGTTTAGGTTTTTCTTGTGTTCAGGACAAAAAAAGGAGGATATTATGCGACACATCATCTTTCTAGACGTCGACGGCACGCTCGTCGATGACCACGGCAACATCCCGGAATCGGCCAAAGAGGCTGTCCGGCAGGCGCGACAGAACGGTCATCTCGTCTTCTTGTCGACCGGGCGCTCGAAGGCGGAGCTGTTTTCGGACATTCTCGACGTCGGCTTTGACGGCATCATCGGGGCAGCCGGCGGCTACATCGAACTCGAGAAAGAAGTGTTGTACCATCAACAAGTCTCCGTCGATGATTTGAGCCACCTCATCTCCTTCTTCACGGAACACGGCATCGATTTCTATCTTGAGTCGAACGACGGCCTGTTCGCCGGCGGCAACGCCAAGGCACGGGTAGCGACGATGATTGACGAGTTGATGGCGAACAATCCGGAGGCGAGTGCGACGATCGAGCGCGGCTTGAAGCCGTTCCATGACGCAATGATGGAAGGGGTCGACCTCGTCCGTCCCGATGTGAACAAAATCTCGTTCCTCGGCTCATCCGTGCCGCTCGACGTCATCCAACAAGAGTTCGCATCCCGCTTCACCGTCATCCCGAGCACGGTCGCTGTATTCGGGGCTAACAGCGGGGAGCTCTCCATCCCGGGCGTCAACAAAGCGACGGCGATTGCGACGCTGCTCGAACATCTAGGTCTCGAGCGAGCGCAGACGTTCGCCTACGGGGACGGGTTGAACGACATCGAGATGCTCGAATACGTCAAGGTCGGTGTCGCCATGGGCAATGCCAAACCCGAGGTCAAGCGTGTCGCCGACGATGTGACGGACGCCTGTGACCAAGACGGGCTTGCGAATAGCTTCAAAAAGTATCGACTCATCTGAAAAAAAAGCCAAGCAACCTCTCTTCAGGTTGCTTGGCTTTTCGTCGCGACATCGTTCACGACATCGGCGAGGGTCACATGCTTCAATACCGATTCCATCGCCAATTGGGCGTGGATAAAGATCGGCTCGATCGTCGCTTGGATATGTTGGCCGACGGGGCACGCCGGGTTCGGGTTGTCATGGATACTGAACAGCTCGTTCTCCTCGACGACACTGACGGCGCGATAGACATCATAGAGCGAAATCTCGGTCAAGTCTTTCGTCAGTTTGGCTCCGGCGACGCCAGGCTTCACTTCAATCAAGTCGGCCTTCTTCAACATGGCCATGATTTTTCGGATTAGGGCCGGGTTCGTGTTGACACTGCCGGCCAAAAAGTCAGACGAGGTGACGCCGTCCTGATTGACCTCGATCAACGTCAAGATATGAATGCCGACCGCGAAACGGCTACTGATGGACATAGGCTACCACCTTTCTGCACAAGTCATGTAAGTGAATTGGTTACATCTTCAGTATAACAGGGAACAAACAATTGACAAACGAAGATGCTGTAACTATGATGATTACATGTAACTGATTTAATTACAGGTTAAAAGGAGGAAATGATTTATGAAATACTTAGTCACAGGTGCAACCGGGAAACTCGGTTCGAAAATTGTCGATGTGTTACTCAAGTCGGTACCCGCAAGTGAACTCGCGGTCAGCGTCCGCAATCCGGAAAAAGCGGAAGCACTGAAAGCGAAAGGTGTCGATGTGCGACATGGGGACTTCGACAAGCCCGAGACGCTCGATGCAGCGTTCAAAGGTGTCGAACGACTGCTCATCATCTCGGCGGACGGGGACAACGACACGCGCATCCGTCAACATGCGAATGCCGTCGAGGCGGCCGAACGCGCAGGCGTATCGTTCATCGCCTATACGAGTCTCGCCGATGCGACAGAAAGCCAAAACTTGATGGCACCGCCACATGTCGAGACCGAAGGCGCAATCGAGCGGACGGGGATCCCGCATGCGTTCTTGCGCAACAACTGGTACTTAGAGAACGAACTCGGCAGCATTCAAGGCGTGCTCGCCGGTGCGCCGTGGGTGACGGCGGCCCGTGACGGGAAAGTCGGTTGGGCGCTACAGGACGATTATGCGGAAGCCGCTGCGAACGTGCTCCTCGCCGACGATTTCGAGCAGGATACCTTCGAATTGTCGGGTCCGCTCCATACGCAAGCCGAACTCGTCGAGGCGCTCGGTGAAGTGCTCGGCCGCGAAGTGCCACTCCAAGAAGTGAGTACCGAGGCGTACGCCGGCGTCATGCGCGGCGCCGGGGTGCCAGAAGGAGCGATTCCGATTGTCGTCGGCATTCAAGACAGCATCCGCAACGGCTCGCTCGAGGTCGAGTCGAACGATTTCGAGTTGGTGCTCGGTCGTCCGGTGACGCCGCTGAAAGAAGCGCTACAAAAATTGATTGCCACATTATAAAAGCAGACCGCGAATCGACATTCGCGGTCTGCTTTTTAGTTGGCTCTTGCCTGAAGTTGACCGGTCACGTCTTCTAACGTATTCGCGGTCGAAGCGAGGCGGTCCGACATGTGGCTCAACTCTTTTTGGATGGCGACTTGTTGCTCGGTCGCGGCGGCGACGTGTTGAATCTGTTGCTGCAGTTCGCTCGCCGCTCGTTTCGTCGTCGCGAGGCGCGTCTCGAGCGTCTCCATCTGTGACGTCACGCGTTGGCGCGTCTCTTGAATCGAACTGATTTGACCGTCGATCTCAGAAACGTCCCCGGTTAAACGGTGGAACACGGCCGTCACGTCAGCCGTGACGGTTTGACAGTTCTCGGTCGCGCGTTTGAACAACTGTGCCGAATCACGGACGACGGTCGTATCATCCATCAGTCCACCGAGGACACGGGTCATCTCGGCCGCATAATCTCGGGACTGGACGGCGAGCTTGCCGACCTCGGAAGCGACGACGGCGAAACCACGCCCGGCGTCCCCGGCCCGGGCCGCTTCAATCGAGGCGTTCAAGGCGAGCATGTTCGTCTGGCCGCTGATCGTCTCGACGTGCTGCAGGATGGCTTGAATCTCGGTCGACCGGTTCGACATCGTCGTGACGACACGTTCGAGCCGTTCCGACTCGTTGATGATCTCATTGACTTTCGCCTCCATCCGTCGCATGTCATCGTCCCCGGCCCGTGCGTCAGCCGCAATCCTCGACGAGGCGGCGGCCGTCTGCGCCATCCGGTCTTGGATGAGGGCGGTGAGGGAGCGAATCGACTGAATCTCGTCAGCCCCGTGGTTCATCGACGTCTCTTGCTCGGTCGCATGGGCGACGATGGGATCGACGGTGACGGCAATCTGTTCACCGGACTCGAGCGACTGGTTGGCAGAGGTCTCGAGCTCGGTCGCATGGTCTTTCAGTGTCATGACGAGTCGACTCGTATCGCACACGGCTTGTTGTAACAACCGGCGCGTCTCGTCTTCCTGTGCGTTGACCCGTGCCGTCTCGAGGTTCTGAAAGTGAATCTGCGCGACGAGCACGGCGCTCAGTAGGATGAGGTAGACCGCATGGACGAGCAATAGACTGAACGGATAGTCCGTCGTCCCACAGATGATTTCAGGCACGAAGAAGTAGCCGGCAAAATGCTGCACGGCGAAGATGAGGGTACTGTAGACAATCAAATCGATACGGCGCATGAACGATAATATCGCCAGGACGACGAAAATCGAGAAGTGATACTCGACGAGCCCCTGTCCGCCGGCGACGGTCGAGATGCTCGCGAACGTGAGCGTCAGCATCATCAAGTATGGGAACAGATGCGGTTTCACGCGCTGGCTGACGACCATGGCCATCAACAGCATGATTGGGACGGCGAACAGGACCCATGTCGCGATGGGATACGCATAGCCGACGACACCGTTCCGGAGCACGGTGTACGTATAGGCGAAATCGGTGAAGCGATGGAGCAGATGGACGATGACAGACGTCAAAACGATCATGAACGTGGTGACGAGCATCAAGTGATTGCGTTTTTCAAAACTCATACAGTTTCCCCCTGGTCATAAGTCGATATAGCTACTTGATTATCGTCCGATTGACCCGAATCTTTATCGAATTTACACATTGACGCAAAAAAAGAGAAGCGGATGTGCTTCTCTAGTCGTTCGTGAGCCCGAGCCACCGTTTGACCGGTTCGCGGAAATAATAGGTGACAGCAATCAACGTGACGAAGACGAGGGAGGCGATGACGACCAAGGTGATGCTCCCCGAGGCGAGACTCGCACCGAGAAAGCTGTAGGCGAGCGTCCCTGGAATCATGCCGAGCACGGTCGCAAGGAGAAACGACTTGAATTTGACTTTGGCGATACCGCCGGCGTAACTGAGCAAATCGAAGCTGACGAGCGGGATGAGCCGCAAGACGAAGACGTACATAAAACCGCGTTGCTCCATCTGTATGAACAGTTTCTCCGACCACGGATAGCTCTCGACCTTGAGTACGGAACGTCCGAACAAGCGGGCCATGACGTACCCGGTCACGGCCGCGGCCGTCGCCCCGAACAAAATATAGAGGACACCCGGCCATACCCCGAAAGCGAGACCGGCGCCAAGGGATAAGACAGACGTCGGCAAGAAGATGATTGGGCCGATTGCATAGATGAAAAAGAAGACGACCGGACCCCACCAGCCGAATGACATTACGATGTCGCGGACGTCAGATGGACGGAGTTCGTAATGGAAATGGGTGATATAGAAGATACTCACGAACAAGGTGAGCATGAGACTAAGTTTGAGCCAGCGAGGCACAGCAGACGCCTCCTTTCCATCAGTTCTTTTGTTTATCGTATCGCATTCTGTGTCCAAATGAAGGGGAGCCAGCCTACAAATACGTCGGCAATGTGCGATTATGGTCAACAGTATGGCTAAAAATGGAAATTTAGGTCAACGCATATGTAAAGTTACTTCATTTCAAGCCTCTTTCCTACGATAAATCAGGTAGGGAGGGATCACGATGAAAAATTTGAAGATGTCCAAAAAGTTAATGGTACTGATTAGCGTATTTATCGCGACACTCGTTCTCGTCGCCACACTCAGCCATGTCTTCATGGGACGCATGGCCGATGCGGGAGAATCGATTTATGAAGATCGGTTATTGCCGATTCGCGCCCTTGGTCAAATCCGAACGGATAACCGTGCCTTGGACGGGTATATGCTCGAATTGATGTTAACGACCGATTCGAGTCGGAATGAAGAGTTACAGGCAAGTATCACAGAACGTCGCGACAGTATCGGGACGAACCTAAAGCTGTTCAATGAAACATTCGCCTCAACAGATGCCGAGATGCAAGGACGAGTCGAGGACCTGAATGCCGAGATTGCAGCCTACCTCGAAGGGACTGAACTCGTGCTCCAACCGGCGTTGCGCGGCGAGAACACCGCAGCATATCGCGTCTATTTGAGTGACTTGCGTCCAATCCGTCAAGACCTCGTCGAGACGGCCACAGTCGTCATGGACGGCATCAATGCAGAGGCCGAGACGGCAAGCACGACGATGCAGAACGATCGGACAGAATCGGTCACGTTGTTCTGGGTGCTCGTCGCCATCGGGGCACTCGTCTCAATCGGGCTCGGCGTCTACATCACGCGCCTCATCGTCCGTCCGATTCGTGAGTTGAATGGACTAATGAGCCGTGCTGGAGCCGGCGATTTGACGGTCGACAGCACGTACACGTCACAAGATGAAATCGGTTCACTCGCAGCATCGTTCAATGAGATGAAAGACAGTCTTCGCGAGTTGATCGGCAACGTCACCACAACAGCCGGACGCGTTGCAACGTCATCGGACGATTTGAAATCGAACGTCGAAGAGACGACAAAAGCGACCGAGATGGTCGCCGTCACGATGGAAGAAATCGCGTCGGGCTCGCTCCGTCAATTGACGCGGGTGAAAGAATCGAGCGGCACACTCACCGAACTGACGAATGGGATTCATCACGTCTCAAATAGCGCCCAACACATGACCGAGTTGTCAGACGGGGCACTTCAAAAAGTCGGGACCGGCAACGAGTTGATTGAGACGCTCGAGTCACAGCTTGAGGCGATGAATGGGAAAGTGAAGGCGTTGCAGACGGTCATCGGCCAACTCGACGTCCGCTCCCAAGAAATCGGTAGCATCACCGGTACGATTTCTGGCATCGCCGAACAGACGAACTTGCTCGCCTTAAATGCGGCCATCGAAGCGGCCCGGGCTGGCGACCAAGGACGCGGATTCGCCGTCGTTGCCTCAGAAGTCCGGAAACTTGCTGAAGAGTCGGCGATCGCGACGAAACGAATCTCTGGTTTGATTGGAGATACGCAGACGGAAACGAAACAAGCCGTCCAGACGATGCACGTCGTCGAGAGCGAGATGGGTCACAGCGTCACGAACGTCCAACAGGCTGGGCTAGCGTTCGAGGACATCAAGCGGGCGATTGAAGAGGTCGGTCAAAAAGTCGAGGAAGTGTCAGGCTCTGTCCAAGAGATGGCGGCCGGAGCGACCGAGATTTTACGATCGGTGAACGAGATTCAAGGCATCACGGAGACGACGGCTACCGACACCGAGAACACCTCGGCGGCGACGGAAGAACAGATGGCGTCGATGGAAGAAATAACAGCCTCGGCCCAAGAACTGTCGAATATGGCAGACGAGATGCGTCAAATGACAAAACGATTTAACGTGTAAAAAACAGGCAGGTCGCCATCGACCTGCCTGTTTTTGTGAATTCTGTTCTAGTACCAGACTTCGCTTCGAACTTCGTTTTTAAGAAACAGAGCAATCTAAGGACCTTGGACATGATTCAAATTAATCTATCAGGCGAGAGCTCGTATATGGATAGATTGATGATAGTTAATTCGTAATGATGGAACACATACTTTTTATGTAAAAAGAATCAAATTGTAATAATATGTTATTTACCGATTGAATTTAATGGGGACTATGTTAGGTTTTTAATTGTATCAACTTTTTTACTTCAAAATACTAACAGGAAAGAAGGAATGTATGATGAACAAGAAGACAAAACGGTTTGCGAGTTCAGCTTTAGTGGTCGGCGCGCTTTTAGTAGGCGCAGGGTCTGCCTCGGCAGCGACGTTCGGTACGTCATCTAGTGGAGCGTCTACAGAAGAATCATTCCAAATCAAGTACAATGGTGCGGCTTGGAACTACAGTAGTTCAAAATACAAATCTACTTCGTTCAAATATACGCGCGACGGTAGAACTTTGTTGAGCAAAGTCGCCTACAGCAGCAAAGTGACAGGGTCTGTTTGGGATGATTTAAGATGGGGAGATAAGTACACGACAAAATTCAGTTGGGCCCGTGGCGCACTAAAATAAGACTTTGTCGTTTGAATTTTTTAATTGCTAAGCACGTAGGGGACGTGAATCAGGCCCGAGAGGTATGTTCCTACAGGGCCTGATCTTATACCGATGCGATGTGATTTATTTCTATTTTAATTGGAAGATCAGCTTGTTTTTCTTGATGATCAGTTAGAACTCACAGTTTTTTTTAGCTAGGTAGTTGGCATTTAATTATACGTGTTACCATAAATTTATAAATGCCATCTGTAAGGAGTAGGTCATGAAATATTCTTTATTTAGATTTAATGATGTGTTTGAAGCTTTTGCCATTTACTTCTTCTGTTTCGTTTCAAATTTAATATTACTTTATGTAAAAGTTGCAGATTTAGAGGGCTCATTTATTTTAATGTCGTTCATTGAAAGCATTATCGACTATCAATTTGTAATCAGTATTGTTCTCACTTTTATTATGATGATTTTTCATTATCAATTTTTAAATCGGAGAAAAGTAGAGATAGCTTGTCGTATCCTCGTCGGTGACACAAAGCAAAAGATTATGATTCGATATATGTTGAATAGCCTAGCGATATTGCTGTTCACCTTTTTACTATCACTTTCATTGAACTTCTACTTGGATTTGAATATAACCAGCAATCTCTACCTCGTTTTGCTGTTTATCGTATACATATTAATTAGTGTAGGTCAGGTGAAAAGAGAATGAGAATTTTACACTTTTTTATAACAAGAATATTTTTGAAGCGATGGATCCTTGTTCTGGGAATGATCCTATTACTTTTCCTAGCGAATTACCTCTCTTTTAGTGCCACGCGTTCCATTATTTCGACTGCTCAAGGCTATCAAGAAATTGAAACGTTCAATCGAGAAGGGAATTATATCGCCAATCTAGATCCAGAGAGTGAAGCTGATTTTGATCGAATCGACATCAAAGAAACGAGAAAACTTTACGAGTATTTAAACAACAATCATACATATGCCTTACAAGCTGACGGCTTTACGACCTCTTTAGAGAATGAACATGATATGGAAGTGTCGTTTAATTACATCAATGAAGAGGCGTACCAACTCAATCAATTCAAATTGGCGCAAGGCGATCAGTTGAACTTTGATTATCAATTTAAACAAGATGACATCCCGGTTCTGATAGGTGGAGGTCTGGCTTCAACGTATCCGGTAGGATCGAAAATCGAAATCACGGATCCGGTCACCCAACAAGCGGTCGATTTGAAAGTGCAAGGGGTCTTGGAGAAAAATACGCACCGCTCGAACTTTTATGCACCGAATTCAAAGAACTACTACAACTTTTCAGTCATCGTCCCCGTCAACGAGCCATTTATTCAAAACGCGGGTCTTGACCTCCACTTGAACGGTTTGATGGACATCGTACTGCTTGATTCGACGAAAGAAGAAGCAACGAAGTTGAATGAACAGATTCAGAACAATCTAGGGTTGGACTTTAACTTTTTTAGCCAACAAGAAAATTTTAAGTACTTTGAAGATTATTATGTAAGCTCTTTGAAGATGATCAGTGCGATTACGCTCGTGTTACTCGTTGTCATTGTGTGTCTGGCGACTTGGAATACATTAATCAGTGTTCGACTCATGATTAAAGATTTTACGGTCAATTTATTAGTGGGATTAAGTTATTCCAAACTGAGAACCATTTTTTACAGCTACTTTGCGATTTTGTTCTCGATCAACCTCGTCATCCTATTCGCGATCACTGCGTTCAATCGATATGGTTTTTGGATGAGAAAAGATTCGATTTTTGCCACGTATGGGGTGTTTGGCTTAATCAGTATGGATTGGATCGCCTTCTTAGGCGTTCTATTGATTGACGTGATTATCGGGGTGATGATTGTGGAACTGGCACTCAAAAAAATCAAGGGTATTCCAATCTCGGTGGGGGTTTTGCAATGAGTAGCATCATCAAGTTAGAAATTCAGAAAAAATCGTTTGATAAGAAAGGATTCTCCATCCTGCATGATTTTGAACTGGAGGTTCAACCGGGAGAAAAGCTCTCGATTATAGGGGAGTCTGGCGTCGGGAAGACCTCGTTGCTCAATATCATCGGGTTGCTGGATACGCGCTATCAAGGGAGCTATGAGCTGTTTGATTCATCGGTTCAGGGGCTGTCACGGAATACATTAGCGGAATGGCGCAATCAAAAGATTGGGTTCGTGTTACAGGAATCGGCACTCATTGATTCGTTGACCATCGAGGACAATATTAAGTTACCGCTCATGTATGCCAATCTCGAAAAAGACCCACGCGCCCAGGAACACTTCAAGCGGATTGTGAATAAGATTGGAATCGAGTCAATTTTGAAGAAGAAACCGTTGGAATGTTCGGGCGGACAACGGTCGCGAGCTGTTTTTGCGAGGGCTGTCATTATGAACCCCAAAATCATTTTATCCGATGAGCCTACTGCGTCATTGGACCCGGAAAACAAAGAGCGCATCATCGATTTATTGTTTGAGATGAATCGCGAGTTCAATACGACAGTGATTACCGTGACGCATGATTTGGACGTGGCCAATCGTCACGAGCGAATCATTAAGCTGAAAAGGAGCGAATAAAATGGGATTCATCGCAATGGTCTTGTCCTTCCTATTCGGTATCTTCTTTACCGTGATTGGTGTGGTTCGTAGAAAACAAAACATGTTTTATAAATTGTTGATCGTCTTAGGGGTAGCTCTCCTGGTTGTAGCAGTTTATCTGGCACGGCCGCAATAAGGACGGACTCAATCCGTTTCCGACTATGAATAAGCGGGGAAATAAGGAATGCCAAAAAGGCAGGTCGACAATCGACCTGCCTTTTTTAGCGTGATTCGTACGCCGCAATCCATTGCTCCGGTGTCATCTTCGAGACGAGCTCGCCAATCAAGTCGTACGGGATATGTTTGACGTTGCCGAAGCGGATACAGCTCTTGCCCATGTTCAATTTCGTCGGTACTTGGGCGGCGTATGACTCCTCGAACCAGCGGAGCAGTTCCGTGTCGCTATAGACGCCCATATGATACACGGCGACGTGATGCTTCTGGGCGATGACGCTCAAAAACGGGAGCGGGGTGCCCGGCGTGACGTGATACCCGGACGGATACGTCGACAGCGGGACGACGTAATGGATGCCGTTACCGTCGGTCGTCTTCTCGAACCCGTCCGGCAAGTTCGCGTCAATCACATCGATCAAACGGGTGAAGGCGTCGAGCCGTTTGTCGTCGACGAGTGTCGTATAGTCCATCACTGTTCGCCTCCCCGCAAAATCTTCGCCATCGCTTTGCCTTTGGCCAGTTCATCGACGAGCTTGTCCAAGTAGCGAATCTCGCGCATGAGCGGTTCCTCGACGTTCTCGACGCGGACGCCGCAAACGACGCCTTTGATCAAGGCACGGTCTTCGTTCATCTTAGGTGCCGTGGCAAAGAACGTGTCAAAATTGACCTCGGCAGCGAGTTGGCGCTCGAGCCCAGCCTCGTCATAACCGGTCAACCAGCGAATAATCGTATCGACTTCGTCTTTTGTCCGGCCTTTCCGTTCGGCTTTCGCGACGTAAAGCGGATAGACGCTCGCAAAGCTCGTCGTGTAGATGCGGTGTGCCATGAAATCCCCTCGTTTCGTGGAATGATACCTTCATTTTCTCACATAATCAAAGTTCATACCCAAAATACTTTTTGTTGCAAATGCAACTAAATCAATTATACTGAACGTAACGTATTGTAAATACAACAATCAGGAGGAATGTATGAGAGACCAGTTGCGTGAAATCGGGATGATTGCCCGTGCCCTCGACTCGATCAGCAATATCGAGTTCAAGGAGCTCGAGCTGACGAAAGGGCAATATCTGTATTTGGTCCGGATTTGTGAAGAGCCGGGCATCATTCAAGAGAAGCTCGCCGAATTGATCAAAGTCGATCGGACGACGGCGGCGCGGGCGATTCAAAAGTTGGAGACGAACGGGTTGATCACGAAGCAGGACGACCCGCATAACAAGAAAATCAAGCGGCTCGTCCCGACTGAACGGGGCAAGGCGCTGTATCCGGTCATCATCCGAGAGCACGAACATTCGACGGATGTCGCGCTCACCGGGCTGAGCGACCAGGAAGCCGAGCAGCTACTCCGGCTGTTGAAGCGGGTCCGCCACAATATCGAAGGAGACTGGGACGCGGTGAAGAAAGGGAAGAAACGAGACTACTAGAGGGGGACGGAACATGATCACCATCAAAGCTTGCACAATCGAAGACGTTGACGCACTCCGTGCCATCAGCATCGAGACGTTTGAAGCGGAGAATGACCCGGTGCATCTGGCCGCTTATCTCGAGCGGGCGTACAACGTGGCGCAACTCAAAGAGGAGCTTTCGAATCCGGACTCACAGTTCTTTTTCGCCATGCTCGATGGAGAAGTGGCTGGTTACTTAAAAGTGAACGCCAACAACGCCCAGACCGAGGCCATGGGCGAAAAGGCGTTCGAACTCGAACGGATTTATGTGCGACGGAAGTTCCAAGGTAGTGGCGTCGGGAAGTCGCTGTACGACCAGGCCATCACGTGCGCGGAAGAACTGAACAAATGTGAAATCTGGCTCGGTGTGTGGGAACATAACCATAAGGCACTCGCCTTTTACCAAAAGCACGGTTTCGTCCAGACCGGGGCGCACACGTTCTATATGGGTGACGACGCCCAAGTCGATTTGATTATGGCCAAGCCGCTTCGTCCGTGACCCATTCCAGTATCTCCGACAAGTTCTCATAGACGGCGTCAGGGGCCAGGTCGGGCATGTCGAGCGGTTTGCCGTCGCGGTTGATCCAAGCCGTGTGGAACCCGAAGTTCTTCGCACCGGCGATGTCCCAACCGTTCGAGGACAGGAACAGCACCTCGTCCCGCTTCAAACCACTGCTCTTGAACCAGTGCGTGTAGGCGGCCGGTGACGGCTTGGCTTGTTTGATGCCGTCGATGCTGACGAGTTCGTCGAATAGGTCGGTGAACCCGGCGTTTTGGATGAGTTCTGCGAGCATCGCGTCCGTCCCGTTCGAGAGAACGATGGTCTGTTTATGATGCAGTTGGTGCAAGACGTCTTCAACCTCTTCATATGGCGACAGGTCGGCGTAAGTGGCGATCAATGCATCCTCCGTCTCGGTCGTCCACGTCACTTCGGCCGCCGACAACGCATACCGGAGCGCGTCGCGCGTGACGACAGAGAAGTCCTCATAACGTCCCATAATGTGGCGGGTAAAGAAGTAGTCGAGCTGTTTCGTTCGCCACGACTGGCTGATTTGGTCACCTTTTCCGGGGAACTGTTCGTCACACGCCGCCTTGACGGAATGGACGTCGAACAAGGTCCCGTAGACATCGAACACGAATGCTTTAACATGTGGTTTCATCATATCCCTCCTCAATCATTTAGCGTCATCTACTCTTTACCCTAGTTGGCGTGAATTATACGGAAGGGTCCAGTCAGTTGAACAACGAACAAGACAGGAGGAATTTGATGTACGTCCCGAAACTATACGCCGTAAATGATCCGAAAGAAGTCCACGCCTTTCTGAAGGCCCATCCGTTCGGCACCGTCGTCACGCATGACGGACAGAAGCCGATCGCGACGCACGTACCGCTCCGGTTTCATGAAAAAGATGGCCATGCTTGGTTCACGACACACATCGCCAAAAACAATCCGCAATGGCAAACGATTGAAAATCAGACGGTGCTCCTGATCGTCCAAGGCCCAGACGCCTACGTATCGGCGTCGTGGTATGGGCATGAGGACGTATCGACGTGGAACTATCAGGCCGTCCATGCGTATGGGCAGGCGACCATCTTGAATGCGGACGAACTCGAGGAAGATCTGGCCGGACTGCTTCAAGACCATGAAGGCGACCGCGAGCACGCCGTCGTCTGGGGGGGACTGTCTGAGCCGGTGCAACGGCAGAAATATGGCGTCGTCGGGTTCCGCATCGACATTGCGGAGATGCAGGCGGCGTTCAAGCTGAGTCAGAATCGAAACGAGAAGGATTATACACGCATCGTCTCCGAGCTCGAGCAGGCAGGGTGCCCGATTGCGGATGTGATGCGCGAGAAACGGCAATCGTAAGGTGTGGAAATGAGTCGAAACTTAAATCTATGACGAAACGAGCGAAAATCAATGAAAATGAAATGGATTGTGCGGGCACTAGGTGGTCTTCTTGTTCTACTAGCCTTGGTCGAGCTGGCGACGGATCGAGCCGACCAACCAAACCCACCGATTGAACACGCGTTTGAAGAACCGATTGCGTTTCCTTTTGAAATCACTCGGCGCTATAGTGAGATTGATATCGCAAAACCGCACCACATGCATCAATTCGTGTTTCACTATGTGAACGAGGAGACGACACAGGAGTTGCGCTACATCGTCCATAAAGTCGTCGATGAACCTGATGACATGGAAGATATTTCGTCATACGGAGACCAATATGTACTTGCGGACGGGACATCTGCTTTCTATGATGAGGCGGAATCGACGTCCCAAGGGTTATGGTGGATCAACAAAAATGGCTTTACTGCCCGAATCATCTACTACATCGATGGCAACTCCATCGAACTTGACGACGAGACCCGCTTACCGGTCCAACAACTGATCAACTTGGCCAACCAAACGTTATGACGTCAGCCTGCATCTCACCATTTGAGAGATGCAGGCTGTTTCTATTTTTCACAAGATATCTTGAAGTTCAGATTGACAGCACGCCCGGATTCATCCTATACTCATAAATGATAATGATTATCAATGTCGGCGTAAAACGTTGTCATACAGAAAAAGGGGACTAGGACATGAACAGCTACAAGAAAATGCTACATATGTTCATCATCATGTCTGCTTTCGTGCTCGTGCTCGCAGGATGCGGCTCGAACAATGAAGATGCAGCCACGACAGATGAATCTGCTGAAACGGCAGAAGGCTATCCAATCACAATCAAACACGCGTTAGGCGAGACGGTCATCGACAAGAAGCCGGAACGTGTCGCAACGGTCGGTTGGTCAAACCAAGACGTGGCGCTCGCGCTCGACGTCGTACCAGTCGGTTTCTCGGCTGCGAACTACGGTGTCCAAGACGGCAGCGGCATGTTGCCGTGGACGGCTGACAAGTTGAAAGACCTCGGTGAAGAAAACCCGAACATCTACCAAGATACGGACGGTCTCGACTTCGAAGCGATCGCCGACTCACAGCCGGACGTCATTCTTGCTGCCTACTCAGGCATCACGCAAGAAGATTACGACACGTTGACAGAAATCGCACCGGTCGTCGCATACCAAGAGACGCCTTGGGTGTCATCATGGCAGGACACGGTTCGTTACGACTCAATGGCCATGGGCATGGAAGAAGAAGGCAAACAGTTGATTGAAGACACAGAGAAACTCATCGCCGACAAGGCAGCTGAAGTACCGGAGATGAAAGGGAAAAAAGCGGCATTCGTCGCGCTCAGCCCAGACGATCTCTCGAAGTTCTACATCTACACGACTGGTGACCCACGCGGTGCCTTCATCGAAGAGCTCGGCATGGAGTACCCTGAGAACATCACAAGCCAAATCAAAGATGAAAACAGCTTCTACCTCGAGCTCAGCTCAGAGAACGCTGACATCTTGAACGACGTCGACATCTTTGTCGCCTACGGGAACGAAGAGACGTTGAAAGCACTTCAAGCTGACCCGCTCTACAGCAAAGTGCCGGCCATCAAACGCGGTTCGGTCGTCATGATCGAAGATAACACGCCGCTCGCGGCTGCTGGGACACCATCACCACTCTCGATCGAATACACGATCGATGACTACGTGAAACTCGTGTCAGAAGCACTCGCGAAAGTCGAGTAATCAAATGAATATGCCGAAGAAGTTACACACGCCGAAACGGTTCGGGCTCCTCCTCGTAGGGTCGCTCGTCCTGCTCGTCGTCTGTATGCTCGCTTCGCTTGCTTTCGGCTCACGGACAGTCGGATGGGATGAACTGCTTGACGGTTTATTCCGTCCGGCTGTTCAGTCGTATGAAGCGGACATCGTCCGGCAGCGGGTCGTTCGGACGATGTTCAGTTTCATGTGCGGAGCGGCACTCGGTGTCTCGGGCGCATTGATGCAGTCGGTGACGCGCAATCCGATTGCCGACCCGAGCATTCTCGGGGTCAACACGGGAGCGGCGCTGTTCGTCGTCGTCGGGATTGCCTTCTTCAACATCTCGACCGCGAGCGACTATATTTGGTTCGCACTCGCCGGGGCACTCTTGACGGCGGCGTTCGTGTTCGGGATTGGGTCGCTCGGGCGGGGCGGTTCGACGCCACTCAAACTCGTTTTGGCCGGCGCGGCGACGAGTGCGGCCTTGTCGTCACTCGTCATGGCCATCATGATTCCGCGCTCGAACGTCATGGACCAGTTCCGGTTCTGGCAAGTCGGTAGCGTCGGGGCCGGGACGATGGATTCGATCATGACGTTCCTGCCGTTCTTTATCGGCGGGATTGTCATCGCCATCTTGGCGGCACCATCCCTCAACATCTTGGCGCTCGGGGAAGAGCTCGCCACAGGTCTCGGTGTCCGCATCGGCACGTTGAAATTGATTGCCTCATTCGCCGGCGTCATCTTGTGCGGGGCGGCGACGGCACTGGCTGGACCAATCGGCTTTATCGGTCTCTTGGCGCCGCATCTCGTCCGCTTGGTCATCGGAGCGGATGAACGGTATATCATCCCGATGTCGGCACTCACCGGCGCGATTTTATTGACGTTCGCTGACGTGGCAGGACGGTTGCTCGGCAGTCCCGGTGAACTCGAAGTCGGGATTGTCACGGCGTTCGTCGGGGCCCCGATCTTGATCGCGTTGACGATGAAAGTGAAGGTGCGTGGCGTATGACGAACCAATCGATTCAACCCATCATCCATAACAGTCGCAAGCGCCGGCAACGGACCGTCTTCGTGACGCTCGTCTTGTTCGCGCTGGCCCTTACGTTGAGCGCGACGATGCTCATGCTCGGCAACACGATTTACCCGGTCGCAGACGTCATCCGTGTCTTGTTCGGGGAACAAGTACCGGGCGCCTCGTTCGCCGTCGGCACGATTCGTCTGCCGCGCATGCTCGCCGGCGTCTTCGCCGGACTTGCGTTTGGGATTGCCGGTACGGTGTTTCAGACGATGCTCCGTAACCCGCTCGCCAACCCGAACGTCATCGGCATCACGACCGGGTCGAGTGCGGCGGCCGTGTTCGGCATCGTCGTCTTACAGGCGAGCGATACGTTCGTCTCTATCATCTCAATCATCGGCGGGCTGTTGACCGTCCTCGCCATCTACTTCTTGTCGAAAGGCGCCGCCTTCTCAATCGGCCGGCTCGTCTTAGTCGGCATCGGGATTCAGGCGATGCTGACAGCAGTCATCAACTATCTGTTGCTCATCAGCCGCCAAAACGATGTCGGGACGGCGATGCGCTGGTTGAGCGGTAGCTTGAACGGGGTGAAGATGGAGACGCTCCCGCCGCTCATGATTGCGGTCGCGCTCTGCCTCCCGGTCATCCTCCGACTCAGCCGACAGCTCCAGATTTTAGAGCTCGGGGAGATGACGGCGACGTCGCTCGGTGTTAAGACGAACCAGACGCGCGTCCTGCTCATCGTCGCCTCGGTGCTCATGCTCGCGCTCGCGACGGCGACGACCGGACCGATCGCGTTCGTCGCGTTCCTTGCGGGACCGATCGCGAAGCGGCTCGTCGGGGACGGGCGTTCGACAATCATTCCGGCGGCACTCGTCGGGGTCATCTTGGTACTCGCGGCCGATCTCATCGGTCAGTTCGCCTTCACGGCCCGTTACCCGGTCGGTGTCATCACCGGCATGGTCGGAGCGCCGTATTTGATTTATCTCTTGATCCGGATGAACCGGAGAGGGGAGCTATAACGAGAAATGAGCCACATCCCGCTTAGGATATGGCTCATTTTTTGGTTTAATAGGCGGTCCAACCGCCGTCGATGGCGACGACTTGACCGTTGATGAAACTCGATTCGTCCGAGCCGAGGAAGAGGGCGAGCTGAGCGATCTCTTCCGGTTGTCCGATGCGTGGGTTGATGGCCATCCCGAGTTGCTGGCGACCGAACCCGGCCTGGCTCATGTTCGTCATCGTCGAGCCGATGTTCGTCGCGACCGCGCCCGGTGCGATTCCGTTACAACGGATGTTTTGATCGGCATACATGAACGCCGTGTTCTTCGTCAATCCGACGACGGCGTGTTTCGACGCCGTATAGGCCGCTCCGGCCCGAGCCCCGTATAAACCGCCGGCCGAGATGTTGTTGACGATGACGCCGTGCCCTTGCTTCGTGAACAAGTCGACGGCGATGCGCATCGATTTCATGACCGACAGCGTATTGACGGCAAAGATTTTCTCCCAACGTTCGTTCGAGATCTCACCGACTGGTTCCATCCCGTCCATGATGCCGGCGTTGTTGACGAGGATGTCGACTTGACCGAACGTCTTCACCGTCTCGTCAAACAACTGCTGCAACGCTTCTTCAGACGTGACGTCCGTCTGGATGGCGATGGCCTCGCCTGAGATATTCTCGGCGACGTGCTTCGCCCCGTCAAGATTCATGTCCGAGACGACGACTTTCGCCCCTTCCTGCGCGTACAATTCCGCGATCGCTTTCCCCATTCCTGATGCTGCTCCTGTGACAATCGCCACTTTCCCCGATAATCGCATGACTGATTCCTCCTTTTATTGTACATGTGTTCAATAACTATTATAATGAATGTTAGAAAGCGCTTACAATCATCAAAAAATGAGGAACTGTTGAGTAATCAACATTTTAGGCCATAACTGTTGAGAGGAATGTGCGAATCATGAAGTCGGACTTGCGTGTCATCAAAACAAAACGAGCGCTTCATGAGGCGCTCGTCGAATTATTGAGGAATCGTTCACTCGAACAAGTGACAATTTCGGAACTTTGTCGTGTGGCAAATGTCAATCGGGGCACGTTTTATTTACATTATGCACGGGTCGAGGACGTGTTCGAGGAGTACTTCCAAGAGATCACGGCCGACCTCGCCAAGTCGTATGAGGAGCCGTATCGTCATGTGAAACTACTCAATCCGCGTGAACTCGAACCGTCGACGATCCGTATCTTTCACCACGTCCAAACGTACGTCGATTTCTATCGCATCGTCTTCTCGAAAAACGTACCGCTCGCTTACTACTACATGCTGTTCGACGAAGTGCGCAAGTTGCTCCTCCGCGATACGGCGGCGCACAAGCAAGACGAGATTGACCATGAGTTATTCTGTTCGTATCAAGCGAACGCCATCGTCGGGATGATCATCCATTGGGCCGAACACGACTTTGCGGCCACCCCGGACGAGATGAACGAGCAGTTGGCGCACATATTGCGCCTCGATTCCGGCCGCCGTGTTTAGGTGGCCGTTTCCCGTTCATCGAACAGCTCTAAAAATGTTGAGGCGACGTTCGACAGGCGACTCCCGCTCTTCCAAATCAAATGGACGGAAGACGTGAGCGGGGGATGGAGCGGGACGAACACCAACTCGGTCCCTTGCGTGTTGATAATCCCGTCGAGGCAGAGCGCGTGGCCGACGCCTTCCCGGACGAGGAGCGAGGCGTTATAGAGCAGGTTATACGTCGCGACGACGTCGGCTTCAGTCAAATCGACGCCGAGCCGGGCCGACAAATGTCGGTCGACGAGCGACTGTTCTGACAAGATGAGCGGCAAGTCGAGAAGATCCCCGGTCTCGATGGCACTCTTTTGTCCGACTAGGCTGTCACGACGCGTCAAGATGCCCCAACGGTCGACATGAGGGAGCTCGCGGGAGGCGTACGTAGCCAGATTGATCGGCTCGATGACGACCCCGAAGTCGAGGATGCCTCGGTCCAACTTGTCGATGACGTCGTCTCCATTGCCGCTATACAGGCGTAACTTGACGTCGGCATGAAGCTGTTTCATCTGTCGGAACGTCTCGATGACCGAAGTGAGCGCCTCCGTCTCCCCACCTCCGATGTACAGTTCTCCGCTGACGGGTGTCGCCGTGTTCAAATTGATCGAAATCTTATCGGCCAGACGGATCATCTCTTTGGCGTGTTCGGCCAAATAGTGGCCTCGTTCCGTCAGCGTGACGCCGCCTTGGCTCCGCTCGAACAACGGTCCGCCTAGACTGTCCTCGAGCTGATGGATTTGCCGGGACAGCGCCGGTTGCGACAGCCGTAAATGTTCGGCCACGCGCGTGATGTTCTTTTCGCTCGCGACGGCGAGGAAGTACCGTAGTTGTTGTAGCTCCATGTCATCCCTCCATGCGTTTTCGTTATGGTTCTTAATCAAATAGTAGCATTAGACATGATGCTTGTCCGTTCCTATACTTAAGTCAATCAAAGGAGGAATGGATTATGACCATCAATAAAGTTGTCATCATCATGGGGGCGTCGAGCGGGATCGGGGAAGCGACGGCCCATCTGTTGGCCGAACGGGGTGCAAAACTCGTGCTCGCCGCTCGGCGTCTCGATCGGTTGGAGGCCATCCAAGCTCAGCATCCCGAGGCCGACATCGTCATCCAGCAAGCCGATGTCACGGACTACGCAGCTGTCGAGGCGGTGGTGAAGACGGCACTCGACACGTTCGGGACAATCGATGTCTTGTTCAACAACGCTGGCATCATGCCGACCGCGCCGCTCGTCGACGGGCGCCGTGACGAATGGCAGGCCATGCTCGATGTGAACGTGACCGGGGTGTTGAACGGGATTGCCGCCGTGCTTCCAATCATGGAACGTCAACAGTCGGGTCATATCATCGCGACCGATTCGGTGGCTGGGCACGTCGTCTATCCGGAGTCGGCCGTCTACTGCGGGACGAAGTTCGCGGTCCGCGCCATCATGGAAGGCTTGCGCCAAGAACAGCGCGAGAACAACGTCAAATCGACGATTATCTCGCCGGGAGCCGTCCAGACCGAACTGTACAACACGATCAGTGACAAACAAGCCGCCCAGGCGCTCCATGAGGCGCAAACCGAGTGGGGATTGACGAGTGAGGACGTGGCTGAAGCGGTCGTCTACGCCATCGACACACCGGACCGGGTCTCTGTCAGCAACCTCATCATCCGTCCGACGAAACAACAGGTGTGACGATGGGTAGCGGATTGAGAGAACGCGTGTCCGGTCGAACGATTGCTGCGGGCGAAGCCGTCTTTGAAGAGATTCATCACATTCAACGAGCCATCGAGCCGACGCTCATGCGCCTGAATTATCAGTACTTGCCGAAAGACGAGTTCCAGCGGACGCTCTCGGAGCTGCTCGGGCAAGACGTCGCGGACTCGGTCACGGTGCTGCCGCCGTTCTATACCGATTTCGGGAAACACATCACGCTCGGGACAGACATCTTCATCAACCGCGGCGTCATGTTCACCGATCTCGGTGGCATCGACATCGAGGACCACGTCTTGATCGGTCCGTTCGCCAAGCTGTTGACGGTCAATCATCCGACCGACCCGACCGACCGGCGCGGCTTGATCACGAAGCCGATTCGCGTGAAGCGGAACGCCTGGATCGGGGCCGGGGCTACGATTTTGCCGGGTGTCACCATCGGCGAGAACGCCATCGTCGCGGCCGACGCGACGGTGACGAAAGACGTCCCGGACAATGTGATGGTCGCCGGGACACCGGCCCGTATCGTTCAGACGTCATGAAGGTCATCCGCCTCGGATTAGTCGCTTCCATGTTGTTTCTCGCTGGGTGTGGGGACGACACGGTGAGGAAGCCGGAGAGTCAGGAAGGAGTGACGTCACAAGTGGAAGAACTAAACGTCTCAATACGTTTCGAAACCAACCCGACAGCGGAAGCGCTCCAAGCCCGTCTGCCGCTCACGTTGTCGATGCAGGACTTGCATCAGAACGAGAAGTACTTCTATTTTAATGAACCGTTCCCGACGAACCCGGAACGTGTCGGCTCGATTCGGGCCGGGGATGTCATGCTGTATGGAGATGACTGTCTCGTCTTGTTTTATAAGGACGTCGAGACGAGTTATGCGTACACGCGCATCGGTCGGGTCGAGGACTTCTCCACGCTTGCACCGCTACTCGGGAGCGGGACGGTCGAGCTGACGTTTCAAAACTGATAAAAGATTGTGACCGCTTTCAAAAATTCATTGACTTCTCTATCGCATGAGGTGTATGCTAAAAATCCTGCCCAAAAAGAGAGGCCGGGAACTGGCATCAGTTCATTTCGAGTCAGAGAGGACAATGATCCCATGAACCAACAACAATTAGTCGAGCGTGCCCGCCAAGTGAAAGAGAACGCCTACTCCCCGTATTCGAACTTCCGCGTCGGAGCAGCGCTTCTTATGAAGGACGGTACGGTCATCGACGGTGTCAACGTCGAGAACGTCTCGTTCGGTGCGACGAACTGTGCCGAGCGTACGGCCATCTTCACAGCGGTCGCGCAAGGTTATAAAAAAGGTGACTTCGAAGCCGTCGCGGTGTCAGGCGACACGGTCGACTTCTTGCCGCCATGCAGTATCTGCCGCCAAGTGCTCGTCGAGTTCGGCGACCCGGACTTCAAAGTGTTGCTCACGAACGGCAATGCCGACGTGAAAGAAGTGACGCTTGAAGAACTCGTCCCGCTTGCGTTCACAGAACTCGAGATGTAACAGCAATGTCCCCACATCAATCGATGCGGGGACATTTTTTGTAGCTAACGATTACCGCCAAAAATTAAACAAGAGTCGCGGAACGGCGAGCGCGAGTTCGAATAAAAAGTCAGCGGCTAAGTCCGTGCGATCCAACGAGTTGGATTGTTTCGGCCTGACGATTTGACCACGGACCGGCTTTTTTCTTCCTTTTAGACGAATCCGAAGCGAGGTGGCGGATGCCAGGTCAGGACTGTCCATCACTTGGAAGTGAAGGTGCGGTTCAGACGAATTACCCGAGTTGCCACAACGACCAATCAATTGGCGTGTCTTGACATGGTCCCCGACGTTGACGGCGATTGAGCCATCCTCGAGGTGAGCGAGGAGACTATACTCCCCGCCGGCGTGCTCCAAGATGACGTGATTGCCGAAAGGGCGACTCGAATCTGGAACGTCCGGTACATCATCGACAACCACCACAACCGTCCCATCCAACGGTGTGATGACGCGTTCCCCGAACGCATAAAACGAGTGGTTCCCGGACTTTGTCTTGTTGTATGACCAGTTGTTGTTCACTTTAATGAAATCGTAGGCGTATCGTTGCGCGCGTTCCGGATAATGCCGATTTTCACCAGGATGTGTACCGCCTGATACGACGAGCCAGTCATCCGTGAACGGAAGGTGGTATGTATGTTTCGTGAAGCGACGGTCGCCCCTCGAATCGGGTTGATGTGGCGTCATGAGTAGTTCCTCGATGAGGTCGTCCTGATTGAACGTGACACTAAGCACGCGTTCCTTCCGGTCATCTATCCAGACGAGATGACGGCTTCCATTCAATTTCATGTCATTCACGACCCGATAGCGGCGAACACCTTCATTGAATGAAGTGGCGAGCCGGTAGAACGTGTCGAGCGAGGTCTGTTGTTTGAATGAGTCGGTCGTCTGGTTATAGATTGAATCGAATTGACCATCGAGAAATGATTTAGGAAACGTTCGGACGTTGGGTTGCATGTAGGTTCCACCTTTTCTGGTTGTTCCTATTGTATACGGCCTCAAGAAAGTAAAGTTTCGAGCAAACAAAAAGCTGAGCCCAGATGGACTCAGCATGTTTCATTCGTTCGGTTCCCACGGATCGAAAAAGTTGTACGCGGGATGCACCCCTTCTAACGTCCGGAACTCATAGTCGCGTTCTTTCGCATAGCGGATAATCGTATCGAGCGCTTGCGGTGTCATCGAGTGATCGTGCGCCAAGATGATGGAAGCAATATTCATCTCGTAATTCGCCTCGAGCCGATTGAACACACGTTGCTCAATCGGAGCGTTGTCTTTCTTATAGATGTGATCGAGGCTGCCGACGTTCCAGTCCCAAATCTCAAAACCGGCCTCGTCCATCGCTTGCCAGTGCGCAGGCGTCATGCCTGCGTCACTACCGTAAATCGTACGGGCCATGTTCGTATGGATGCCCGTCACTTCGTAAATGAGACGTTGCACGTCCTTCATTTGACGAACGGCCGTCATCGGCGACGCATAAAACTCCTCGCGCACGTGTGTCATCCCATGCAAAGCGATGAGGTGCCCTTCGGCGACGATGCGTCGGATGAGATGCTCATTCCCCTCGATGTTCTTCCCAAGGATGAAGAAGGTCGCTTTCACCCGATGCTTTTTCAAGACGTCGAGCAACGCTCCCGTCTTCCGATTCGGTCCGTCATCGAGCGTCAAATAGATGAGACTGCGGTCGTTGTAAGCTTTCGGTTTCGGGATCGCCGCCTGAGACAGGGAGCTGATTAACAAAAAGATGGACATGAGCAAAATGACGCGTTTCTTCATTCTCACAAAACTCCCTCGAGGCAAAAAACGGGTGACATGGCATCGGTATGAAGCATAGAATACCACAAACAGGAGTCAAAAATGAAGCTAAAAATGCCCCTGACGTGGAAGGTCAGGGGCATCGTATCGTTAGCATGAAATCGTCTCGCCGTCTTCTGGAACGATGAGTTGATCGGCGAAGCTGTGTGATGTCGCATAAGCACGTAAGTCAGGACGCGACAACTTCCAATGATTGACCGCTTCCATATGGACCGCGATAATCGTCGCGGCTGGAGCCGCCTCATGCACATGGCGGACGTCCTCTTCGTTCATGACGAGCGACCCGCCTTCGACGAATTGGTTGTCCCCGGCGTTGACGACGATGACTGCTGGTTGATGCGCCTGAATCGTCTTGGCGACTTCGTCATACCAGACCGTGTCCCCGGCGACATAGAGCGTCTGTTCCGCAGGGTGGGTGAAGACGACACCGCACACGAGACCGGCCATTTCTAAAATCGGTCCGCGACCGTGCTCCCCTGCTGTCTTCGTGAGTCTGATTCCTTCGAATGCTGTCGTGTCGCTCAACACGGTCACGTTCGTGAAGCCGTCGCCTTCGATGACAGTCAAATCGTCCTCGTTTTGCACGAAGAGCGGGATCGCTTTCGGCAGAACTTGTTTGGCGACCTCGTCGTAGTGGTCGAGATGCAGGTGGGTCAAAATGACGGCATCGACGCCTGTCAGAATGTCGTCGATCGCGATTGGCAGGTCGGCCAATGGATTAGCGTCTTGCCGAGCCGAGTTCGGGAACGGGGGATAGGCACCCTTCTCCCCGAGGAACGGGTCGATGAGGAACGTCTTTCCGGCGTATTCGACGCGGAGTGTGGCATTACGGATCAGTTGCACGTGCATAGAAAAATCTCTCCTTTTAGCTATAATGTATGTACAGTCTAACAAGCAACCGTCTTTTCATACATAACACGAATCAAGTGTTTGGACGGATTGGCTTGAATCGTGAAAGGAGTCACCTATGCTCGATCCAACAGACCGCCTCATCATCGAGGCGTTACAGGCGAACAGCCGGATAACGATGAAAGAACTCGGGGCACACGTGCACTTGACCGGGCAGGCGACAGCGACGCGCGTCAAGAAGCTCGAAGACCTCGGCATCATCGAAGGGTATACGATTCGCGTGAATGAGGACAAGCTCGGGTTACCGGTCCACGCGATGATCACCATCTTTACGTCGAGCACGTTTCACGACCCGTATCTCATGTTCCTCGAGGAGCATCGGCCGTACGTCCGCAATAACTACAAGGTGAGCGGGGACGGCTGTTACGTCTTAGAGTGCCGATTCCCGTCGAACCAAGAGTTGAACGCCTTTTTGGACGGGCTCAGTAAGTACGTCAATTATAAGTTGTCAATCGTCATCGACCGCTGACAGGCACGCGACCGATCCGGTCACGTGCCTGTTTTGTTTGGCGAGAGGTCGAGTTGATAAATCTGTTCGTCATCTTCCATCGTGACATAGGTGAAGTTCAACTTTCTCAAGAGGGCGATGGACGCCTCGTTCGTTGGAAGGGCACCGGCTTTGATCGTTTCGGCACCTCGGTCGGACAAATGATGAATCAGTCCCGACACGACCTCATACGCATAGCCTTGGCGAGCGTGTCGGGGTGAGATCGTGTAGCCGATCCAATACGTCGTCAAGTCTTGATTCACATACAAATCGCCAATCAAGTCATTCGTCGCTTGATCGATGATGGCGAGTTGGATGCCTTGAGCGATGGCCTGATCGCCGAGTAAAGAGCGTTTATATTCTTCGTAAGTCAATCCTTTGAACGATTGGTGTTGCATCCAGTCCAAGTCGTTTCGATACGCCATGAACGGTTCAATGTCATGTTGCTCGAACGGTCGGATGAGGCAGCGGGTCGTTGTGAATGTCATTATGAATCCCTCCTGTGTCCTCTCAGTGTACCGTGCATCACCAGCAGGGGATAGTCGTAGAAAAGCCCCTCAATCCTCAGAGTGAAGGGCGTGTTTTCAGTTCATGAACGATGGTGCTTTATAATGATGGACGAGCTTGATGAGTGTCGATGCGACGAGCCCGATAGCGAGCGGTAACGTGATGACGCCGATGCCTTGCTCGGTGACGATCATGTTGCCTTCCTCATAATAGCCTTTCAGGTAGAACAGGCCTGAACCAATTGTTTCGTTCAGCTCGAGCGTCGAGACGTTGAGGTACACCATGACAGCGAATAGCGAAACGACACTGATGGAGACAAATAATTTTGAAAACGATAGCTTGGTCATGAAAACGCTCCTTTACATGTAGCAATATGGAATCATATTACCATATAAAGACAATTCCTACATGAGGCCAAAGCATTGATTTGATTAGCGATACAGGTCCCAAAGCCGTTCCGCCTGCTCTCGCATCATCTCCCGCAGTTCAGTCGGCTCGACGACCTCGACTTCCGCTCCGGCAGCGAGCAATTGCCGCGACAAGAACGGGAGCTCAGCTTCCGGCACGTCCCACTCATTCTTTTCAGCGATATCGGGTAATACGTCTTCAAGCAGACGACGGCCGAGCGAGGTGATGTTCAGTCGAACGGTCACGCCGCTTCGTTCGTCACTCGCCTCGAGAAGCGTCGCCAAATCGTCCGCTTCGAACGACTCATCGAGGAGACGCATCGCTTCGATCCGATCGATTCGATATTGACGCAGCCCATACGCCGAGAGGCCATACACATACCATTTCGAATCGAGGAGCGCCATCCCGACCGGGGCGACGGTGAACGTGCGGCTGCCTTTCGTCGTCGCGTACGTCACCTCAATGTTGCGTCGTTGCTCGACCGCTTGAAACACGTCTTTCGTGAACGGCGCCGGTGGGACGGTCTTATTCCCGAGCCAAAGGATGTTCTTTTCGAGCTGTGCGATTTTCGTCTCGAGGTCGTGCGGCAATTCATTCACGTACCAGTCTGACAGCGTGTCCCTCATGTCCCCGAACGGCACGTCTGGAATCTGTTTCATCCATTTGAGGGTGAGGTAGAGCGCGACCGCTTCCTGTTCCCGGAGCTGGAGCGGGGGAAGCAGGCGGTTCGGCAACATCTCATAACCGCCGCCCGTGCCGGGGACGCTCCAAATCGGATAGCCGAGTTCCTCGAGCGTCAGCATATCGCGCTGAATCGTCCGGACCGAGGCACCCGTTTCAAGAGCAAGTTCATCCGCTGTGAACCGTCGACCCCGGTTCAATAGTCGAATCAAGTGCAAATGTCGTTTTTTCATCTCATTCATTCCCGTCATGTTTTGTCGTGTTTATCAAGTAAGCTGAATGTATCACGAATCAAGGAGGAATTCATCATGGCAAACGTCGTCTTATATATCGCGACAAGTTTAGATGGAAAAATTGCGCGCACGAACGATCAACTCGACTGGTTGTTCGCGGTCGAGGGGGAAGGGGACAACGGCTACGCCGACTTCTTCCAAACGGTCGGCGCGGTCATCATGGGACGTAAGACGTACGAGGAAGTGCTCCGGCTCGAGGACAATCATTACCCGTACGCAAACATCCCGAACTATATTCTGACGCGGAACCCGGACCGAGAAGCCGAGCACGTCACATTCACTGACGAGCCGATTGAGCAGCTAATCGAACGGTTGAAACAAGACGTCGACGGGGACATTTGGCTCGTCGGGGGAGGCGAGGTCATCAAAGCCGCGATGGAGCATGACTTGATTGACAGCTATGAAATCGCGATCGCCCCGGTCGTATTAGGTGAAGGGATTCCACTCTTCCCGGAAGGCACGAAAGAGACGAAGTTGAAACTGACGAGTCAACGCACGTCCGGACAGTTCGTCATGGTGACGTACGAGCGATAAACGAAAGACCAAGTTCGCAATGAACTTGGTCTTTTCTCATACATGCTTCCGTTGGAACGCGGCAATCGCTTCATACTCTTCCGCGAGATGGCGGGAGAGCCGGATGTAAATCGGCAGCAACTCTCTGTAAATCGTGGTCGCTTCATGATTTGGCGCATGCTCATGCGTCACTTGCGGCACGGCCGTGAAGTCGTCGATGTCCCCGAACGCATACTCGCCGAGCATGACGGCACCTAAACACGAGCTCTCGTGGCTTTCCGGAACAACGACCGGCGTATCGAAAATGTCGGCCATCATCTGGCGCCACAGGCTCGACTGGGCGAACCCGCCCGTCGCGTGAATCCGATTCGGTGCGCCCGTCAATTCGTCGAGCGCCAGCATGACCGTATACAAGTTGAAGATGACGCCTTCTAACACCGAGCGGATGAAGTGCTCGCGCTTATGGTGGATACTCAAGCCGAAGAACGAACCGCGTGCGTTCGAGTCCCAGAGCGGGGCCCGTTCCCCCATCAAGTACGGATGGAATAATAGACCGTCCGAGCCAGGCTTGACCGTCTCGGCGATACGCGTCAACACATCATACGCGTCCATCCCGAGCCGTTTCGCCGTCTCGACCTCGCTCGCCGCGAACTCGTCGCGGAGCCAGCGCAAGATGATGCCGCCGTTATTGACCGGCCCACCGATGACCCAATGCTTGTCGGTCAAGGCGTAACAGAAGATGCGGCCTTTCGGGTCCTCGACCGGTTCACGGACGACTGTGCGGATGGCACCGCTCGTCCCGATCGTGACGGCGACGACGCCTTGCTCGAACGCCCCGACACCGAGGTTCGATAACACACCGTCACTCGCCCCAATGACGAGCGGGAAGTCCCAACCGAGCGTCTCAACAACATCCGATTTAAGCGTCAAGATCTCCGTCGTCGGTACGAGCTCAGACAGTTGCTCGGGCGTGACCCCCGCGACGTCGAGCGCTTCAGCATCCCAGTCACATTCTTTCAAATTGAACAGCCCGGTCGCCGAGGCGATCGAGTGGTCGATGACGAAACGACCGGTCAGGCGATAGAAGACGTACTCTTTGATGGAGACGAACTTGGTCGCCTGCTGGAACACGTCCGGATGCTCATGTTTCAGCCAACGCAGCTTCGAGAGTGGCGCCATCGGATGGACCGGTGTGCCGGTACGCATATGGAGCGCACTCGCATCAAAGTTCCGTTTGATCTCTTGCGTATACGGGTTGGCCCGGCTGTCGGCCCACGTGATGCTGTGGGTGAGCGGACGGCCTGACGCATCGAGCGCAATCAGGCTGTGCATCGCCGAACTGAACGAGGCGAAGCGGACCGGACCGTCGGCTTTGGCGCGAACGGCGGAAATCGCCTCGAGCACGGCCCCGTAGATGACGACCGGGTCTTGCTCGGCCGTCTCCGTGTCCGGGGTGAGAAGCGGGTACAACACATTATGTACCGCGAGTTGTTGCTGGTTATGGAACAGGACGGCTTTCGTGCTCGTCGTCCCGATATCGACGCCAATCGTGTACACACACATCACTTCCTAACTTAAATGATAAACAAGCTGATCAAGAAGACGACCGCGAAGCCGGTCAATCCGATAATCGTTTCCATGACGGTCCACGACTTGAGCGTGTCTTTCACATCCAAACCGAAGTAGCGGTTGACGAGCCAGAAACCTGAGTCGTTGACATGCGAGAGTACCGTCGCACCCGAGGCGATCGAGATGACGATGAGGCCGAGCGCGGCACCGGTGATATTTTGAAGTTCGAGAAGCGGCGTGATGAGTCCTGCCGCCGTGACCATCGAGACAGTCGCCGAACCTTGGGCGACACGGACGACGGCCGCGATCAAGAAGGCGAGCACGATCGCCGGGAGTGCTGACCCGGCCATCATTTCTCCGAGCACGTCACCGACACCTGAGTCGATCAACACTTGTTTGAACACGCCACCGGCACCCGTGACAAGGATGATAATCCCAGCCGGTTCGAGCGCTTTCGTCGCAATCTCTTGCACCTCGTCACGTGTATAGCCGCGGCGTGTGCCGAGGAAGATGAACGTGAGCAGCGTCGCGAGCGTCAAGGCGACGAACGGGTGACCCATGAACGTGAAGAACGTGCGGATGCCGTTGCCTTCTTCAAGCAAGACGGCGGACAACGTGTTGGCGAGAATCAACACGAGCGGAATCGAGATGAGCGAGACGATCATCTTGAAGCTCGGCAATTCTTTCGACGTATCAATCTCTTCGAACTCCATATAGTCCGGGATAGTGACGTGAATTTTCTTGGCGATATACTTCGCAAAAACTGGTCCGGCGAGAATCGTTGCCGGAATCCCTGCGATGACCCCGAACAAGATGACCCATCCGAGCTCGGCACCAATCAAGTTGGCAACGGCAATCGGACCCGGCGTCGGCGGGATGAAGCTGTGCGTGACGGCGAGACCCGCGAGGAGCGGAATCCCGTAGTACAAGAGCGAGCGGCCCGTCTTTTTGGCGAGGCCGTAAACGATTGGAACGAGAATGATAAAGCCGACGTCGAAGAAGACCGGGACGGCGACGATAAAGCCGGTGAGGGCGAGCGCCCATTGCGCCTTGTCTTCTCCAAACTTATTGACGAGCGTCTGGGCGAGGCGTTCCGCACCACCCGAGACTTCTAACATCTTACCGAACATAGCACCGAGACCGACGACGACGGCGACGAAGCCGAGCGTGCCGCCCATCCCGTTCTGGATCGAGGCGATGACGTCCCCGAGCGGCATACCGGCCGCGACCCCGACGAGCAAACTGACGAGGAGAAGTGAGACGAAGGCGTGGAGCTTCGTCCGCATGACTAAGAATAAGAGCAAGAAAATCCCTGCGACTGCGATTAAAATGAGTGTCGAACCCGACATATGTATTTCCCCCTTTACCGTATGTGTAACCGTTTACAAATATTTACAAAGGAAAAGGCCACCCCTGACCTTTTCCTTGCGGTTATTTCTTGACGACCGCGTGGCCACCGAACTCGTTTCGGAGCGCGGCGACGACTTTCCCTGAGAACGTGTCGTCCTCGAGCGAGCGGTAGCGCATCATGAGCGACATGGCGATGACCGGGGCCGCCGCCTGTAGCTCGAGCGCCGTCTCGACCGTCCATTTTCCTTCCCCTGAGGAATGCATGACGCCGCGGATATCGTCGAGCTTCGCGTCTTTCGAGAACGCGTTCTCGGTCAACTCCATGAGCCATGAACGGACGACCGATCCGTGGTTCCAGACTCGTGCGACCTGTTCGTAATCGTAATCGAACGGGCTCTTCTCCAAGATGTCGAACCCTTCGGCGATCGCCTGCATCATCCCGTATTCGATACCGTTATGAATCATCTTCAAGAAGTGCCCGCTGCCGGCAGGTCCCGTATACAAGTAGCCGTTCTCGACCGAGAGATCTTTGAAGATCGGTTCGATCGTCGGCCAGACGTCGGCGTCACCACCGACCATCGTGCAGGCGCCGTTGCGGGCACCTTCTGTGCCGCCGCTCGTCCCGCAGTCGAAGAAGGCGATGCCTTTGGCACTGAACTGTTCGGCGCGTGCGACCGATAACTTGTAGTTCGAGTTGCCGCCATCGATGACGATGTCACCCGGCTCGAGCTTCTCAAGCAGTTCCGCCAGTACGGCCTCAGTGATGTCACCGGCCGGCACCATCGCCCAGACGACGCGTGGTGTCTCGAGCGAGTTGACGACGTCCTCAAGCGTCGGCACGATCTCAAACTTCGATGTCGCCTCGACGTTCCCGGCGTCCGTCCCGACGACGTTGTGACCGTGGTCGCTCAAGTTGAGCGCCAAGTTGTATCCCATCTTGCCTAATCCAATCAAACCGATTTGCATATCGTCACCTCTAAATCGAATTTTTTTCCATCTCTCCACTATAATATCAAATTAAATTCGATTTACAAGTCGAATGACGGAATTTTTTTCGAATAACAAAAAAAAGCGTCCCGACCTAACGAGTAGGCGGGACGAGGGTCAGACACTTTTCTTATACGGATACAGGAACGAGTCGAGCTCTTCGGCCGGCATCGGCTTGTTGTAATAGTAGCCTTGCGCCTGGTTGCAATCCTCGGCCTTGAGGAAGGCGACTTGCGCTTTCGTCTCGACACCTTCGGCGATGACGTTCAACCCGAGCTCGTGCGCCATCCGGATGATCGTCTTGACGAGGGCGGCGTCCTTCGAATCCGTCTCGATGTTCTTCGTGAAGTGTTGGTCGATTTTCAGCGTGTCGATCGGGAACAGCTTCAAATAACTGAGCGACGAGTAGCCGGTGCCAAAGTCGTCAATCGACAA
This sequence comes from Exiguobacterium sp. s152, assembly GCF_018618335.1. NCBI lineage: Bacteria > Bacillati > Bacillota > Bacilli > Caryophanales > Exiguobacterium > Exiguobacterium sp. s152. The sequence continues at coordinate 49,587 of NZ_JACSLX010000008.1, forward strand.
GTGGACGCCGAGGGCGACGAGTTCCTCCATCGTCTCGATGGCACTTTGCGCGCTCTGGATGACGGTCTCGGTCAACTCGAGCTCGAGGTATTCCGGTGCGAGCCCGCTCGCCTCGAGCGCCTGGCTGACAATGTCCGGCAAATCTTTTTGCGCGAACTGGAGCGCCGAGATGTTGACGGCGACGCGGAACGGTTCGACGCCCGCATCCTGCCACGCCTTGTTCTGCCGGCACGCCTCATTCAAGACGTACTCGCCGAGACGATGGATGCTGCCGGTCTCTTCGGCGATTGGGATGAACTCGGCCGGGGAGATCATGCCGAGCTCGGGGTGGGTCCAACGCACGAGTGCCTCGACGCCGATGAGCACCTCGGTCTCGAGGTGCACTTGCGGCTGATAATGAATCGAGAACTCGCCGCGGCCGATGCCTTTCCGGAGCGCCATCGCGAGCTGTGACTTGCGCGCGACAGACTCGTTCATGTCTTTCGTGAAGAACTGGAAGCCGTTCTTGCCGTCCTCTTTCGCTCGATACATGGCGATGTCGGCGTTCTTCAATAAGTCACCGGCCGTCCGCCCGTCGGACGGATAGAGGCTAATGCCAATCGATAGGCTCGTGAACACGTCCTCACTTTCGAGCAAGAACGGTTGGTTCAACGCGTTCGTAATCTGTTGGGCGCGGTGGGCGGCTAAGTTGCTGCCAGTGTTCGGCGACAGGATGACGAACTCGTCCCCGCCGAGACGGGCGAGCGTGTCGCTCTTAGTAATCGTCGTCAACAGCCGGTCCGTCACTTGGCGCAAGAAGACGTCGCCTGATGAGTGGCCGAATCGGTCGTTGATGACCTTGAAGTTGTCGAGGTCAATGTAAAACAACGAGAATGTCGACTCGCTGCCTTGGGAAAGCAAGGCGTCGAGCCGGTCGTTGAACAGGCGGCGGTTCGGTAGGCCGGTCAGCGTGTCCAAATAGACGAGGTCGTTAATTTGTTCTTCGATTTGCTTCCGTTCACTAATATCTCGGATGATGCTGCTGAAGAAGAGACCTTTCTCCGTCTCCCACGTGCCGAGTGACATCTCGAACGGGAACTCGGTCCCGTCTTTTCGCAAGCCGACGAGCTCGACCGTACGGCCGATGACGTTTGCTTCGCGCGTCTCGCGATAGCGTTTCATGCCTTGTTCGTGTGCGACTTTAAAGCGCTCGGGCATGATGAGCGTGATCGATTCCCCGAGCACCTCGCTTGCAGCATATCCGAATAGGCGCTCGGCCCCGTGGTTCCATTGCACGATGCGCCGTTCGGCATCCGCGACGATGATGGCATCGTTCGCCGACTCGATGACGGACTGGAACTTCGTTTCGAGTTCGATGGACTGACGCTCGAGTTGCTTCTCATTGCGAAGCGAGATCAGCATGAGCACGAACAGCGTCGTGACACTGCCGCCGATCCAGAAGGCGAGGAGCGTGCTGTCCATCGAGAAGCCGGTCAATGCTTGAGGCGTCGCGAACGGGGTGAATTCGGCCGCGCCCATGCCGATATAATGCATCCCCGAGACGGCGAGCCCAATCAACAGCGAACAGGCGAGCCTCCGCCAATGGAACCGCGGCACGTCCGGGAGCGAGAACAAGAGATACAGCCCGACGAGCGAGGCAATGAACGCGACGACGGCCGATAACAGCCACATGACCGGGTCGTACGTCAACACGGCGTTCATCTGCATCGCTTCCATGCCGACGTAATGCATCGAGACGATGCCGATGCTGATGAAGACGGCGCTGATGACGAGGTCGCGCGGACGCGCCGTCTGACGGCTGACGATATAGAAGGCGAACCCGGACGAGATGATGGCTGGGACGATCGAGGCGATGACGATACCGATATGGTAGGATACGTCGGCCTCTAAATGGAGTGCCAACATGCCGATGAAATGCATCGCCCAAATGCCGAGCCCGAGACTGAGGGCACCGGCGCTCACCCAACGGATGCGCGACACCCGTTCGGCATACTTGAGCCGGCTGCTAATATCGAGCGAGACGAATGCCGAGAAGACGGCGACGGCGATGGATAACAAGACGAGGGGAAGACTGTATGTACTATGGAGATGATGTTCGATGGGGACCAAACCTTTCTTTAATAATATCGGGACAAATGGACGAAAACGGACAGTTTCTCAAAAATGAGCTTTCCTAGCGTAGCATATTTGTCTTGACGTGAAGGGAATATTTTCCACGGTGGGTCAATAGTTTGGCACATTGTCCGATGGGACGGTCAGTCTTTGATTGCGGAATTTTTTTCGAAACGGTATCGTAAAAAGAAAAAGGGTGAGACATATGGAATCGATGAACGGCCTGGCCCGCATCCGTGGCGCCTATACGACACTCGGCAAGAAAGAGCAACGCATCGCCGACTATATCTTGAAGCAGCCCGAACGCATCATCCATCATACGATCAATCAAGTCGCCGACGACCTCGACGTCGCCGAGTCGACCGTATTCCGCTTCTGCCAGCGCGTCGGCTTCAAAGGCTATCAGGCGCTGAAAATCGCGCTCGCCACCGATGTCGTCGCACCGCTCCAAGACATCCATGAGGATATCTCGAACGAGGACACACCGATCGAGATTGCAGAGAAGATTTTCACGTCGAACGTGAAGACATTGGAAGCGACGCGACAAATTTTGGACGGGGCCTCACTCGACGAGGCTGTCGCGTTCCTCTTGTCGGCCCGCCGCATCGAGTTCTTTGGGAGCGGGGGCTCGGCTGTCATCGCGCTCGACGCGTATCACAAGTTCGTCCGGAGCGGATTGTTTGTCACGGCAAATTTGGAATCGCATATGCAGCTCATGTCGGCATCGCAACTGACGACCGACGACGTCGCCGTCCTCATCTCGCACTCGGGCGCCTCGAAAGACACGCTCGATGTCGCGAAAGTGTTGAACGAGCGCGGGGTGCCGACGATTGCCATCACGAACTATGCGAAGTCACCGCTCTCGAAACTGTGTGACGTCGCCCTCTATACCGTGTCGCAAGAGACGGAGTTCCGTTCCGAGGCGCTCGCCTCGCGAATCGCCGAGCTCAGCCTGATTGACGCTTTGTTCACCGTCGTCATGATGCGGCGCGGGGAAGAGGGCCGAGAATCACTCCAAAAAATGCGTGAAGCTATCTCGCTTCGACGCATGTGAACTGGCTGGCCATTCGGTCAGCTTTTTTTCATGCAAGGATTATAAATAGGCAAATCGTGGAATTAGTATAAACAGATTGATTTTTGCTTTCCACAGAGAGGAACCACCGATATGAATAACCTTGAATTCTTGACGACCGAGCACTACGACGTGTTCAAACAGTTAGCCCAGCGGCTTCATAATCCGGGTGACGTCAAGAAAGAATATTTTTCCGCCCTATACGTGATTGCCGGGAATGAACGGGTGCGAAACCTGCTGTTGCCATACATGGACCTCGAGCAAGGGAAAATCAGCACTGCGACCATCATCGACGACAACACGTTCGAAAAGCAGGATTTCATCCTCGTCAAACTCGTCATCCACTTGTACAACAATAAAGAATGGGTGCTCCCGACCGAGTTGATCAGTCTACCGCAAGACGACTATCAACTGGCCATGCAGGCGATCACGCTCTGCCGCGACGAACAGTTCGACGACGTCACCATACCCAAATGAATGGACCTGTCCCGAATCTGTCGGGACGGGTTATTCGTCTAATTGAATGAGGACACGCCATGTCTGTGAATACGACGATGCTCGCCATCGTGCTCGTCCTGATGCTATCGATGATTGCCGCCCCGTTCCTGTTAGTCTTCTATTTATGGCGCAAAGACCGCCATCAGCGCGAGCACTCTGTCCTGCGGAACTTTCCGATTCTCGGCAAGGTACGCTACATCTTGGAAAAGGTCGGTCCCGAGATGCGGCAATATTTGTTCTTGAACGACAATGAAGCGAAGCCGTTCTCTCGAAATGACTATGAGGCGGCCGTTATTTCCGGGAAATATAAGTCACGGATTATCGGTTTCGGCTCGGAGCGAGACTTCGAACGGGGCGGGTTTTACCTGCAGAACGTGCTCTATCCGACGAACCGGAACGAACTTCGCGTCGATAACAGCGAGACCGTGACGACGCACCTCTATCAAGTCGAGGAGGATAACTTGTTCACCCGTAAGGAGCGGGTCGTCGAACGAGAGGTCGGTCCGTACTTGCTGAACGAAGAGGACAGCATCGTCATCGGGAAACAGACGTGTCGGGACCCGTTCCGTGTCCGCGGTCTCGTCGGACAGTCGGCGATGAGTTTCGGCTCACTCGGCGAGAACGCCATCACGGCTCTGTCGATCGGGCTCGGTCGGGCCAAAGGGACGTGGATGAACACCGGCGAGGGAGGGCTGTCGGACCATCATTTGAAAGGCGGGGTCGACCTCATCTGTCAAATCGGGCCGGCGCTGTTCGGCGTCCGGACCGAGGACGGGGCGTTCTCGGACGCGGCGTTCAAAGCGAAGAGTGAGATTCCGCAAGTGCGTGCCTTCGAGTTGAAGCTCGCCCAAGGCGCGAAGACGAGAGGCGGACATATCGACGGTGCGAAAGTGACAGAAGAAATCGCCCGTATTCGGAACGTCAAGGTCGGCGTGACGATTGACAGCCCGAACCGGTTCTCCGAGTTCAAGACGGACACGGAACTGCTCGGCTTCATCGAGCGGCTGCGCAACATCGGCGGCAAACCGGTCGGCATCAAGCTCGTCGTCGGACGCCTTGCGGACGTCGAGGCGCTCGTTCAAGAGATGGCTTCTTCCGGTCAGCATCCTGACTTCATCACAGTCGACGGCGGGGAAGGCGGGACCGGAGCGACATACCAAGAACTCGCCGATTCGGTCGGACTGCCCTTGAAAGCGGCACTCCCGTATGTCCATCAATTGCTCGTCGAATATGGACTCCGTGACCGTATCACCTTGTTCGCCTCCGGCAAACTCGTCACGGCAGACAAAATCGCCGTCGCACTCGCGCTTGGGGCTGACTGCATCAATATCGCCCGGGGACTCATGTTCAACGTCGGCTGTATCCAGGCGCAAGTGTGCCATACGAACCGGTGCCCGGTCGGCGTCGCGACGACCGACCCGAAACTGCAGCACGCCCTCGTCGTCGACGAGAAAAGTTACCGCGTGACGAACTATATCATCTCGCTCCGCGAAGGGCTCTATAACATGACGGCCGCGGCCGGCCTCGATACGCCGACGAAGCTGTCGCTCGAGCATGTCGCTTACAAGTATCCCGACGGTCGGGTGAAGCGGGGCGAGGAATTATTCGATGGACAGGCGAAAGACGGATGACCGCGGTCATCCGTCTTGTTGTGTGAGCTGGTGGAACAGTTTGGCATACAGTCCCATCCCGATGAGCGCCGACAGCAAGATGAGTGTGAACACGGCAATCGGGGAGACGAAGCCCGAGGCGAGCACCGTCACCGGCGCGAGGAACTTGCCGATCGTGTTTTGGAGCGTATCGGCCGCGAGGTATTGTCCGCGTGACTCGGCTGGTGCGTAGCGGCTGACGAAGCTCTGGCTGACGGGGGAACGGATCAACTCGCCGAACGTGAACACGGTCGTGACGACGAGCAAATACCAGATGTTCGACGAGAAGGCGACGAGGAACGTCCCGAAGCCGGCGAGGAACGTCGACAACAGGAAGACGCGTCGTTCGTCCCACGCTCGGAACACGCGCGTGACAGGAATGATGAAGACGACGAACAAGAGCCCGTTATAGGCGACGAGCCAGCCGAACAGGACGGTGTTCGAGACGTCGAACGTGCCCGGGGCCTGTTCAATCAAATAGACTGGTAAATACACGTCGAGCTGCATGATGGGGATCAAGGCGAACACCCCGGCAATCAAATAGAGGCGGAACAACGGATTGCGCAAAATCGTGGCATACGAACGCCCTTGGGTGCGGAATGTTTTGGCGACCGTCTTCTCAGGTGAGCCCGGCCGTGTCTCATGGGTGAGCGCCGCGAGCAGCATGCCGTATCCGAACAGGACGAAGGCACAGCCTAATAGGAGCGCTTGGCGATGCTCGAAGAAGAGGACCGCCCCAAGGATCGGACCGAGCACGGCGCCGATATTGTTCGACGCCATGAACGTTGCGAACACGTCTCGTAAATGTTCGGCCGGTACGAGGTCGGCGACCATGGCCGAGCTGGCTGGTTTATAGATCGCGCCCATGAAACCGATGCCGATATAGGTGACATAATCGACGTAGGCGTTTGTTGACACTGCGAAGGCGAGGAATAAGACACCTTGCGCGAACGTCCCGACGAGCATGACGGGACGGCGTCCGATTTCGTCCGCGAGCGAACCGCCGATTAAACTGCCGATCAAAAGAAACAGCGGTGGCACGGCCATGAGCAGACCGGCCAGCTCGACGCCGAGCGTTTGGGCGAAATAGACGGTGATGAACGGGAAGTACATCCAAAACAACAGATTGAACAGCCCTTCACCGAACAAGCGAACCTTCAGATTGAGGTCCCAGCGGTATGATTCCATCGTTGTGCTCCTTTCAAGAGTCTATCTTTACTGTAGGGAGTTGGACCGAGAAAGAATAGACTTATGTTGCGGGATTTGCTAAGCTAAAAATAGAAAAAGCGAATATATAGGCGCTTGTTTGCGTTGTATCATAAAACGAACGTACGTTTGTAAAATGACCCCCGATGGAACCATCGGGGGTCATTTTTATTGGGTCGTCTTCGTCGCTTTGAAGCTACGGGCGAAAAATTCTTCGAATCGATTGTCATCTTCAAGCAGCAATCTTCCGGTCATCGAGAGGCGTCGTGTCGGGTAACCTTTCGATTGGCTCGGTGTGACGAAGTAGTCATCGGGATAGGCGGCCAACGTGGAGCGGATGAGCTTGCGCAACAGCGTTTCGTCCTCTTCAATCCATTGTTCCGACGGGCCCTCGAGATTGTCGCGCGTGAGCAAGAGGCGCGAGCCGTCTCGGAGAAACGGGTTGAAACTGATTCGTCGCGTCTCCGGTCCTTCGAACGTGCGGAACTCGTGGGTGATACCAGAAGGCGTGACTTCGCCGATGATATAACCGGTCGACCACGCCTTGCCGCATCCGTCCCAGACGGAGAAGATGTGACCGGGATAGACGAGATTGGCTTCACCTCGATGGATCGATTCATAGCGATGATGGTGGCCGAGGGCATAATAATTGAATCCGAGTTCGGTGACGACAGATGTGAAGAACTGTTTTCGGTCTCCATGGCTGAGAAAAATGTTCGGATACGGGTCGTCCCGGACCGGGGTAAGCGCGAATTGTTCCTTCAGTCCGGCTTGGTTCGTTTCACAGCTTAATCCATAAATTCCGGCTCCTAGCGTTTCATCGTAGAGATAACCCGGGTGAAGGAAGCTATGTACGTGCTCAATCTGACGCCAACAGTCGTCGTAAGCGAGCCGATTGAGATCATGGTCCCCATATACCAAATAGACGGATGCACCGAGAGCAGTCCACGTCTTCAAATACGGGACGAAATCTTCGGGGTCGCTCACTTCGATGTCGCCGGCGATGAGCACCGCCTTGATGTTTTCTCGGCGAATGACTTCCGCTAGCTGGGCGAGCTTATCGGCTTGAATGTCAAAACTCGTCCGTTCGGCGGTGATGGCGTTCCCAGTATGTCTTGCATGATGTAAATCGGCAATATGGATGAAGCGTGTCATTAGCAAAGCCTCCTGCAGCTAGTTTATCCTAATTTTCCCATGTGAAGGCAGGCATGTCGACAAGATTAAGCTTCCTACTCACCGGGAACACCTAACTGTTGATCATCTAAGGAGGGATTCGATGAAAGCCTTATTCTTGAACTGTTCGTTGAAAGGCCAGGGTACAACCTCGCACACGGAAGGGCTCATGAAAGATATCATTCCGCACTTCGATAAACTCGGGGTCGACTCGGAGATTGTCCGTGTCGTCGACTACAACGTCGCGTTCGGAGTGACGGAAGATGAAGGGGACGGGGACGAGTGGCCGCAAATCTTCGAGAAAGTGAAGGCCGCCGACATCCTCATCATCGGGACACCGCTTTGGCTCGGTGAGAAGAGCAGCGTCGCCACGCAAGTCATCGAGCGGCTGTACGGCGGAAGCGCCTTGACGAACGACAAAGGCCAGGCCATCTACTACAACAAAGTCGGCGGTGTCGTCGTGACGGGGAACGAGGACGGGGCGAAGCACGCCTGTGCCTCAATCTTGTACGGGCTATCCCATATCGGCTTCACCGTCCCGCCGAACGTCGACACGTATTGGGTCGGTGAGGCCGGTCCGGGCGACTCCTATATCGATGCCGGCCGCGACAACGCCTTTACGAGAAAGAACGGTCGTGTCATGGCGTACAACCTCTACCATTTCGCGAATCTATTGAAGCAGACGCCAATCCCGGCGGAAGGCAATGTCATGGAGTGACGGACAGCGCGACAGCCCCTAGACATCTAGGGGCTGTTCACATTAGAACCTTGATCGGAGCTCGATCTTGCGGAACTCTTTCAGCAATAAAATCGAGATGTCGTCGATGAAATGATCCCCGACCCAGCATGGTTCAAAGTGGAGCCAATTCGCATACGAGTCCGGCTGGAGAATCAGAATCCCGTTCGACAGCCAGGCCGTTCGCGCCCGGGTCGCTACACCGTCAATATAAAACATGACGTAAATATCTTTCATTTCATGCAAATAAGTCACGTGCATCTCGACGCCGCGGCCATCCTCACACGTTCGTTTCAGCTTGAGCATGTGAATACGGGTGTGGACCAGAGCGTACGCCTCACATAAGAAGTACCCGCCATGCTCGAACGCATGGAACGCTTGGGCGACGAGTTTGTCAAAGCATGCCTCCATGTCCTGCCAGTTATGATTCCGTCTCCGGAACACGGGCCTGTCTCCTGGCTCATACAGCTCTTTCGGGATGTAGACGTTATAGTCGTGAAGTTTACGCATCATGCCGGCTCCTTCTGTGTCACAAGATATGCTGCTCTTTCATCATACGCCTGCTGAAACGAAAAGAGTTTTACAGAAATTAGTACATTCAATCGCCAAATGTATAGAAATCCCATTCATATCAACGTTTGTTCGCAACGAGACGAGCGGATAACTGTCACAGTACAAAAAACGTCGCCCGAGTTCGACTCGACCGACGCTTACCCCGATTACTTTTTCTCCACCGCATGCCCGCCGAATTCGTTCCGCAGGGCAGCGACGACTTTCCCAGAGAACGTGTCCTCTTCGAGCGAACGCTGCCGCATCATGAGCGACATCGCGATGACCGGTGCCGGCACCCCGTACTCGAGCGCCGTCTCGACCGTCCATTTGCCTTCACCCGACGCATGCATAACCCCTTTAATCTCGTCGAGCTTCGCATCCTTACGGAACGCGCTCTCGGTCAGCTCCATCAGCCACGAGCGGACGACCGAGCCGTGGTTCCAGACGCGGGCGACTTGCTCGTGGTCGTACTCGAACGGGCTCTTCTCGAGAATCTCGAACCCTTCGGCGATTGCTTGCATCATCCCATACTCGATGCCGTTATGGATCATCTTCAAGAAGTGGCCACTGCCACTCGGTCCGGCATACAAATAGCCATTGTCCGTCGACACGTCGTGGAACAATTCCTCGATTTTGCCGAACGCCTCTAAATCTCCGCCGATCATCGTGCAGGCGCCGTGCCGCGCCCCTTCCATGCCGCCACTCGTCCCGACGTCAAAGAAGTAGATGAGCTTGTCTTTGAAGTGCTCGGCCCGCCGCATCGATTCCTTATAGTTCGAGTTGCCGCCGTCGATGACGATATCCCCCGGAGACAACAACGCATGCAGGTCGTTCAAGACGTGCTCCGTCACGTCGCCCGCCGGTACCATCACCCAGACAACGCGTGGCGCTTTGAGCCCGTCGACGACTTCTTCGAGTGACTGTTTCGTCTCAAACTGACTCGTCGACACATTGCCCGGGTCGTAGCCGAGGACACGGTGCCCGCCGTCCGTTAAATTGAGCGCCAAGTTCAACCCCATCTTCCCAAGTCCGATCATCCCTAATTCCATATCGGTTCACCCCATTCGTTGATTTGGTTTCCTTATAAGAGTTACCCGATATGAATGGACTTCAAAAGAGGGGCGGGATGTCATCAATTCGATAGGCGAGAATCGAACCGACTTTCACTTGCTTGCCGTCACTCAATTCGACATAGTCATTGAGCGGGCTCGCCTCTTTCAATGTCTTCTCGAACGTGAACGCAGCCTCATGTTTTGACCCCCCGTACACGATGAACGAACAAGGCTCTTCTTTCTCTAAAAAGCACGTGACGACATAACGCATCTGCCGATTCCTCCAACCAATTAATGGATTTAAATTTACATTTTTATTACGAACAATACAATTATTACAAAAAATCATCCATTTGTCCCATAAAGGTTTTTGAATATAAGGAAACATACCTAAAAAACAGCACATTCGACTAAATATTGACACGATTTCATACAGGTCCTAATCCAAAAGCAGGACCTTATGCGTATGACTGAAATGTGATAACGGTTTCACCTTTACAGAAGCGTGGTACTCTTACAAAGGAATGTCGACGAAACTCTAAACTTTTGATGAGGGAAATCCGATACTTAAAAACGAACGAATATTTCGACATCATTCGGCAATCATTTACCTTTTTTACAAATAATTTAAAGAGCCGCAATGTTTTGCGTGCTAAACTAAAACCTGGTCTATTTCATTCAAGGGTTCGAGGAAAGGTGTTATGTCATGGAAGAGCAAAAGAAAAAGAGAGTCAAGAAACGCCGTAGAAAGAGTTCGCCCGCTAAACGCATCGCGATCATCGCGGGAATCGTAGTAGGGTTGTTCCTGCTCATCGGAGTCGGGGTAGCTACATATCTATACAATCAAGTCGATTCGACCGTCGAACGGTTGAACGAGTCGACGGGCCTTAGCCCGGAACGGATGACAACGGAAGCCATCAACGATAAGAAGCCGATCTCGGTCCTTCTTCTCGGCGTCGACCGTCGTGCCGACGAGCAAGGTCGCAGTGACTCGATCATTGTCATGACGCTCAACCCGAACACGGATCAAAGCGCGATGCTCAGCATCCCGCGTGACACGAAGACGGAGATCGTCGGCAAAGAGACGTCTGATAAAATCAACCACGCTTACGCGTTCGGTGGGGCCGAGATGGCACTCGACACGGTCGAGAACTTGCTCGAAATTCCAATCGATTACGTGGCCGAAGTTGATATGAAGGGCTTCCAAGACACGGTCGACCTTCTCGGCGGCGTCAACGTGACAAACAACTTGGCGTTCACGTCAGGTGAGCACACGTTCGAACCGGGCGCACTCACGCTCAACGGTCCAGAAGCGCTCGCGTATACGCGCATGCGTTATGACGACCCGAGCGGGGACTTCGGTCGCCAAGAGCGCCAACGTGACGTCATCACGGCGCTCGTCAATAAAGGCAAAGACGACTTCTCAATCTCGAAGTTCAACAACATGCTCGACGTGCTCGGCAACAACGCCAAGACGAACATGACGTTCAAAGACATTCGGACGCTCTCGAGCGACTATATGGCTGCTTTCAAAAACCAGGACGTCCTTCGCCTCGAAGGAACGGGCGGGAAAGAAAGCGACGGCATCTATTACTGGAACCCGGACGCTGCTTCACTCGAAGACGTGAAGTCGTATCTCGGACAATTGATGGAACAGTGACGCATCGCCTCATCCAAATTCGGATGGGGCGTTTTAATATGTGCGATAATAAGAAGAAAAGGAGTGACCCGAGTGCTCGACCGCCTGATCCGCCTCGTCATCGACGTCCGCCATCGGTTCAAGGACCACCATATCAATGACTATAGCGCGACGCTCGCGTTCTTTTGGTTTCTCGCCATCTTCCCGACGTTCGTCCTCTTGTTCGCCGTCATGGCGTGGTTCGGCATCGATGACGCCTTGTTGATCGAACAGATCGAGATCCTCATTCCGGGTTCGAGCGTGCGCGACATGCTGTCGATTGTCTATGACGTCAGCGGCAACATCAACGCCGGCCTCGTCTCAATCGGGGCCATCATCGCCGTCTGGTCGGCATCGAACGGGACGGCCCGTCTCGTCAAGCTGACCGTATTCGCCTACGGGGAGACGGAGGCCCGGAGCTACGTCGTCCGCCGGTTGATTGGTTTGCTTACGCTCATCGCCTTCAGCGTCGGTGCCGTCATCTTGATTGTGTTCCATATCTTTGGCCGTGAGTTCGTCGAGCTCATGTACACGTGGTTCCCAATGCTCGAGGACTTCGACAGATTGGCGACTTTAGCGCGCTATACGTTGTCGACGATCATCCTCATCTTCGCGTTCTCCATGTTCTATAAGATCGCCCCGCAACAACACGTCAAATTCACAGAGACGCTCCCAGGTGCCATTTTCGCCGTCATCTCCTGGCAGATGCTGTCGACGGGCTATAGCGTCTACGTCGACCAGTTCTCGATGTTTGGCGATACGTACGGGACAATCGGCATCGTCATCTTGCTCCAAATTTGGCTCTACTTGACGGCGGCGACGATGTTGCTCGGGGCAGAAATCAACGCGGCCTGGCCCGACCATATGCGGCACACCCGTTATAAGACGCATTTTCCATAAAAATTGAAAAGATATGGTTAGCATTTTTTGACAACGTGCTATAATACAACACGTTAAGCGGGAATTATATCCATATCTAACGATTTTGAAAGCAGGTGAACGCATGGCGAGACATAAGAAGAAATCACGCTGGAAAAAGGTGTTGGCGATCACGCTCGGCGTCTTGACGGTCTTCCTCGTCGCCGGGGGCTTGTTTGTCTGGTCGATGTACCGGGACGTCAATGAGACGGTGACGAAAGTGAACGATAATCTCGAAATCAGTCCGGAACGGAAACAGGTCGAGACGATTGAGCAGAAGGAATCGGTATCGGTGTTACTACTCGGGATTGACCGCCGTGACGGGGAGCAGGGACGGAGTGATTCAATCATCGTCATGACGCTCAACCCGACGACAGACGAAGGCGCGATGCTCAGCATCCCGCGCGATACGAAGACAGAAATCGTTGGAAAAGGCATGAACGATAAGATCAACCATGCCTATGCGTTCGGTGGGGCCGAGATGGCGATGAACACAGTCGAAGAGTTACTCGATATCCCGATCGATTACGTCGTCGAGGCGGACATGGAGGCGTTCACCGAGGTAGTCGACGCGCTCGGCGGCATCACGGTGACGAACGACTTCGCCTTCTCCGCGGATGGTTATAACTATCCGATTGGACAGGTCGATTTGAACGGCGCCTCGGCGTTGTCATACGCCCGGATGCGTTATGACGACCCGAACGGTGACTTCGGTCGGCAGGAGCGGCAACGCGCCGTCGTCGCGGCCATCGTCGAGAAGGGACGTTCCGATTTCTCGGTCGACAAAGTGACGAAGTTGCTCGACGTCGCCGGTAACCGCGCCAAGACGAACATAGAGTTCAATGAGCTCGTGACGTTGTCGACGGACTATATGAAGGCGTTCCGTAACGCCAGCACGCTCCGCATCGAAGGCTCAGGCGGTCTGGAGTCGGACGGCATCTATTACTGGAATCCGGATTCGGCCTCGCTCGCCGACGTTCAAGCCGAGCTGCAGCGCTTGATGAACTAAGCCATTCCTCATGGGATGGCTTTTTTTGCGTTTGAAAATCGTTTATCGGTGGGAGTGATAAAGAGACACTGAGGAGGGATCACATGCTTTGGGAAACTGTTGAACCGATCATCAATCGATTAGAGGACGACCATACATCAGAAGACTGGCAAGAACTATTCGCCAAATGGGACGGCCATCATTGGCACGATGGCGAAGGTGTGAGCGAGAAGACGAGCGTGCTCATGATTGATGCGAACGCCGTCACCACAGACAGGAGTCCGGACTTGGATGCGCTCTATGACTTGTTGAAAGAACACGTCCAGGCGTCGATTAGCGACTTGTATCTCGTCTCGCTGTTCCCATACCCGGCCAAGCCGACCGATACGGCCATCAATCCGCGTATCCGGTTATACGAGGACCTCGGACGCTTCAAGCATGAGTTCGAGCTCATGTACGATACGGAGCCCGACGTCTACAACGAGCTACAGTTCAATTTACTCGAGGAGACGGACGCCTTCATCGAGCGGCTCGCCCAAGGCGCGACGAAGCTGCGTGTCCACGTCCAGTCGTTTCGAGGCATGCCGGAGGAGAGCATTCAGCGCGTCATCGAATTGTGGCATGCGGTGCTCCATCACTATAAACCGCACGGCCAGTTGATTCTTGCCTATGAAGGAGATGTCCAGGAACTCGGCTCATACATCAGCGTCGCCGATGCCATCTGTCACTTCGACCTTGCGTCGCACACGATGCTGGCCTTCGCGCAAGGAGATGCCAAGAAGTTGTCCGACTGGGCGAATCGAATCGAGGCGCCAGGAGAAGGAAAGACGTACTTCAACTTCTTGTCGATTCATGAACGCGACCCGTTCGAGAAGAACTTGATCGAGCCGAGCGTCGACATGATTCTCGCGGCTCACAGCATCCTATTCTCGCTTCAAGGCATACCGACCGTTGATTATCGGACGCTGCTCGGCGTCCAGACTCCGGTCGACCATGACGCGCTGATTCAAGAGCTGAAGACGGATCCGTATCGCCTGCAAGTGTTCTCTGGCATCATCAGCCAGCTGAACGTCAAACGGACGCACCCGGCGTTCTCACCGTACGCCGAGCAGCGAATCGATACGTCCGATAAGCGTGTCTTCACGGTCGAACGGAAAGGTGAAGGGGAGACGCTCATGCTGTATACAAACGTTAGCAGTGAGCCAGTGACTGTGCGGACGAGCGGGACGAATCTGTTCACAGGCGAGCCGGTCGAGACAATCGAGCTCGATGCATACGGGTTTGTTTGGGTGGAATCTGAATAGGACTTTTGATTCAAAATTGAATTGTGTGATTTAGGTGTATTGACTCATGAAACATTTGGTAGGAGAATGGATATAGAAGGAATTTCCATGACAAAATCCTACATACACCTAAGGAGCGAATTCCGATGAATCAATCATTATTTGTCCATTTCTTGAGCCTTACGTTCCATTCATTTTCGTATTGGATGTTCGCGACGCTATTCATCGCATTAGCGGGCTTCGTATTTTTCTATCTGTGGGACCGTGAGTTTGCAATCGAGTACCGGACGATTTGGCGCAAGTTCTACTATTTGACGTTTGCAGCGTTCGTCTTGTTCGGCTTAATCGTCGGCGAGTTCACGTTCGACGCCGCTTGGGCACTCGCGGGCATCGCCATCGTGATTGCCGTCCTTGACTTCGGGGTGCTCGTCACACCGGGCAAGGAACCAGAAATTATTGAAGTCGACATGACAAAACGGCTGACCGAAGAACCTTAAGGTTCTCGTGTCAGCCGTTTTTCTTATGCCCGATAACCGTTCGGGTTGTTCGATTGCCAGTTCCAAGCGTCGCGGCACATGGCGCGGACGTCATGTTTCGCTTCCCAGCCGAGCACACGTTTCGACTTCGATGGGTCAGCAAAGCACATAGCGATGTCACCTGGTCGGCGTGGGGTCACTTGGTACGGAACAGCTTTTCCACTCTCGGTCTCGAATGCATGCAAGAGATCAAGGACGCTATAACCGGTCCCGGTCCCCAAGTTGAACGCCTCGGCACCCGTGTGGTCCATGACGTAGTCGAGTGCTTTCAAATGACCTTCAGCTAAGTCAACGACATGTATATAGTCGCGGACACCGGTCCCATCAGGTGTGTCGTAATCGTCACCGAACACGCTCAGTTCGTTCAAGCGACCGACGGCGACTTGCGTGATGTACGGCATCAAATTGTTCGGGATGTCAAACGGGTCTTCACCGATCTGACCCGACTCATGGGCACCGATTGGGTTGAAGTAACGCAATAGTGCGATGCTCCATGATGGGTCGGCGACGGCGAGGTCTCGCATAATGTCTTCAATCATCAGTTTCGTCCGACCATATGGGTTCGTCGCACTGAGCGGGAACGTCTCGTCGATTGGTGTCCGTTCCGGCATGCCGTATACAGTCGCCGATGAGCTGAAGACGATTCGTTTCACATCGAATGCGTGCATCACTTCAAGCAACACAGTCGTACCAACGACGTTGTTCTCGTAGTAGCGGAGTGGCTCCGATACCGATTCACCGACAGCTTTTAATCCAGCGAAGTGGATAACGGCATCGATCGTATGTGTCAAAAAGATTTGTTCGAGCAGTTCGCGGTCGAGGATGTCACCGAGATAGAACGTAACCGATTTTCCGGTCAGTGCTTCGACTCGTTCGAGCGCCTCACGGCGGCTGTTCGATAAGTTGTCCAGAACGATGACGTCGTAATCGGTGTCAAGCAACTGTAAGACGGTATGGGTGCCGATATAACCGGCACCTCCTGTAACAAGAATCGTGTTCATGGGGATTGCTCCTTCCGTGAAACTCTCTTATTTTTCAGTCAGTCGTACCCGTGTCTGTCCGTTCGTACCTTCGAATAAGCGGAGTGAATATGTCTCACTCTCATAAACTACTGCATCGTCCGTCTCGAGGACCGGTTCGCCGAGCGGGCTGAATACATCGCGCGTCGTTTGTGTGTTCGTCCAATCGATGGCGTGTACTTTATCTTGTTGAATGACGAAGAAGCCATCGTTATAGAACGCATAGGCGTTCAAAGCATCCGTCTCACGTCCGTACGGCACTCCGATTGTCTCCGTGAGTGCAGCTTCGTTCATAGCGAAGAAGTCAGGAATCGATTCGCCGAGCCAATTGTTGTTCAAGTTCGTGTTCACCCAGTCGAGTAGGGCGCTATCGGTCAAGTCGCGTGTCGGCCAGTCGGTCGTGATCGAATCGAGCGGAACCCATGCTGTCGTCCCATCCAAATTTACTTCAACGTGTTCATCTTGTTCCTTTAAAATCTCATAGCGGTCGCCGATATCTCCTATATAGGTGACTGTCGTGCCGTTCGGTTCAGAGACGAGGTTGACGTTTTTCGAGGCGAGCCAGACATAATTTGTTTCTGGCTCTTGGACGACCGGTTCAGGATCCGGCTTAGGTGTTTCCTCGACGACTTTGGCTTCTTGTTTTGGTTCCAACAAGTCCATAACATATGGATACCCGATATAGCCGCCTCCTATGAGTAAAGCGAGGAGGAAAAGGACACCAATCCATTTGCCGGATTTCCGGCGTGGTCGGGCTGGTTCGATTGTTCGTTGATATTTGGCTCGTTCCGCGCGTGAGGGCACGGGAATTTCAGGGGTATAACGCGGTTTTGCGGCTGTGGCTCGTTCTTCCGTTTTTTGAGTTGGTTCGGAAGCGGGTCCCGATGCCTTGTCCACAATCGGTGTTTTCTTGACGGTTGTCTTGTCAATCGGTGCGGATTGAGGAACGGTCGCTTCTTTGTTCAATACATCCTCATGCATCTCAAGTAAAGACACATAGTATGGAAGAAACGTGGCATCTTTCTTCCCATCTTTAATCCAAGCAGCGAAGTCCGACCCCGATTTTTCTTCCGTCGGTAGTGACTCTAACGTTGTACCCGTCAATTCTTCAAAGGACATGCGTAACGATTTTCCGTCCCCTAAATTTTGTTTAATGACATCTTGTAGTTTTGTACGTGTTGTCGCATTCGTGTCTGCGTACAACTGGAGTAGGCGCTCACTAACGTGCACTATTGTCTCCTCCTTTTGTTAAGTTCTTCCTAACAAAGTTTATCAGATTTACATACCAAAAAACCCAAATTTTAAAAAATGGGTCATCAACTGTTAGGATTTTTGCTATAATGTTTTGGTATTGGCATTGTTAAATATTATCTGCGGAATTTTTCCAGTAGTGACTTTAAAGAACAGAGGAGAGAAAACACGAGCATGAAAGAAGAAACAATTTCCCTTGGAGAATTATTCTCCATCATAAAACGGAGCAAGTGGCTCATCGTCAGTTTAGCAATTATCGCGGCGCTTATCGCCTTTTTAATTAGTTCATTCGTGATCAGTCCGACGTATGAAGCGTCGACGCAAGTACTCGTTGCTCCGAAGGAAACACAGAACAACATGATTGATAGCAGCCAAGTTCAGTCGTCGGTCGCGCTTGTAAACACATACAGGGTCATTATCCAAAGCCCGGCAATTTTAGAAGCTGTTCAACAGAATGTGATTGGGGCTCCAGAGAACATTAGTAACTTAATCACAGTCAACAGTGAGCAAAATTCGCAGGTCATCAATATTAAAGTTCAACATACGAACCCGGTTCTAGCAACGGACATTGCCAACGAAATCAGCACCGTGTTTGCAGACGAAGTCAGCGAATTAATGAGTGGTGTTGACAACGTCAAGGTATTGTCTGACGCGTCAGTTCCAATGTCACCTATCAAACCAAACATTTTATTGAACACGGCAATCGCAACAGTACTTGGTTTAATGATTGGAGTTGCTATCGCGTTCCTTAAAGTTGTGTTGGATCGTCGGATTAAAACAGAACAGGACGTTGAAAACATTTTGGAACTCCCGGTTCTCGGGTCAATCCCTGTCATCGATAAAATTGAAATGCGTCAACAACGCCAAGCTAACATGAAAGGTGAACAAGTCCATGTTTAAGTTCGGAAAAAAGAAAAGTAAACATATCAAATATGACAAAACTGGACGGGAATTAATCACAGTCCACAAACCGAAGTCACCAATCTCCGAACAGTATCGGACGATTCGGACGAACCTAGAGTTCACGGCAGTCGATGACGACTTGCAAACGATGGTTATTACCTCAGCTTCGTCAGGTGAGGGGAAGTCGACAACGTCATCGAACCTCGCCGTTGTCTATGCTCAACAAGGAAAACGTGTGTTACTTGTTGACTGTGACATGCGTCGACCGACAGCCCACTTCACGTTCCGTCTTTCGAACGGAATTGGTCTTTCAACAGTGTTGGCTAAGAAGACGACTGTTGAGAAGGCGACACATTCGACTCAAGTCGAAAATTTAGATTTGATTGCTGCAGGTCCAATTCCACCAAACCCGTCAGAACTATTGTCTTCGAAGATGATGGATCGCGTTTTGGAAGAACTAAAAACGAACTATGACATCATCATTTTAGATGCACCTCCAATGATGCAAGTGGCGGATACACGCCTCTTGGCACGTAAGGTTGACGGTGTCGTTCTTGTCGTTGGTTGCGACAAATCAGATCGTCAGATGGTCGTCAAAGCGAAAGAACAATTGACACTTGCAGAGGCACATATCCTCGGTGTCGTCTTGAACAAACGTGAGCCACAAGGCAGCGACGATTACTATTACTATTACGCATACGAATAAAAGGAGAGCGTGCCATGATTGATATCCATTGTCACTTATTGCCGGCCGTCGATGACGGTCCGGAAACAGTCGAACAAGCGGTCGAGATGGCGAAACGCGCCGTAAGTGAAGGGGTGACTGCAATCGTGGTCACCCCCCACGCGTTTCACCCGCAGTTTGATACAAGTCAGCTCGATGTAGCGAGTGCCGTTGCGCGATTGCAAAATGTTTTACGACAAGAGGGAATTGACCTCGATTTGTACGCTGGACAAGAGATTCGAATCTTTGGCGACCTTGTTGAATCGTTAGAGCAAGGTAAAGCGTTATCACTTGCTGGATCACGTTATGTCCTCGTGGAGTTCCCGAGTGACTCTGTACCAGCTTATGCCGAACAGCTCTTCTTCGGTCTTCAAACGGAAGGCTACACGCCAGTTATCGCTCATCCTGAGCGTAATAAAGAGTTCGCAACCAACCCAAAACGGTTGATGGACTTCGTCTCGTCGGGTGCGCTTTCGCAGATTACGACGAGTAGTTTGACCGGAGAGTTCGGTCAGAACGTGAAAGAGCTCGCATTCGCTTTCCTTCGTAACGGGCTCAGCCATTTAATTGCATCAGATGCTCATAGCACGGGCCGCCGAACATTTTATTGGACAGAGGTCGAAAAGATTGTTCGTGAAGAGCTTGGTCAAGACAAGTGGGAGACTTACGTAGTTAATGCGGAAGCAATTATGAAGGATGAGTTTGTATTCATTGATCCGCCGACATTACCGACAAAAAACTGGCGAGGGAAATGGAAAAAATGATTGTCTTATTTTAAAGACTAGTTATTGACAAATTATCTAAATATGTGAAGTGTTGTCGACAACTGTCGAACGATTTTAGGTTTAATTTACTCCTCGCATGTTTTTATATTAGGTCGAAAGTGATACCCTTAATTTATAATTTTGAAAGGATGTAAGTTACATCCTTTTTTCTATGAATCAGACAGATAATATATATTATACCAGCGAGGAGGAACGATAAATGTCATTTACAGAGCTGAAAAGAAAGTCGATTCGGACTAGTATTTTGGCTGCGCTAGACATTATTGCAATTATTTCTGCAATCACATTTACGTATTTCTTTTTATATCCTGTCGAATTTTTATTTTCGATGAATCAAAATCATTTTATTCAATCGGCGATTATTTATAGTGTGCTATTTATTGTAATAGCTGGACTGAGTGGACTCTATGATGTAGCATGGCGATTCGCCAGTATCAAAGAAGCAGTACGCCTAACGCTTACATTAGTAATGAGTACAGTTTCCTTATATCTTATACAGTTTGGAATGTATGGAGAAGCAATGGAGCGTATGTTATTTCTCAGTTTCTGTCTTTCCTTATTAGCTTTAGGAGCAATTCGCTTAGGGTCGCGTGTAGTAATCACTTGGAACTCTAATTCTGCTTCGGGTTTATTTAATAAAAAATTAAAGAAACGAAAAGATGAAAAACGGACGCTGATCATTGGTGCTGGACAAGCTGGACGAATGCTCGTCCGTCAAATGCAGCACTCACAAAATCATCGGATGAATCCAATTGGGTTTATTGATGATAATAGTCATCTACAATCACTAACTGTCAACGGCGTGAAAGTGTTAGGTAAGGTTAATGATTTAGAATCTGTAGTTGAACGTGAGGCAATTGATAAGATTGTCTTCGCTATCCCGTCAATGAATTATAAGGAAAGGTTAGAAATCATTAAACGGGCAAAAGCGATTTGTACAAATGTACATACGTTGCCAATGATTGAAGAAGTAGCGGCCGGTAAAGTATCAGTTAATCAGATGCGCCAAGTGTCAATTGAAGATTTACTTGGGCGTGAGCCTGTAGAACTTGATATCTCTGGGATACAGTCGGAAGTGGAAAGCAAAACGGTCCTTGTAACGGGTGCCGGTGGATCAATCGGCTCTGAAATTTGTCGGCAAATCTTAAAATTCCAACCATCACGCCTTCTATTGCTAGGTCACGGAGAAAATAGTATCTATTTGATTGAACGTGAACTTCGTGATTTGAACTTTGATATTGAACTTATTCCGATTATTGCGGACATACAAGATCGAAATCGATTAAGAGAAGTGTTTGAATCATACACGCCACATCTTGTCTTTCATGCTGCAGCTCATAAACATGTGCCATTGATGGAGGCCAATCCCCATGAAGCTGTAAAGAATAATATTTATGGGACTAAAAACGTTGCTGAAATGGCAGATGAGTTTGGGGCTTCTCGATTCGTTATGATATCTACTGATAAAGCTGTGAATCCAACGAATGTAATGGGATCTACAAAACGGATAGCTGAAATGGTCGTCCAACGCTTAGGAAAAGTAAGTAGTACGAAATATGCTGTAGTTCGTTTTGGTAATGTTCTAGGAAGCCGTGGATCAGTCATCCCACTTTTCAAAAATCAGATTGAAAAAGGCGGTCCACTTACAGTTACACACCCAGATATGACTCGATATTTTATGACTATTCCTGAAGCGAGTCGACTCGTTATTCAAGCCGGAATGCTTGCGGACGGTGGAGAAGTTTTCGTTTTAGATATGGGTGAGCCCGTGAAGATTGTGGACCTTGCTCGAAACATGATCAAACTAAGTGGATTTACAGAGGAACAAATTTCCATTGAGTATAGTGGGATTCGTCCAGGCGAAAAAATGTTTGAGGAGTTGTTGAAAGAAGGCGAAGTCCATCCGGAAGCAGTATATCCTAAGATCTTTACAGGCATCGTGTCAGAAGAGAAGAATTTGGATGGAAAACTAAATCAAATTCATCATCTTAAAACGAGCGAAGCGCTTAGCCTTTACCTTATTAATTGGGCGAATGATGGAATTGAGTTGCATGACGATTCTCTTAACCATATTCGAGAAACTGTTTGACCATTGGAGTGTGAATAATGAAATACATTGAGCAGAAAAGAAAAATTGATTTCATTCTTTCTTTAGTAGGATTAATTGTGCTATCACCTTTATTTGTTGGGATTATGATTGCGATTAAATTGGAGTCGAAAGGTCCTATCTTTTTTAAACAAAAGCGTGTCGGAGTGAATCAAACCCATTTCAAAATTTTAAAATTTAGAACGATGAAAATTGATACTCCTAAGGATACACCAACACACTTATTACTAGACCCAGATCTCTACATTACAAAAGTAGGGAAGTTTCTTCGGAAAACGAGTCTCGATGAACTTCCTCAAATCATTAATATTCTAAAAGGTGATATGGCAGTGATTGGTCCGCGTCCTGCACTTTGGAATCAGTACGATTTGATTGAGGAACGTGAAAAATACGGAGCAAATAGTGTGACTCCGGGTTTAACAGGATGGGCTCAAATCAATGGTCGAGATGAACTTCCAATTGAGTATAAAGCACAACTTGATGGAGAGTATATTGAAAAAATGTCGTTTTGGATGGATTTCCGATGTTTTATTGGCACTGTGTTTAGTGTTCTAAGAAGTGATGGGGTATTAGAAGGAGGGACTGGAAAAATGATGAAGGAAATTGCGCCAACTAGAGAAGAAAAAAAATGAAGAAAATTTTGTTGACGGGCTCAAATAGCTATATAGGGAAATCTTTTGTGAAATGGTTAGAATCTAATCATTCATCCTCAGTGATTACCGTAGAATCATTGAGTGTACGTAATAATGAATGGTTAGAAAAAAAATTTATAAAATATGATACGATTGTGCATTTAGCTGCCATCGTGCATAATCCAACTGCAAGTAAAGAATTATATTATCAAGTAAACCGTGATCTGGCATTTCAAATAGCGAAAAAAGCTAAGAATGATGGGGTAAAACAATTCATCTTTTTTAGTACTTTAAGTGTTTATGGTTTGTCGCAAGGAATAATTAATAAAAATACACCGTTAAACCCTAAAAATGACTATGGTAAATCTAAACTGCAAGCTGAAGAAGAAATATTAGCTTTAGAAGATGATACATTTAAAGTCGTGATTGTGAGACCACCTATTGTTTATGGACCAGGAAGTCCAGGTAATTTCCGTAAAATGCTAATGTTTTTTGAGTATCTTCCTGTTTTCTTAGATATTCCAAACAAAAGAAGCATGATTTATATTGACAATCTTTCTTATTTTTTGTATCTACTCATTGATAATGAAGAACGCGGTATTTATATACCTCAAAATGCTGAATATAGTTCGACCTATCAAATTTTCTTGAAATACCGTGAAAAAAGAAAGTGTTTTTCATTGCGCATCCCCCATTCATTTGTAGACATAATCAAAAAATCCTCAATCGGTTCAAAAATTTTTGGTGATTTAGTTGTTAACTCAAATGCATGTCATTATAAACTACCATATCAAATTGTGTCTTTTAATGAATCTATCACTTCTTTCCGAAAGGTATAAATTTATATGAGTAAAAAAGTTATATTTTTGTGTCAATATTTCTATCCTGAATATATTTCATCAGCTCAATTACCTTATCAGACTGCTGAGGATTTAAGCGAAAATGGTTTTGATGTTGAGGTGCTCTGTGGATTTCCATATGAATACTTAAAAGCAAACGAAGGAATAAAAAAAAGTGAAATAATTAAACCGAATTTTAAAATCAATAGAATAAAATACAGTAAATTTAACAAAAACAACTCACTAGGGAGGCTATTAAATTACTTTTCGTTTACTTTCTTCTCTCTTTTGAACCTAAGAAAATTTAAAAACAAAGATGTTTGCATTGTGTATTCAAACCCTCCAGTGCTTCCAATAGTTCCTTACATTGCTAAGAAGTTATTTGATATGAAAATTGTATTTGTTAGTTACGATGTTTACCCAGAGATAGCAGTATCTACTAACAGCATCTCAGAAGATAGTTTACTGGTTCGTTTAATGAAAGTTATTAATGTTAGAATTTTTCCGTCATTTGATAAGGTGGTGGCCCTTTCATCAGAGATGAAAAAGCTTATCGAAACTAATCGGAAGGTTTCCCCTGAGTCAATTGAGGTCATACCAAATTGGCATACAGGAAGCGTAGATATTGCTCTGGAAAAAAAGAACGGTGAATTTACCGTATCTTATTTTGGTAATATGGGGACAGCCCAGGATATGGACACACTTACA
This sequence comes from Exiguobacterium sp. s152, assembly GCF_018618335.1. NCBI lineage: Bacteria > Bacillati > Bacillota > Bacilli > Caryophanales > Exiguobacterium > Exiguobacterium sp. s152. Next base: position 74,008 of record NZ_JACSLX010000008.1, read on the forward strand.
GATACTATTGTGAAAATGAGTGACTGCAAAGGAATTAGATTTTTATTAGTGGGTCATGGAAATAAAAAAGATGAAATTAAAAAGAAATTTGAATCTATAGGGACAAAAAATGTTGAAATTATTGACTTTCTTCATGGGAATGATCTGAGTGTAGCACTAAATGAGAGCGATGTTTTCATTGTTTCACTTGAGTCTAATTTAGCAGGTTTAGCTGTGCCAAGTAAGACTTATACATATTTAGCTATGGGGAAACCCGTCATCTCTATTATGGACGAAAATACTGATATCGCGAAAAAATTAACAAAATTCGGTGCGGGTTTTAATATTAAAAACAATGATAGTATTTCCTTAGAAAAGTGTATTATGCTCTTGAAAAATGAAGAAATAATTTATAATCAAATGTCTAAAAACGCAAAAGAATTATCTGTAAAGGAATACTCAAGAGAGTTAAGTACACAAAAATATATTAATTTAATAAATGAAATCTAGGAGTGATTAATCAAATGTTTCATAACAAGGTTTTACTGATAACTGGTGGGACAGGTTCATTTGGAAATGCAGTAATGGAAAGATTTTTAGAAACAGACATCAAAGAAATTAGAATCTTTTCTAGAGATGAGAAGAAACAGGAGGATATGCGTAAAAAATATCAAAATAGTAAGCTGAAGTTTTATATTGGAGATGTAAGGGATTCTAATAGTGTGAAAAATGCGTTATATGGCGTGGATTATGTTTTTCATGCAGCGGCATTAAAACAGGTTCCATCGTGTGAGTTCTTCCCTCTCGAAGCTGTTAAAACCAATGTACTTGGAACCGAAAATGTTTTAAATGCCTCAATTGAATTAGGGGTGAAAAAAGTTATCTGTCTTTCTACAGATAAAGCTGCGTATCCTATAAACGCTATGGGTATTTCAAAAGCTATGATGGAAAAAGTATTTGTCGCCAAAGCTAGAACAATTGATGCAGCGCAAACTTTAATATGTGGAACGCGTTATGGGAATGTAATGGCTTCAAGAGGGTCAGTAATTCCTTTATTTATTGAGCAAATTAAAAAAGGTGAACCTTTAACAGTTACGGATCCACAAATGACACGTTTTTTAATGAGTCTGGAAGAAGCTGTAGAATTGGTTGTATTTGCATTCAATAATGCAGAAGCTGGGGATATTATGGTTCAAAAATCTCCAGCATCGACAGTAGGTGATTTAGCCATTGCTTTAAAAGAACTATTTAGTGCAGAAAATGAAATTAAAATTATTGGCACTCGTCATGGCGAAAAAGCATTCGAGACTTTATTAACTCGTGAGGAGCATATTGTATCTGAAGATATGGGTGGATTTTATCGCGTTCCAGCGGATACTCGTGATTTGAATTATGATAAGTACTTTAGTGAAGGGGATCAACAGCTAACTAAAGAAACAGAATACAATTCAAATAATACAACGCGTTTAACAATTGAAGAAATTAAAGAGAGACTACTGACACTAGAATATGTTAGAAACGAATTAGGCAAATGGGTGAGTGTATGAATATTTTGATTACAGGTTCTAACGGATTTGTAGGAAAAAATTTAGTCGCCGAATTAAAAAACCAAGGTTATACAAGTTTAATGCTATGTAATAGAGATACACCGACCGAGGAGTTAAAAGAATTCGCTCGACGTGCTGATTTCATTTATCACCTTGCAGGTGTTAATCGACCGCAAGATGTTTCTGAATTTGAAACGGGGAATACAAAATTTACAGAAGAGTTAATTGATATGTTAATGGGAAGAGAAAACCCTCCTCCAATCATGTTCTCCTCTTCAATCCAAGCTGAGTTAACTAATCCATATGGAAAAAGTAAAAAACAAGCTGAAAATCAGGTATTAGATTATGCTAAAAAGAATAATACCAATGTTATGATTTATCGTTTTCCAAACTTATTTGGGAAATGGTGTAAACCAAATTATAATAGTGTAGTTGCAACTTTTTGCTATAATTTTGCACGGGATATTCCAGTACAGATAAATGATAAAAACACAGTGCTTACTTTAGCGTATATCGATGATGTTGTAGAATCTTTAATCAAACTTCTAGAGCTCAAAAAAAACAAAAGTTCTAGTTTTTTCTACAACATTTCTCCTACCTATAATATAACATTGGGGGAACTTGCAGACCTTGTAAGCTCATTCAAAAAATCTCGTGAAGATTTATCAATCACAAAATTAAGTGAATCTATAAATAAAAAATTATATAGTACATACTTAAGTTATTTACCAGAAGATGAGTTCTCTTACTCACTAAATATGCATAAAGATGAAAGAGGATCGTTTACGGAGTTTATACGAACAGCTGATCGCGGACAAATGTCGGTTAACATTTCAAAACCAGGAATAACTAAAGGCAATCACTGGCATCATACTAAAAATGAAAAATTTCTGGTGGTTAGTGGAAATGGAGTTATTCGGCTCAGACAGATAGATTCACATCATATTACTGAATATTTTGTAAGTGGAGAAAAACTAGAAGTCGTGGATATACCAGTGGGTTATACACACAATATAGAGAATTTAGGGAACGAAGATATGGTGACGCTTATGTGGGTAAATGAGCCATTCGATCCTGATTATCCTGATACATACTATTTGGAGGTTTAATGAATAAATGAAGAAACTAAAAGTAATGACTATTGTTGGAACAAGACCAGAGATTATTCGCCTGTCATCGACTATTAATCGATTAGAAGAGTCTGAGGTAATTGAACACATTTTAGTTCATACAGGTCAAAACTATGATTACGAATTAAATGAGGTTTTCTTTGAAGATTTTAATCTACGAAAGCCTGATTACTTCTTGAATGCAGCTAATGGAAATGCTACAGAGACTATTGGACACATTTTAATTGCAATCGATCCTATTCTGGATAAGGAGAATCCAGAGGCTATCTTAATCTTAGGGGATACAAATAGTTGTTTGTGTGCAATCGCAGCAAAAAAACGAAAAATTCCAATTTTTCATATGGAAGCAGGTAATCGTTGCTTTGATCAAAGGGTGCCAGAAGAAACAAACAGAAAAATTGTGGATCATATCGCTGATGTTAATTTAACTTATAGTAGCATCGCACGTGAATATTTATTAAAAGAAGGATTACCTGCTGATCGAATTATTAAAACTGGAAGTCCGATGTATGAGGTTATCAATTCTAAACGTTCTGCAATTGAGAACTCGAATGTGTTAGACCGATTAGGATTAACGAAAGATAAATATTTTTTAGTTTCTGCTCATAGAGAAGAAAATATCAGTTCTGAAACAAATTTCGTTAATTTGATTGACTCACTTAACGAAATTGCTGAAATTTATAATCATCCTGTTATATTGAGTACTCATCCCCGTACACGCAAAATGATTTCAAGTAAAAACATTGAATTTCACAAAAATATAGTTTTGTTAAAACCGTTGGGTTTTATTGATTATAATTGTCTTCAAATTCATGCAAAAGCTGTTTTGAGTGATAGTGGGACTATTAGTGAAGAGACTTCAATTCTTGGTTTGAAATCATTAAATATAAGACAAGCTCATGAAAGACCGGAAGCAATGGAAGAAGCAAGCGTAATAATGACCGGATTAAATAAAGATAATATTTTAAGGTCTTTAAAAGAAATTGAAAATTGTAGATTGGCACATCAAGTAAATGATTATCAAGCAGATAATGTTTCGGATAAAGTAGTAAAAATATTGTTATCTTATACCCATTATGTAAAGAGAGTGGTATGGAATGAAGAGTGAAATAGCACTGATATCTATTATTAATTTAAAACATAGTTCCTTATTGAACATGTACACTAATTATTTGAATAAAAAAGGCATTAAATTCGACATCATATATTTTGATAGATATGACATTGAAGAACATAATACTGCAGAGAAAACATTTCGTTTTATAGCTTCTGGACACAATCAATCCAATAAATTCACAAAAATAAAGAAATATATCGAATTTAGAAGGTTTATTAAAAAAGTCATTTTATCAAATAATTATAAAAAACTTATAATATGGAATTCGCTTACAGCTTATTTAATTTTTGATGTTTTAATCAAAAAGTATAGTAACAAATATTTTTTGAATATAAGAGACTATGCTTTTGAAAATATTTTTTTTATAAATCGATTGATGAAATCACTTATAGATAACTCTTTGATTACCACATACTCTTCGCCGGGATTTTTAGAATTTTTGCCAATAAATAAAATACATCAAGATAAAGTGTTATTTATAAATAGCATAAATGAAGATTTATTAGAGAAAATAAAGCCTCGCGGTATTTCTTCAAAAGACCCTATAAATATAGGTTTCTTAGGAAATGTGCGATTTTTTGAAAACGATAAAAAGCTCTTAAAATTATTTGATAATGATGAACGGTTTACATTGTCTTATTATGGAACAAATAGCGAAGTGTTAGAAGACTTCGCTATTTCAGAAGGTATCACCAACGTAAAATTCAAAGGTGCTTTTAAAAATGAAGAAATAAATGAAATATTAAGTGAAATAGATATAATGAATAATTTATATGGTACAAATAGTGTTGCATTAGATAGTGCAATTTCTATTAAATATTATCATGCATTAATGGCAGCTATTCCTATAATTTTATATGAAGGAACATATATGGAAAAATTTTGCGTTAATAAATTTTCAGTTAATCATAATTCCGACAATTATAATTTACCAAATGAAGTTTACGAGTGGTATAAATCATTAGATAACAAGAGTGTAAAATTGTTAGCTACGTTAGAATTAAATAAAAAGTTGGATGAAAATGAAAAAACAAAAAAGAGGATTTATGAGGAATTATAAATTTTAGTAGGAGGTAGTTTAGTAAAATGTCTAATAGCTCTAGAGTTGTCTTATTTGGATTTTCTCTAATCTCTTTCATAATAACTTTAAGCAATTATGGAAATCATGAAGGATATGACAATCTTTATATTCTACCTATTACTTTTGCTTTTGGCATTTTTTTAATATTTTTAGTAGGAAATAAAGCCAAAATGAGTCAAAAAAAAATAACCCTTTGGGGTTTTATGATTATGGGTTTAATTAGATTAACATTAATACCTATTTTTATTTCTTTTTCCACATTAGATCCAGGATTGAATTATATAAATCCAGATTCTTATTACATAAATAAATCAATATTGTTGATTTCTTATGAATGGATTGCTTTATCAATACTGTTGGCGATTTACTATAATAAAAAGGTTCCAGTAAATTCTAGTGTGCCTAGAAACTTAAAAATAAAAGGGAATTTAATTGTGTATTCATTATTTTTACTTTTATTTATGTTTGTATTTGTATTTTATGGGTTAAACTCTAGTTTTATTAATTTTGGTTATATTGACGTAAGCACCTCCTCTATTGAAAGAGTCGGAGATGAAGATTCTTCTATAAGGATACTATTACAACAAATTATCCAAATAGGATTAATGTTGATTTTCTTATTAACGCTTAAACATTTTTCTGAAAATTATAGTGTTAATAAACAAAAAATCAATTTTTATGTTCCTGTTTTCATTTCACTACTATTGCTAATGGTTATTATAGGTGAAAGGCGAACTAATCAGATCTATTTATTACTAATCCTAAGTTACTTGTTAATTACTTTTTATCCTGAAATGAGAAAGCGAATATTATTCTTTTTGGGCAGTATAGGTTTATTAGTTCTTACTACCATGAGCATATATAAGTTTGGCTATGCGTTCATGTATGGATCATACACAGATGCATTAATAAATAGCGACTTGACATGGGAAGAAATATCGGGGATGTTTCAAATATATTTTTTCGGACCAGAAAATGTAGCTATAACGTTACAATTTGCTGATAGCTATAATCTATCACCGGCAAACTTTTTCTATGACTTTTTAAGGTCTACTTTTGGGATAAGTTTTTTACTTAAAGAAGCAAATTTTGTTTTAACGTCCGAGCAATTTAATACCTTCATCTATGGATACGAACGAAGTACCGGACAGGTTCTTTCTGGTTTGGGGTACTCGTATATTTACTTTGGTGTAATATTATCTCCGATATTAAGTGCTTTAAACATTATTATATGTTTGTTTGTTGAAAAAATTCTAAAAAATACTACATCCTTAGAATGGGTTTATGTACTTTTATTTATACTCTTTAGATTTTCTACAAATTTGTTTGTAGCTTCGCCAGCATTATTTTCATTGTCGACAATAATGATGGGAACAGCAGGAATGCTATTTCTAGTGGCCATATTATTAGGTAATAGGAGATATGTTGTATGAGTGAAAATTTGCTTTTTTTATCGTTTACAACCTTAGATTATGATGGGCGGACAAAAGAGCTATTAAAATTGATAGATCCTTATGGTTCAATTCATGTTGTATCTTGTATGGTCAACGAAAAAAAAGACTTAAATAAAAACTACGATATAATTAAGATTAAAAACAAAAGTAAATATTTAACTGTAAAGAACCTGATTAATTTTTTCTTGCTCAGTGTCAAAACAGCATTTAAGTTACAAAGAGAAAAAAAAATAGATACTTTGTTTATTGATAACTTGTATTCCGCGATAACAGGTTACCTAATTTATATGTTGTTTAAACCAAAAAAACTAATAATTGATTGCCGAGAGTATTATATAAGAGAGCAACAAACAAGTCGAAAATTAAAAGTTTTCTGTTTGTTTGAAGAACTACTAATAAAAAACGCTGATATTGTAATTGTAGCGAATGAAGAAAGATCACAGCTCGCAAAGCAACATTATTCTTTAGATAAAAAGCCAATCGTTTTTGAAAATATACGCGTAATAGATTCGGAAGCAACAGCCGCTGAACTAAAAGCTTATGAGGAAAAATACAGCAAGTTCATTCATGGAAAAAAAAATATAATAAGTACTGGTGGCTATTCATTGCATCGTTTAACACTAGAGTTGTTAGCGGAATTCAAAGAAATAAAGGACAATGCAAATTTAGTTATTGTAGGTGGCGGGACGGAAAAAGATAAGCATGAAATAGATAACTATATAGAAAAGTACGATCTTAAAAATGTATATCTTCTGGAAAAGGTTTTACCACAAGAATTAAAATATCTAATGCAACAATCCCATATTGGAGTGGTAATTTATCCTATGCATGACGATAATAATAAATATTGCGCATCAGGTAAAATCTACGAGTATATTGATTGTGGAATTCCGATAATTACAAGCGAAAATCCGCCACTTAAAACCTTTATAGAAACTCACGAAGTTGGAATATCAAACAATCATTTTTCTAAAGCCTATGATACAATTACGCAAAATTATCAGTATTATAAGGATAACGTAAAATTATATAATCAAACTGTTGATTATAGTGAGTACTTGAATATTACATATTCAAAAATCATGAAGGAATTACAATGATAAATATAAAAAATTTCTTTAAATTATCATCAAGTTTAGTTTTGGCGCAAATTCTTACGTTTGTTTTGTCACCCGTAATTTCTCGCTTATATTCTCCAGCAGAATTTGGTGCATATACTACCTTTATTGTTTGTGTGTCAATATTCGGTCCGATTTTAAGTGGTAAGTATGAAATGGCAATTATTCAGTCTAAAGTTGGAAAGGCAGAAGAGGAAAATCTAATAAAGCTTTCGCTTTTGATTGGATTATTTTTAAGCATATTGGTCTCGATGACATACGCTTCTATTTACTTCAATTCCGATGTTATATCCTATGTAAGTGCAGTGATGTTACTTTTTCTTTTATTGTTTTCTTATGCATTAAGTAATGTATTTACATTTGTAAACAATAACAGGGAGGACTACAAAACAATTGGGTACGCTACAATTATTAGATCTTTTTCTAACAACGTATTTTCTGTTTTTGGGGGTCTATTGTGGAGCACCCACATAACGTTAGTTTTTTCTCAAATATTAAGTTCGTTTCAAGGAATAAGATTTCAGAAACGTAAAGCAGATATTAATTTGAAATTCTTAAAAAAATTAGATTTTAGACAACTTCAAAAAGTTTCTATAAAATATAGACATCAAGCCTTGGGAAATGCACCAGCTGCCTTACTTTCTACAACTAATCAATCAAGTATTCTTCTTTTGTCTGGATTGATGTTTGGAACCGAAACTCTCGGATTATTTGCAATAGCAATAAAAATGCTTAGTATTCCTAATTTAATTATTTCTACAAGTATTCATAAAATTTTTTTCAAAGAAATTCAGAAAAAAATTGTGACTAGTGAGAACATAAACTTTGATGTAATGAAAACTTTTAAATTAGTGAGTTTATCTTTAATTCCTATCTATTTTCTGATTGCTTATGCTTCTGTAATGTTCATTCCATTTTTTTTAGGGATGGAATGGGCTAGAGCTGGAAAGATAATGTTAATTATGACGCCTTGGTTTTACATGAAAACTATTTCAGATTCTTTTTCTTCTCTTTACGTTCTTCTAGGAAAACAATACTACGAATTAAGGCTTCAATTAATATTTTTATTAGGCATGATTTCTATATATGCTTTTACTTTTATTGAAAACATTAATTCACATGCTTTTTTAGTTATTTACGTTGTTTATAGCAGTATTTATTTGCTTGTACACGTTGTATTAGGAATTAATCTTACGAAAAATAAAAGTAATGATGGATTAAAAAAATGAATATGTCTCTTCTCAGAGTGCAAATAAAGTCATGTTTTAGTCGAATTGAAACATGACTTTATTGTTTTATCTCATTGAGAAACTTTGACGAAACATGATTATTTAAGTGGAAAAATCAGTTTTTCATACTGTTGTTCGTTATTTTCTAGGAACTTTTTAGTAAGTTACGATAAAGGCTTTTAACAGCATTAATTAAAAGTGTTGTCAGAATTTCGCCTTTTCAAAAAATATCGAAGGTTATTAGTATTTCTTTTTATTCTTATTAATTTGTCCATTCTTTTTGTTCAGCACTTCAATCGCTTGTTGATTCTGTTCTTTAGAGATATGCAGATACAACTCGGTCGTCTCGGTCGAGGCGTGGCCGAGCAGGCGACTGATTTTAGTGATATTGACACCTGCATTGTACAGCTCTGTCGCAAAGCTGTGGCGCAAGACATGGCTCGTGATGCCAAATCCGAGCTGTTCGTTCGATACTTTTTGCAGGTACTCGTTCACGTAGTTCGCACGTACTTTTGTGCCACGAGGCATGATAAACAAGTAAGGGGAATCTGTATCAATCTTTGGCCGCTCCCATTCAATGTAACGGAGTAGCGCATCATGCAACCGGTCACTCATTGGGACCTCCCGCATTTTATTTCCTTTTCCGTGCCGGATGACAAGCTCATTTGTATCAAATGCAACATCCTCGATTTTTAAATTCAACGTTTCACTAATCCGAAAACCCGCATCACACCCAATCATATAAATGTTATACAGGGTCGCGTTGTCGGCATGATACAAGATTTGATGAAGCTGTTCGCGGCTAAGGGTCATCGACTGTCTTCTCGCCTCGGCACCGGATACTTTGACGAGTGCAAACGGGTTCTTGGTAATCCATCCTTTTTCGACCGAATAAACCATGAACGTTTTGAGCACGCTCACATATTTCTTAATCGTATTGAATGCTCTCTCACAGTCGACTAACTCATCTCGATACGCATAGGCGTGGGCGATTTCGTCCACGTCTTTTAACAAGGTCACGTTCGACTCGTCCATCAGTTTTTCGAATCGGCGTAAAGTGGTGCGATATGTCTTGACGGTGTCTTTTGATCTGCACTGTCTGATTTCCACATCTTCTAGATATATGGAGATAGCGTCTTTTAAACTGATATAATCCATATTGTTCACTCCTTCGAATAGATATCTTCTCGTAGTTCACGTTGGACGTCCGCCTTATACGCGCGCAATCGGCTCGCGGAATAGGCCAGCGTCTGTTCGGTTCCATCAATCAGGTGACAGAGGAGCTCGAAGTGACGCGGTGACAGTCTCACTCGTTGTTCGTCGAGCCAGTCGAAGAGGTGACGCTCGGACGTCATGCATTGTTCTGGGATTCGTTCGGCTGGGACTTCATGTTTCAAGTGACGAGCGTTTTTTTGTTTGTGATTCAAGATTGCTCCGCGGACCCGTTGGAAACAGTATGTTTTCGATAACGTGCACCCTCTATTCAACGCTTCCCATAAGGCAATACGTGCGATTTGGACACAGTCTTCTTGTTCGTTCGGATGGATATTCAAGTGTCTGACGACATAATGAATCATCGGCTCCCACTCATAAATTTGCTCATCGATAGTTGTCATTGGTCAATTCTTTTCCGAGCGCTCTATGTCATTCCTAGGTTAGACCGAGTATAAACGCTATTCCCCCCTTTTTAGTCGTTGTTCCGCCGTTGTCTCACACCTCTGTCTCCCTTATCCCCATGTTATCGGAGTTATCCCCGTGCTTATGTATGATAAGGCCAATGGTGAAGCGGGGGGAATAGCGTTTCCTTCCTTGTGCTAGAGGAGTAGAGAATGATGTTGACTCGGGATTTATCAAATGAATCTATGAAAGAATGAGTAGTACTTTGATGATCACCGTCACTGAGTTCTCATAAGTGATTCAAGGACCGTATCCTCGTTACAGAGAAGGATTAATTTGTCAAATTAGTTCAGTCACCCCCTGACCGGTTTCCCCAACATGCTATACTAAGAAAAAAGCAAAGAAATGGGTGGAACAGTTATGGGGAAGACGACACCACGGAACTCGAAATGGATGCGGACGTATAACCGCTCGCTCATCCTCCGGCTCATCCGGCTCCATCAGCCGGTGTCCCGGGTCGAGCTCGCCAAGGCGACGAGTTTGACGAAGCCGACGATCTCGAACATCGTCAACGAACTGAAAGAAGAAGGGTTGATCAACGAGCGTGAGCTCGGCGTCTCGAGCGGGGGACGGCGCCCGATCATGCTCGAACTCGCGGCCAGTGACCGTTTCGTCATCGGCATCGACGCGACGCAGCGGCGGTTGCATGGTGTCGTCACGAACATCCATGGGGAGGTGTTAGGTGAGGCGTGGCACGACAAGCGGTTCGATACGAACGAGGAGTTCATCGAGGCGATCGTGACGCTATACATAGAACTGGCCGCCAAGGCCGAAGGCGATGTCATCGGGCTCGGGGTGTCCGTCCACGGGATGGTCGAGGCGGGGAACGGGATCGTCTTGTTCGCGCCGCGCTTCCACTTGCATGACATTCCACTCAAACAAGAACTCGAACAACGCTTGAACCAGAACGTCTTCGTCGAGAACGACGTGCGGACGCTCGCCTTAGGCGAGCTCTATTTCGGCGAGGCGATCGGCATCGACGAGTTCTTCTACGTTTACGCCGGCTACGGCATCGGTGGTGCCTACGTCCACGGCGGCGAGCTGATCGACGGGGAGCACCATATCGCTGGGGAGATTGGCCATATGCGGATCATGCTCGACGGGCCGATCTGCTCGTGCGGCAACCGGGGCTGCCTCGAGGCCGTCGCCGGGGAACGGGCCATCTTGAACGAGGCCCGGCAACTCAATCACGAGCTCGACTTGAGCGACTTGCGTGATTCCGTCGGCACGAACGCCGACATCCAGCAGCTGTATGAGCGGGCCGGGGAGTATATCGGCATCGCGACGCTCAACATGATCCACTTGCTCAATCCGAACCGGATCTTGCTCGGGGGACCGCTGTTCAACTACGCGCCGAACGTCGTCGCCAACATCCAGGAGCGGGTCGCCCAGACGGCGCTGACGATGGATGCCCGCCAGACCGACATCCGCGTCGTCCCGTGGAATGCGAACCACGGTGCGCTCGGTGCAGCCGCCCTCATCACGAACCAACTGTTCGGAGAGATTCAATGATTCAATCGCTCTCACCTCGAGGGCGATTTTTTTGTGTCGAAAAATAATTTGAATGAAACCGTTTACAAGTCTAAAAAGGATATGCTATAGTCTGTTTGTAGTTAGATAATAAATTTAATTTACTAAGTAAGGGGTGACACTCTCAAACGGGAAAGTGGAGGGGTAGACATGGACATAGAGACACCATTTCTGAAAGACAAGTTTCACGATATATTCGGTCGCTACGGGGCGACACGGCTGTTCACACGGGACGGTTCAACGTTTAATGAATTGGAAGCGTTCTCAAAAGCGGACGGTGTCGTCGTCACCCGCTCACGGCGGGACGGCATCTTCCGGCTTTACGACGAAGAGGCCCGCGACATCCGCCTGTTCCGCGTCTCAGACTTGAACGAGGCGCGCACGAACGACTTCGACGGACTGTTTGAGATGCTTCTATGGCGGTTGAAGCAACAGGACGCGCTGCCGTTCGGGGCCGACCTGTACGTCGTCGGATCGTACATAGACGACCATTGGCAGTTTGATTTGGAATTGATCGCATACACACTCACCCGGCTCGGAGATCAACCGATGCCAGACCACTTGATTCGGGAGCTTTGCCTCAAGCTGGTCGCATAACATTCAAAGGAGAATGAACATGAAGAAAACGACAATCGCACTCGCATCATCGGTACTCGTCTTGTCATCACTGCTCGCTGCTTGCGGCGGCAAGGAAGAGGCGGCCGCGACGACGGAAGACGGCAAGCCGGTCATCAACTGGTGGGGCTGGGCGCCACAACCAGAGGTCGGGGAAGCCATGGCCAAGGCGTTCAACGAGTCGCAAGACGACTACGTCGTCAAGTTCAAACGTCTCGAGGACTATGAACAGCAGCTCCAAGTCGCCATGCTCGGCGGTGACGGCCCAGATGTCATCGGCCTCAAGGAACCGATGATCCCGCAATACAAGGACCGCCTCGTCCCGGCGAAAGACTATATGGACAAAGCGGCCGGCGCGGGCTGGAAAGAGAAGTTGATCGAGCTCGGCGTCGAACAGACGACGGTCGACGGCGAACAGATGGCGGTCCCGGTCGGATTCACGGGCCAGGCGTATCTCATGTACAACAAGACGATGCTCGACAAATACGGCGTGACACCGCCGAAGACGTATGACGAGACGATCGCGGCGATTGATAAGATCAACGCCTCGGGCGACAAGGTCATCCCGATGCAGCTCGGCGCGAAAGACGCCTGGGTCGGCACGGACGTCTTCAACGTCTTGAGCCACCAGGTCGCACCAGGGTACATCCAAAAAGTACTCGAGGGCGAAGCGAAGTGGACGGACAAAGAGATGGTCGAGACGGCTGAACTTTGGCAACAACTGTTCGAAGACAAAGTGTTCCAAGAAGGCGCTTTGGGCCTAGCGACATACATGGACGGCATGAACAACTTCTTCGACAAGAAGGCGGCGATGTGGGTCATCGGCTCATGGGAAGCCCACTCGATGACGACGGTCGAGAAACGTGACAAGTGGAACAATTTCGAAGATGAGATCGGCTTCGTCCCGCTCCCGAACCTCGCGGGCGGCACAGAACAACCGGTCATCGCCTCGATCGACATGGCGCTCGGCGTCAACAAAGAGTCGAAACAACAAGAAGGCGCGGCCGCCTTCATCGCCTACATGACGCAAGGCGAAGGCCAAGCGCTCTACATGGAGAAGTTCGAGATGGCTCCGGCCGTCAAGGACATCGAAGTCGCGTACGAGGACAAGTTCACGTCTGACGTGGAACGCGAGTCGTACAAAATCTTGAACGAGACGGTGAAGAACGCCGTCGCGGGCCGCGGCATCCGTGACCCGAAAGTATACGACACGCTCGGCAAAGAACTTCAAAACATCGCCGGCGGTCAAGACGCGAAAGAAGCGCTCGCGCGTATCCAAGCCATCGCTGATCAAGGTAAATAATCGAACGAGCGCCAGTGGCCAGCCTGACTGGCGCTCGATTTTTTGATAGGAAAGTGAGGGAACCTTATGCAACACGCAACCGAGTTACCGGAAGAACAGCCGAAGCTGTCGGCGGTCCCGCCGCAACGACCGGATTCGACGAAGAAGAAAGCGCAGCTGAAAAAGAACTTGATCGGCTGGGCGTTCGTCGCCCCGACCGTCCTGTTCGTCATCGCCTTCATCTATTACGGCATCTTCTATAACGCCTATCACTCGCTGTTCTCGTGGGACGGCATCTCGTTCGAGAAGACGTACATCGGCTTCGAGAACTTCGGCCGCATGTTCAGTGACCCGGAATTTTATAACGCGCTCAAGAACACGGGCATCTTCACCGTCTTGACCGTGACAATCCAAGCCGGGCTCGGTCTCGTCTTGGCGTACCTGCTCCACACGAAAGGCGTCGGCCGGACGTTCTTCAAGTCGGTGTTCTTCTTCCCGGTCGTGTTGAGCCCGGTCGTATTGGGCGCCGCGTTCTCACAAATCTTCGACTTCCAGTTCGGCTATATCAACGAATTCCTCCGGATGATCGGTCTCGGTGCATTCGAACAGAACTGGCTCGGCGACCAGGACGTCGCCTTGTACGCCATCATCTTGATCAACATCTTCCAATGGACGGGCTCGTCGATGATCATGTACTACATGGCGATGCTGGCCATCGAGCGTGAAGTGTTCGAAGCAGCCAATATTGACGGCGCCGGCTTCTGGCGCACGCTCTGGAGCGTCGTGTTCCCGAACTTGAAAGGGACGACGTTCACGCTGACGATCCTGGGGGTCATCGGCGGACTGAAGACGTTCGATATCGTCTGGATCTCGACGCAAGGCGGACCAGGTAACTCGACCGAGGTCATCTCGACGTACCTGTTCCGGAAATCGATGTTGCACCAAGAGGTCGGCTACGCCAGTGCCGTCGCCATCATCTTGCTGATCATCGCGCTCAGCATCACGTACTTCCAGACACGCGTACAGAAGAAAATGGACTGAGGAGGGATACCCATGGAAATCCAAACGAAAAAAGGAAGATGGCTCACCAATCTCGGCTTGTCACTCATGGCGATCATTTGGTTGTTCCCAATCTTCGTCATGTTCAAAGAGAGTTTACGGGTCAATGGCTTCAGTAACTATATCGCGACGTTACAGAACCCGAACTTCCCTCAGTTTGTCTTCAACAGTTTTATCGTCGCGTTCTTGTGTAATGCAAAATAGGAGTGCAGAAGTGTGCAACGGAAACGTACACAACTCTGCACTCCTATTTTAGAAAAGAAAAAGGACTTGCC
>NZ_JACSLX010000009.1:0-75769 GCF_018618335.1 Exiguobacterium sp. s152
TCTTCAGTTTTGAGAGAACGATCTCTCTATGTCTGGTGGCGATGGCGAAGTGGTCACACCCGTTCCCATGCCGAACACGGAAGTTAAGCACTTCAGCGCCGAAAGTAGTTGGGGGTCTCCCCCTGTGAGGATAGGACGTCGCCAGGCCAACGCGAAAGACGATCGAGCATCCGCTCGGTCGTCTTTCTTTATGTGATTATTTTAAACAAAATTACCTAATAGTATTGCTATATCCTAATCGATATGCTAATATAATAATTGTCTAGTGGCGATAGCGAAGTGGTCACACCCGTTCCCATGCCGAACACGGAAGTTAAGTACTTCAGCGCCGAAAGTAGTTGGGGGTCTCCCCCTGTGAGGATAGGACGTTGCTAGGCCAACGCAAAGGACGATTGAGCATCTGCTCAATCGTCCTTTTTGTCGTTCCCGAAACCTTTACATCTCTCTTCTCGTATAAAAACGTGAAGAGGGGGAAATCATCATGTACATACGTAGAGCCACAGCCTCGGACCAGAGAATGTTTACTGAGGTCTCACGGGCGAGTTTCAAACAAGAGGCAGATCGTCTCCGGTTGCCATACCGGGACTTAAATATTGAGCCACCCGGTTATGATGACGAGGCGATGAGCCTGTACTTGATTGAACAACTGGTATGCTATGTCATCGAGCTTGAAGGACAAGTCATCGGGGGAGCCGTCGTGACGTTGACAGGGCAAGATTACGGACGGATTGACCGCATCTTTATTCACCCATACAGACAAGGTAAAGGGATTGGGAAACAGGCACTACAGTCAATCGAGAAGCTTCATCCGACTGTTCGAATTTGGGAGTTGGAGACATCCACAGCCCAACCTAACAACGTAGCATTTTATCGGGCTGCTGGTTATCAATCCGTCTTCGAATCAGATGAAGAAGTTTGTTTCGTCAAGCGAGTGCAACAACGAACAGATTACATGGTATTGCGCTATGAAGAGCGTTCAATCACAGGTGCTCAAGCGTATGGGGTGGATGCGAGCCGTGTCTCCATAACGAATAGTAATGTCTCAGAGCTTCAGGCAAGCAACTGTAATTTCACGAAGAGTCAATTTCGGAATATCAACTTCAGGGAGACGGAGTTCGATGATTTGAATCTATCCGGTTCTCAGTATCGTTTCGTCACCATGTACGAGTCAGGGAGACCGACGACGTTTTTCCATACGAATCTGACGAACACAATCTTTGAAAACTGTCGGCTCGATGGTGTCCGCATCGAGGACTCATCGATTGATGGCTTAACGATTGACGGGGTGAACGTCAAAGATCTGTTGGAACATCATCGAAAAGAAACGGGAGGAATGAAACGCTATGAGTGATCTCTACCAAACACAGCACGACTTACAACAACAGATGGCCGAACGGGACCGACTCGCTCGTAAATTAAAGACACTCGATAAACAAATTGCCGAACACGAAGCTGTACGAAAACAACTTCTCAATTCGTTCACGAAGGAACAGCGTGACGTCTACGACTTAGATTCATTCTCGCTCGTCAATGCGTGGCGTAAGCTCCGGGGAACATTCAACGAACAAAAAACGATTGAGTTGGAAGAGGCGGCCCGGGCCGAATTGAAATTACGGGAACACGAGGCGATGTTGGATGAGTTAGCGCTTGAACGTCGTGACTTATATGAGACGTTTGAGACCTATAATGGAATTGACGCGGAATGGGAAACGTTCATAAAAGAGAAGGAAACTCATTTGAAGCAAGATTCTACTGTTAGGGAAGAGTTATATCGCCTCACGGATCAACAGGTGAAAATGACCGAGTTAGTTGTTGAATATAAAGAAGCTATCGTTGCCGGGAACTCAGCGCGAACGGCCATCTCCAAAACACTCAAACATCTCGATAGTGCGAAAGGTTGGTCGACGTATGATACGTTCTTTGGAGGTGGATTGATTGCGACTGCAATGAAACATGACGCCATCGATGCTTCGGAACGGAAGATGCATGAACTTCAAGCTGCGCTTGAGCGCTTCTCGCGGGAATTGGCTGATGTGAAAGGAGTTGTCAGCGGCTTACACATTGAACGCGGTTCGCTCATTCAATTCGCTGACTACTTCCTCGATGACATCTTTTCCGAGTGGACGATGCATGGACGAATCAATGATTCGCTCGACAAGGTAAAAGGTCTTGACCGTGAAATCACTCAACTCATCGAGAAAATGACGAGAGAAGTGGAACGGCTGGAGCGACAACTTGAAGAAACCGAAACGAAACGAAAACAGCTCATCCTCACACGATGAGCTGTTTGGTCATTCTGGTCGTTTCAACCAATGACGTAATCCTTTACCCGCGTGCGGGCCGTCGGCGTAACGAGGGATGACGTGCAAGTGAGCATGCGGAACTGTTTGATTTGAAGCGGTACCCACATTCCAACCGAGCGTATAGCCGTCAGGGCCATATGTCTCCTCGAGGAATGACTTCACTTCGTGAAGCAATACATATGTATCGTGCCATTCCGAAGGCGTGAGGTCGAACGTCGTTGCGCGATGTTGTTTCGGGACGATGACGCCAGAGCCGACGAGCACGTCCTGCTCACGGTCGTGCATCAAGAAGTAGCATGTCTCATTCTCGGCGACGATCGTCTGAGACGGATCTAGTTGCGGATGACAAAATGGACAAGTTGACATCGGATTGGTACACTTCCTTTCTGTATAAAGTGTATCAAAAGGGGGAGCAGTATGAATGAATTGATTGATAGAATTGTTGCCCAGGTCAAGCGCGAGCACCGCACGATTATTGGCATCTCAGGGCACGGGGGTGCGGGGAAGTCGACATTCGCTGACGCTTTACGAGCGAGTCTTGGAGACGTGAACTACATTAACACCGACCCATATATCACGGACTCGACGTTACGGAAAAGTGCCATGCTCGATTACAAGGTCGACGGGCAGGCACATCATTACAAGATGACAGCCTGTCATCCGGCGGCACACCACTTGCTGTCACTTGAGCGTGATGTCCGCATGGTACGTGAAGGCATCGGCTTCTATACGATTGACGTTCCATACCTTGAACGAACGTGGATCGACCCGACAAAGCAGATCACGATCATCGAAGGCATGAGCGTCGCGTTTCTTGCATCTGATTGGTGGGATGTGTCGGTTTATCTATATACCGACAGCGACACCGAGTTTGCGCGACGTTCCGTGCGCGACGTCCAACAACGAGGAATGGACATCGCGTACTTAAAGGAGTCACACGACGAGCGTCGACTCCAATACGAGCTGTTCATGCATCCGCAGCGCGAGAAGTTCCAAACGATCGTCTCGACGAGTAACGATGTTTGGACAATTGAAAACCACCGCTCATGAAGAACGGTGGCTACGTAACGTCTCTTGGATACCGAGTCCAAGTCGATCGTGTTCTCGTTCGAGTTGGTCCCACGTGAGCGAGCGATGGCGCATCGTGACGTCATTGGCGATCGACTCGAGCGTACGCTGCTTCTCGATATTGTCGAGCCAGTAATACACATCGACCCCATCTTCGTCGACCCGCCAAAACGATTTGACGACTTCAAATTCGTCGGCCCAATCACCGACCGGTTTGAATCCGTATTTCTCGACGAACGGATACGGTCGTTCTTCTCCGATTGGGTCGATGACGTTACGGACGAACATGAGTTCGAGCCCAGCGTGTTCAGTCGCCTCCAATAATCGTTTCAAGGCAGGGAGCGGTTCGACTTCGACTTTCTCGATGACATCGAACCAGACCCGTTTTCCATCGGTGTCCCAAACGGTCGCTTCGACGCTGTATGGTGCTCCGGCGGTGGAGGGGGCATACATCGTCAAATCGAACGTGAACGGGATGTGTTCTTCAGCACCTGGTTCGAGCACGGCCGATAGGGCGATTGGGACTTCTTGCAAGTCGGCCTCCCGATTAAACTCGTTGCCTTCGAGCGTGATATCTTTGAACGTCGTCAAAAAGTTAAGCGTCAACTCTTGCAGCCGCACGACATGCGAAGTGGTGTTCAGCACCCGCAGTGTTCCATGGACGGTCTCGTTCGGAATGAACGGGACGGTGTGAAAATAGACGGATGCGTCCAGTTCGGAAAAGAACCATTTTTTAAAGCGATTACCCCATTTCGACATGACGGTCGCGCTCCTTTTCTCTTATAAATTGTACTCTCTAAAATGTTCCCGATTCCAATTCTGAAAAAACATGAAGAAAAAGGTTGCATTATATAACTACTTCACTTATTATAGAGGATGTCGAAACAATTCAAACCATCGCGGGGTGGAGCAGTCTGGTAGCTCGTCGGGCTCATAACCCGAAGGTCGTCGGTTCAAATCCGGCCCCCGCAACCAATTTTTATTTAATTTCATATGTCGTCGCGGGGTGGAGCAGTCTGGTAGCTCGTCGGGCTCATAACCCGAAGGTCGTTGGTTCAAATCCAGCCCCCGCAACCAATTTTTAAATGAGATAGCGAAACGATGACGTTTCGTGTTTTTTTTTGCGTAAAATTGAGTGTACAATGAGTACGTATCGCTAGAACCGACTAAAGGAGAAACATCATGTATACATTGATTACCCATTCTGCGGCTGAGACGCAGGCAGTGGCAGAGAAGTTGGCCACACTTGTCAAAGCCGGGACGGTCATAACGCTGAACGGTGACCTCGGTGCCGGTAAGACGACGTTCACCCAGGGCTTTGGTAAAGGCCTCGGTGTCACGCGTAACGTCAACAGCCCGACGTTCACGATCATGAAGCAGTATCAGGGGCGCTTGCCGCTCTACCATATGGACGTCTATCGTCTCGAAGATACTGGGGACGATATCGGCCTTGAAGAATATATCAACGGCGATGGAGTCGCCATCGTCGAATGGTCAAACTTGATCGAGTCATCGCTTCCGACGGAGCGGCTTGCTATCACCATCGAGCGGATCGGGGACGAGGAGCGTCAACTGACGTTCGCGCCCGTCGGTGACGCATACGATGCGCTCGTGAAGGAGGTGCTCGCATGAAGCAATTGATGATGGACACGTCGACGACTCGTTTGTCTGTCGCCTTGAGCGAACATGGACAAATCCAAGCCGAAGCGACGGTCATGGTCTCGAAAAACCATGCCGTCACGCTCATGCCGATGATTGAACAACTGATGAACGCGGTCAAATGGACACCGACCGAGCTCGAGCGCATCGTCGTGACGACGGGGCCTGGATCGTATACAGGCATCCGCATCGGTGTCACGACCGCGAAGACGCTCGCCTACACGCTCCAACTCCCGCTCGTCGGGGTTTCGGCACTCCGTCTCATGGCGGCGGCGCCGAACACGGAGCTCCCGGTCGTCTCACTCATCGACGCCCGCCGTGGCAATGCCTATATCGGCCACTATCAACAGAACGAGGCCGTCTCACCGGATTGTCACGCCTCTGTCGTAACTTGGCTTGAAGCTAATATGACAGGACCGTTTGTCGTCGTCGGTGACGTCGAGCCGTTCCGTGACGCGCTCGTGTCTTACGACTATACAGAAGCCCCGGCTGCTCACAGCTATGGACGTGCGAGCGATCTCGTCGCCTTAGGTGACGTGACGGACGATGTCCATGCGTTTGAACCTGAGTATCTCCGCCTCGCTGAAGCGGAAGCGAAATGGCTTGAGGGACAAAACAATGGCTGATATTAAAATCCGGCGCATGAACTGGCTCGATGTCGAAGAAGTGACGAAAGTCGAAGAAGCGTCGTTCGCCATCCCGTGGACGAAAGAAGCGTTCATGAACGAGATGCTCAAGAATGATCAGGCCGTCTATTTCGTCGCTGTCCATGAACGTCGCGTCGTCGGATTCGTCGGCGTCTGGCAAATCGTGGACGAGGGACACATCACGAATATCGCCGTCTTGCCAGAATACCGTGGGCAAGGCATCGGCAATCTGCTGTTGACGCAACTCGTTGCATTCGCCCGCTCGAAGTCACTGGCGGCGCTCACGCTCGAAGTGCGCGTCTCGAACATCGGCGCCCAAAAGCTGTATGAACAGTTCGGTTTCGAAAATGCCGGACGCCGGAAACGCTACTATCAAGACAATAATGAAGACGCCTATATCTATTGGGCGAAGTTAGGAAGTGAAACAGAATGAACACATCGCTCATTCTCGCGATTGAGTCGAGCTGTGATGAGACGTCGGTCGCGCTCGTGCGTGACGGCAAGACGCTCTTATCGAACGTCGTCTCGTCGCAGATTGAAAGTCATAAACGGTTCGGTGGGGTCGTGCCCGAGGTCGCCTCGCGCCACCACGTCGAACGAATCACGTACGTCATCGATGACGCCCTCAGTGAGGCCGGTGTGACGATGCAAGACGTCGACGCCGTCGCGGTCACGCAAGGACCAGGTCTCGTCGGGGCGCTCCTCGTCGGCATCAGTGCGGCCAAGGCGCTCGCGTTCGCCCACAGTAAACCGCTCATCGGCGTCCACCATATCGCCGGGCACATTTACGCGAACGAACTCGTCGAAGAGATGGAGTTTCCACTCGTCTGTCTCGTCGTCTCAGGTGGACATACGGAGCTCGTCTACATGCCGGAGCACGGTGTGTTTGAAGTCATCGGTGAGACGCGTGACGATGCGGCCGGAGAAGCGTACGACAAAGTCGCGCGAACGCTCAGCCTGCCTTACCCGGGCGGCCCAGCCATCGACCGTCTCGCAGCCGACGGGGAAGATACGTATAAGTTCCCACGGGTCCGGCTCGAAGCCGGAAGTTTCGATTTCAGCTTTAGCGGACTCAAGTCGTCGGTCATCAATGCTGTCCATAACGCCGAACAACGCGGGGAGATGGTCATCCCTGAAAACTTGGCGGCCAGCTTCCAAGCGAGCGTCGTCGAAGTGCTCGTCGAGAAAGCGATTCGTGCCGTGAAAGAGAAGGGCGCGAAGCAACTGCTCGTCGCGGGCGGTGTCGCGGCCAACCGTGGACTCCGTGCTGCGCTTCAAGAAGCGACGGACCGTGAAGGGATCCGTCTCGTCATCCCACCGCTCGATCTATGCGGAGACAACGCCGGTATGATTGGGGTCGCGGCCCATCACGCGTATGTGCGCGGTAAGCGCGATACACTGGCGATGAATGCGGTTCCTGGGTTATCCTTAGAAGAGAGCATGACAGTCTAGGGGGAAATAGAGACATGACGAAACGCATCATCATTGGAGGTCTGGTCGTACTGCTCGTCGTCGCGACGTTTTTGCAAGTACGAGAGATTATCCGCGCTTATAATATCGCTTATCAAGAAGAAATCGTACCGGAAGCGACACGCGTCCGGTCGCTCACGGGAGCGGAATCAATCGAAGGCATCGGCCGGGTCACAGGTGAGAACACGCTCGTCGAGACGTTGTACGGTTATAAGAGCCTAGACGATCAAGACATCGAGAGTGTCATCGTCGTCGACCGCAATCTCGGCGTCCAACCGAAAGCGAGCGACGCGTATTATGAGATTGCCCCGGGCCGGGAAGCGACCGAAGAGGAAGCGGCCAAGTTCGAGGATATCGTCAACGAGTTTGACGAAGAGCAACTGTTCGCGCAAGTCATCTCGACACATGAGGCGAAGTATGTGACGAACCGTGAGGAGACGCTCACGTTCTATAAAGTGTTCGTCCGTGACGTCGATACGAACGAGTACGTGTTCTTTATCACGGAAGACGGTCTCAAGCTCGACTTCCATACACGCGGGTTCCAACCGCTACGTTATTTCTAACTGTTAAAAGGGAAGCCGGTCTCCAACTTGGAGACGGCTTCCCTTTTTTATACGTCCGGATGATGTTTGTTCTGTTTGTGCCACATATTCACCCAACTCACGATGAAGACGAGCAGGGCGAGCAGCCACATGAGGAGCGTTGACTGATAGAAGTGTCCCCACACTGAGCCTGGGGTGTAAAAGCTGTGCACGGTCACATCGACCGGCCAGACGACGAGGCGGATGAACAGCGTGCTCATGAGCAGGCCGCTCAACAAGCTGATCACAATCCCGCTCCACGTCTGGATGATGAAGCCGATGACGACCGGCAAGAAATAAAACAGGAACGACGGGACGACCGTCGGCTCCCCACGAATCAGTTCGGATACGAATTCCGTCCCCGTCGGCACGATATAGGCGAGACCGGTCAGGAAAGCATGCATCCATTCGATTCGCATCGCACGGAATCGCATCATGAATGGAGCTCCTCCCATTCTGCATACAGTGCCGTGATCGATTCTTTCGTCGCATCGGACTCGGTCGACAGTTCCTGTGCCCGAGCGAAGTCGTTGAAGACGTCCGGTTCACACAAGAGCTGCTCGATTTCCTCGAGACGGGCCTCGTGTTGTTCGATGGTGAGCTCGATTTCCTCGATCCGTTGTTTCATCCGGCGTTCCTCACGTTGCTGTTCCTTGTCGGCGCGCTGCTTCTTGACGATGACTTGTTTCGTCTCTTCGCGGGCGAGTCGGGCCAGGTCTTCGAGTTCTTCTTTCTTCTCGACGTAATATGAATAATCGCCGAGATACTCGTCGATGCCGTTCGGCGTGATCTCTAAGACGCGCGTCGCGAGCCGATCGATGAAGTAGCGGTCGTGCGACACGAACAGAATTGTGCCCGGATAGTCGACGAGGGCGTTCTCGAGAATCATCTTCGAATCGAGGTCCAAGTGGTTCGTCGGCTCATCCAAGATGAGCAAGTTCGGTTGCTCGAGCTTTAGTTTCGCGAGCGTCAAGCGGGCCCGTTCACCACCCGACAGTTCATGGACACGTTTCATGACATCGTCACCGCTGAACAGGAACTGTCCAAGCAGACTCCGCACTTCTTGTTCGCGCATGAGCGGCCAGTCGTTCCAAATCTCGTCGATGACACGGTTGGCGTCCGACAAGTTCTGTTGCTCCTGGTCGTAGTAGCCGATTTCGACGCCGGTGCCGTAGCGGATGTCACCGGTAAGGGGCGGCTGTTGTTTCGTCAACACTTTCAGGAGCGTTGATTTGCCGACTCCGTTCGGGCCGACGAGGGCGACCGATTCGCCGCGCTGCAATTGGAAGCGGAGATTTTGGGCGATCGGTTCTTCATAGCCGATGGCGAGGTCGCTGCCGCTCAATACGTCGTTCCCGCTTTGACGTTTGATTGAGAACGAGAGGACGGCGCTGCGCTCATCACCGTCCGGCGCTTCCATCCGGTCGACTTTCTCGAGCCGTTTACGGACACTCTGGGCCCGCTTCGTCGTTGTCGCCCGGGCGATGTTACGCTGAATGAAATCCTGCATCTTGGCAATCTCTTCTTGTTGCGACTCGAACTGTTTCTTCTCTTGCTCGTAAATGGCAGCCTTCTGTTCAAGGTACTTCGTGTAGTTGCCGACGAAGCGACGGCTCCGGTGGCGCGACAACTCATAGACGACCGAGACGACGCGGTCGAGGAAGTAGCGGTCGTGGGAGACGATGAGGACGGCGCCTTTATAGCCGCTCAAATACTTCTCGAGCCAACCGAGCGTCTCGATGTCCAAGTGGTTCGTCGGCTCATCCAAGATGAGCAGGTCTGGACTCTGGAGCAGCATTTTCGCGAGGGCGAGGCGTGTCCGTTGTCCGCCGGAGAGCGTATCGATGCGGCGTTCGAAGTCGTCCGGATAGAACCGCATCCCGTGAAGGACAGAGCGGATCGTCGCCTCATATTGATAGCCGCCACGGTCTTTGAACGTATGCTGTTCTTCATCGTAAGACGACAAGAGGCGCTCATAGGCGGCCGGGTCGTTCAAGATGCGCTCGGAACCCATGTCTTGCTCCATGCGGCGCAGCGTCTTTTCTTGTTCGATTAAATCGGTGAAGACAGTCAACATTTCGTTCCACATCGTCTCGTTCGACTCTAACCCTGAGTCTTGGGCGAGATAGCCGATGGTGA
This sequence comes from Exiguobacterium sp. s152, assembly GCF_018618335.1. Lineage (NCBI taxonomy): Bacteria > Bacillati > Bacillota > Bacilli > Caryophanales > Exiguobacterium > Exiguobacterium sp. s152. Next base: position 9,868 of record NZ_JACSLX010000009.1, read on the forward strand.
CATCTTTCGGCTTCATGATGTCGCCCGAATCATAGTTGTATTCCCCGGCGATGACTTTAAGCAATGTCGACTTGCCGGCACCGTTACGGCCGACAAGGGCGACACGTTCGCCTTCTTGAATTTCTAGTTTGACGTTCTCTAAAATCGGCTCGACGCCGAATGATTTCGATAAGTTATTGACTTGCAGTAGGATCAAGTGAAAAAACCCCTTTCTCTCTATTTAGTATACTTTATTTCTTCCCCATTTCAGGTATATTCATTGAGTGGTCATGTGAATTCGTTTACAATCAAGGTGTATGAAATTAGATTCGTTTGAAACGCGTCGTAAAAAGGAGGCTCTTTCCGTTGAGTCAAAACGAACCAAAGATTCCGCAAGCGACAGCCAAACGGTTGCCACTATACTATCGGTTTATCCAAAGCCTACATTCATCAGGAAAACAGCGTGTCTCTTCTGCTGAACTGAGCGAGGCGGTCAAGGTCGATTCGGCCACAATCCGTCGCGATTTTTCGTACTTCGGTGCGCTCGGGAAAAAGGGATATGGCTATAACGTACAGTATCTGTTAGACTTTTTCCGTAAGACACTGAATCAGGACGAGATTACGAACGTCGCCTTGGTCGGGGTTGGTCATCTTGGGACAGCTTTCGTCAACTATAACTTCCTTAAAAACAATAACACACATATCGTCGTCGGGTTCGACGCAGACGAGACAAAAGTCGGCACGACGATGTCCGGTGTCCCGATTCATCACGTCGATGAGATGGAACAGATCATGAAACAGAACAAGATTGACGTCGCCATTCTCACGGTGCCGTCTGCCTATGCGCAACCGGTCGCGGACGACTTGGTCCGCTTCGGTATTCGCGGCATCTTGAACTTCACACCGGCCAGACTTACTGTGCCGGATACGGTCCGCGTCCACCACATCGACTTGTCGATCGAACTCCAGTCGCTCATTTACTTTATGCAACACTATCCATCTGCTGAGGGGGTCCATCAATAATGGAATTACTATCATCGTTGCTCGTCGTCGGTATTCCAGGCGGCGCAAGTATCTTCATTATCGCCATCGTCGCGCTCATTATCTTCGGGCCGAAGAAATTGCCTGAATTCGGACGCGCCGCTGGTCAAACGCTCCGTGAGTTTAAAAATGCCACGAACGGTATGATGAATGAACATGACGAGAAAGATAAGAAAGAACTTGAGAAGAAAGAGCAGTAATCATGAATCATCAACCTGATCAAGAGCGGGCGCTGTCCGATCACTTGACAGAGCTGCGGAGACGACTGATGCTGTCGGCATTTGTCGTCTTTGCCTTCTTTTTGATTGCTTTGCCGAGTGTCAAATACGTGCTCGCCTATCTGCAGGCGGACCTCGTCGAACGAGGGCTCGAGCTGAACGCCTTTGGGGTCGCGGACCCGCTCATGATTTACTTGAACTTGGCGCTCGTCATCGGGCTCGTCGCGTCCGGTCCGTTTCTACTGTATCAACTGTGGGCGTTCGTCGCACCTGGTCTGCATCCGAATGAGCGGAAAGCGACGCTCGCGTATATCCCGATCATCTTCATCTTGTTCCTGATTGGTCTCGCGTTCGCCTACTATTGGTTGTTCCCGCTCGTCCTCGATATTTCGACGGACCTCGGGCAAGACCTCGGTCTGACGCAAATCATCGGGGCGTCGAACTACTTCACGTTTTTGCTGCAACTGACCATCCCGTTCGGATTGTTGTTCCAGTTGCCGGTCGTGACGATGTTCTTGACGCGCATCGGTGTCGTGACACCGTACTTCCTCTCAAAAATCAGGAAGTACGCCTACTTCGCCTTATTCGTCATCGCGGCCTTCATCACGCCGCCGGATTTGACGTCGCACCTCATGGTGTCACTGCCTCTCTTTTTCTTGTATGAGATCAGTTTATCGATTTCACGCATCACGTACCGGGGCGTGCTCCGACGTGAGAAAGAGGCGATGGTGAAAGAGCAAGTCGATTTGATGAAACAAATGAATGAGAAGTAAGCATCGTTCTTTAACGGGACGATGCTTTTTTTGTGATTGGGAATAAATGTTTTTAACAACAAGATAAACATTGGACCCACGTGATACGATAAAACTACTTAAACATCAGTCAGGGGGAGAAGCGATGGCTTGGGAGTACTACGGGGATGAACTCATCATCATCGGCGTGTTGACGACAATTTTGTTGATTGCCGTGCTGAACTTTCTGAAGTCGCGATTCAAGCGGAGACTCGCCTTCTCGTTGACATTGCTCGTCGTGGGGTACGTATCGTGTATCATCGGACTCGTCTTCGTCCGTGGTTGGGACGCGCTGGGCTGGATTTTGATTGGCTTCAGTCTGTACGTGATCGGCCTCCTCACCTATATCAGCGTCGTCACTTACCACTGGTTTAAAGCAAGACGCACGACCCATTCATGAATGAACCGTTCCGGTTGCGGAGCGGTTTTTTGTTGTCACACCAGCCGTTCAAACTTTAGACATAATTACGTGAAAAATTGAGCAAAGGGATTGTCAAACCTTCTTGTGAAATAGTACACTAAGTTCAGAAAGCAAATGTGATATTTATCACAAACGCTAACTTGCCTAACACTCAAAGGAGAGACAACCATATGAAAATCGCAGTCATCGGATGTACACACGCAGGAACAGCAGCAGTCAAAGGATTACTCGCCAAGCACGACAATCTCGACATCACGGTGTATGAGCGGAACGACAACGTCAGCTTCCTCTCATGTGGGATCGCCCTCCACGTCGGCGGTGTCGTCAAACGTGCGGAAGAGCTCTTTTACGCGTCACCGACCGAGCTCGAAGAACTCGGCGCGACGATGCGCATGAAGCACGACGTGTTGAACATCGATACGGAAGCGAAGACGGTCCATGCGAAAAACCTCGACACGGGAGAAGACGTCTATGACACGTTCGACCGTTTGATCGTGACGACTGGTTCATGGCCGATCGTCCCGACGCTTCCTGGCATCGAGATGACTGGGATTGAGCTCTGCAAAAACTATGGCCACGCCCAACGCATCATCGAGCGGGCAAAAGACGCGACGAACATCGCCGTCATCGGTGCCGGCTATATCGGTGTCGAGCTCGTCGAGGCGTTCGAAGTGTACGGCAAACACGTCACGTTCATCGATAGTGCCGACCGCATCTTGAACAAGTATCTCGACAAGTCGTTCACAGACCAACTCGAGGCAGACATGACGTCACGCGGCATCGACCTCGAACTCGGCCAGACGGTCGAAGCGTTCCGTGGGACAGATGGAAACGTCACGCACGTCGTGACCGATAAAGGTGAGTTCGAGGCCGACCTCGTCATCCTCTGTGTCGGCTTCCGCCCAAACACGGGACTCCTTCAAGGCCAAGTCGACATGCTCGGCAACGGCGCCATTATCGTCGACGAATATATGCGCACGAGCAACCCGGACGTCTTCGCGGCTGGTGACAGCTGTGCCGTCTATTACAACCCGGCGCGCACACATGCCTACATCCCGCTCGCGACGAACGCCGTCCGCATGGGGACGCTCGTCGCCGAGAACTTGATCGCACCGCGTGTCCGTTATCAAGGGACGCAAGGAACGTCAGGTCTCCGTCTCTACGATTGGAACATTGCCTCGTCTGGACTTACAGAAGAAGCAGCTGGACTGTTCGGCCTCGACGTTGAGAGTGTTGTGATTGAGGATGCGTACCGTCCGGAGTTCATGCCGACGGCTGAACCGGTTCAGTTCAAACTCGTCTATGAAGTCGGCACACACCGCGTCGTCGGCGGACAAGTCCTCTCGAAAGCGGACATGACGCAAGCGGTCAACACGTTGTCGCTCGCCATCCAAAACGAGATGACGGTTGAAGAGCTCGCCTATGTCGACTTCTTCTTCCAACCGCACTACAACAAGCCATGGCACTTCATCAACAGTGGGGCGCTCGCGGCGATGAAAGATAAAGTCAACGCATAAAAAAACTCGGGAGCCGCGGCTTCCGAGTTTTTTTATAGATAGCGTGGGGCGTCCTTCATCGAGTTGGCGAGAATCATATAGATGAGGACGTTCCCCGGTACGATAAAAAAAAGCAGACGAACACCAAGCGGGGACAGGTCGAAGTATTCAGCGATCCCGCCACAGACACCGAAGAGTGAGCGGTTCGTGGCAGATTTTCGAAGCGGACGTTGCATAAGCGTGGCTCCCATCTCAACTATGATATGAAAATTTTACCATATAAATTGGTGGCAAGCGTACAATGCACACAGGTTTTTTTTCGTCTGAAGCCGGGGAAGGGGTAAGAGAAAGGCTACGGCACGCAGACGAAGAACTGTGAAGGGGAGTCGGACTACATGAAGATTGGTATTTTAGGAGCAGGGAAAGTCGGACGGACGCTCGGGCGCAAGTTCGAGGACGTCGGCTATGAAGTGTTGTATGGGACACGTTCAGAACGGGAAGGGACGATGTCGCTCCAAGAAGTGGCGTCGAACGCACAGATTTTGTTATTGACGACACCGTTCGCGGCAGCCGTTGATTTGATTCAATCACTTCGGGACTTGGACGATAAAATCGTCATCGATGTGACGAATCCGATTGCCAAAGAGTTTGATTCGATCGAGCGGCCGGAAGGGAAGTCGGGGGCCGAGCATCTGCAAAAACTTGCGCCACACGTCCGCATCGTCAAGGCGTTCAATCAGACCGGCGTCGAGAACTTGGAAAATCCGAACATGTCGATGATGTTCATCGCCGGAGACGAGCAAGAGTCGGTCCGAGCCGTTCAAGACCTTGCCTCGAAGATTGGTTTCGACGCCCACACGCTGCGTCACTTGAAACTGGCGCGAGAACTCGAGTCGCTCGCGTGGTTATGGATTCATTACGCGACGAAAGAACGGAAGCACCGGAACTTTGCGTTCTACTTGAAAGAGAATAGTTTTTAATAGAAAAGACGGTCACGCGTTGGCGTGACCGTCTTGGTCGTTAAAAGGCAGCTTGACGCTCAGAGCGAGTCTTCAACGATTCAATCGTCTCGCGCTCGATCGCTTCGACTTCGCGTTGTTGCCAGCCTGGCATGAGGAACGCGTCGACGAGCGCCCAAATGCCTGCTACGAACAATCCAACGAAACCAATCAAGACGACGGTAAGGATGATTGAACCAACCGTAAGAGCTAGCATCCCAAGGGCGCTACCTGTCTTTTTAAAGTAGAAACGGTGTGCGCCGAAACCGCCGAGGAAGAACCAAAGCAAGTACGCGACGACGAGATTGCGCTTCTTTTTCTCGACTTCGCTGTTGACGAGGAGCATTTCCTCTGTCGATAAATCGATACGTGAATAATTCATGATGTGATGTGCCTTCTTTCCAAAAATTGATATAATGAATGCAGTCTTTATTGTACCGGGAAACGGATGAATTCCCATGATTTTCTATTATTTATTTTTGGAAGCGAGGAACAACCGAATGGGTTTTGCGATTGTGACGTTCATCGTCGCGTTTATTCACGTGATCGCCGGAGCGGTCGTCTTACATAAGTATCCGCAATATAAATCAATCGCCATCAGTGTGATCGTGCTCGGTTTCTTATATGGTGTGTTGACGGTCGGGTTTATTGTGTTATGAAAAAATCACTGTGGCCCCGTGCATCACTCAAGCAAAGGGATAAACTGAAGCTCGGAATGTTCGCCATGCTCGGGTTTGTGATTGGGGATATTTGGTTTGGCGAGGTGCCGGATACGACCGTCATGATGTCTGCGCTGTTCTTTTATGCGTGGCGTCGAGACATCGCGTTTGCCCACGATGAAAAAGTCGGTCAAGCCATTGGACGTGAGGCGAATGAGCTCGCTTTACGTATCATCATCGTCACTTTGGTCATTGCTTCCTTCGTGTCGTTCATCGTCGACACAATGAGTTATCCGCTTGAATCATTTGTATATTTTACCTTGGCGCTTGTGTTCGGATTAAAAGGCATTGGACTTTGGTTTTTCATGCCGGACACAACGGTCGAAACCGAACTGAATTAATTATAAAGAACGATGCGGCACACGCCTCATCGTTCTTTGCTTATGGTTGATGTCAGACGAAAACGTGAATAGGACAAAGAGTGCTGTTATTGTCTGCATTGGATCGGAAGGAGTTTTGTTATGTGTACAGCAATCACGTACGCTCCGCACGCCCACTACTTCGGCAGAAACTTAGACTTGAACGTGTCCTATCACGAGCAAGTGACGATCACCCCCCGACACTATCCGTTTAACTTCAGACGGATGGGCGAGAACGTTAACCATTACGCGATGATCGGGATGGCGACCGTCGTGGAAGACTACCCGCTCTATTACGAGGCGACGAATGAAAAAGGGGTCAGCATGGCCGGGCTGAACTTCCCAGGGAATGCCGTATTCAAGCCGGAAGTCGACGGAAGAGACAACATCTCTCCATTCGAGTTCATTCCGTGGATCCTCGGGCAATGCGCGACAATCGAGGAAGTGAAAGAGCGACTGGCGACGATTCAGCTGGTTAATCTTAATTTCAGTGACGCTCTCCCGCTTCATCCGCTACACTGGATCATCGCCGACAGAGATGCCTCGATTGTCGTCGAGCCGATGGCGGACGGGTTGCGAATGTACGACAATCCAGTCGGCGTCTTGACGAACAATCCGTCGTTCGAGTATCAGCTGTTCAATCTGAATGATTATCGGCACGTCTCGACGAAACTGCCGGCCAATACGTTCGCGCCGACATTGAACCTCGATGCCTATTGTCTCGGTTTAGGCGGACAAGGCTTGCCGGGTGACTTATCGTCGACGTCGCGCTTCGTCCGGGCAACGTTCGCTACCTTCAACTCGGTCTGCGAACCGACCGAGGCGTCCGCGGTCGGTCAATTTTTCAAACTGTTGGATACGGTAATGCAAACGCGGGGCTTGAACGAGGCTTGGGACGGGACGTACGAGTACACGATCTATTCCTCATGTTGTAACGTCGATGATGGTATCTATTACTATCGGACGTATGACAACAACCAAATCACGGCCGTGTCACTGTTCCATGAACCGTTAGAAAGTGAGCAATTGATTGCGTATCGGCTACAACACCACCAACAGATTCATTATGAGAATTGAGAACAGCCCTCTTCGCGCGAAGGGGGCTGGGTTTTACAGTGTGCCGTTATAGAGCGGGGCCTCATCGTCCGTGCTGATGACTTTCAGGTGACGCTCGTCTTTTACATAGACGCTCTTATAGGCGACGCCTTCACCTGCATAGAACAAGATGACACGGTTGCCGTCGTTGTCCGTCTCGACTTTCGGTTCATACTGTGCGATCTCGATCGTCTCTTCGAGCACGCCATACTCGTCGTATGTAGACAGGTCGTCTTCGTTTGAGCAGGCGACGAGAAACAGGGAAGCGACCATCGCGAGAAATGCTTTCTTCATCGTATCTCTCCTTATTTGATAGTTTACCTATCAAATATACGCGGATTGATATCTTTTTCAAAAGCGAATGAAACTTCTATCATCTTTCTTCGTATAGTTTGAACAGAGGAGGGGAGATGATGAACGGACGTAACATGGCAGTAGCGGTGAGTATTGGTTTAGTAGCCGGGGCCGTCCTGTTTGGGGTGTCCTCGCATTTGTTGTTTCTCATAGCGAGTGTGTTGTTTTATCGGTGGCATCGACGAAAGGCCGGACAGTATCCGTCATCGACGCGAGAGCACCTGTTTTGGCGTTCGAGTGAGAAGACATGGCTGGTCTCCGTCATTTTGTTTGTCGTAATCTTTTTAATTGGGTTTGATGCGACTCGTGTGACCCAATCGACACAACAGCTCGCACTGACCGCGTTGACGTATTTGTTTGCGACAAAAGGGTTATTTTTAATGAATGAGATACATATGTACGAGCAGGAGCGGAACGAGACTTGAGTTTTGTCAGGATGTCATCATAGATTAAGCTAGAAACACCGCTCAAACTATAGAAGAGAGGTAAAGAATGAGACTCACTAAAAAATGGTTCATCGTTTTATTAATCCTGTGGTCCATGTTGCTCGGGATAGGTATATGGCACGGTGAATATGTGATGAGCGCAGTCACCGGATTCGGGGTGACGATGGCGACGTATTACGAACAAAAATTAGATCGAATAGACAAACAGAAAGCCGCAATGATTCGCGATTCGGCAAACTCGAAATTGATGACGTTCGTTTTTGTCGCGCTCATGCTCGCATTCATCATCGGTGTCTTCTTCTTCGATCAGCCAACGGTACCGTTACTCGAGACGTTTTATCTTGTCCTTGGTGTGTTATTGACGCTTCGAGGCCTATTTATGCGAAGCGCTTATCAAGATGCGTTGATCGATACTTCAAATGTGATTCGACTATGAAAAATCCCAAGCGAGTCCGCTTGGGATGTTTTTATGCCGATTTATCGGTCTTTTCTTTTTTTGCTTTTCGGGCGAGTGTTAAAATCTGGTACACCTTGAAGAAGTCATATGCTGCTACGGCGATGATGAAGTACGTCCAGAAGCTGAAGCCATACTCCTGCACCGAGTAGTAGGCGAGGACAGTGAACAGAATCCCGAATGAGAGACTGAACAAAAACATAACTTTTAAGTGTCGCGGCATCAATGCCACCTCATTTCTACATTAAGAATAATACGACCATGACGAGCGCGTTGTTAAACGCGTGAATCGCGATCGGTACGATCAAGCGACGCGTCTTAGCGTAAGCGACCGTGAAGGCGAAGCTCATCGCCACGTAAACGAGAATCTTGTTGTCCCCGTGGATGAGCGCGAACAAGAGAGAGCTGACCGCGAACGCGATCCAGAACCCGAAGCGGGCGCTCAAGTTCCCGAATAAGATATGACGGAAGAGAATCTCTTCCATGATTGGGCCGAGCAAGACGACTGAGAGCGTCATGACCGGGACGAGACGGACGATATCCGCGATTTCCTCAGTGTTCTGAGACCCCATGACGTCACCTGATATTGCCGTCTCAATCAAGTTGGCGACGATGACGAGCCCATACTGCATGAGAATCCCGAGCCCAATCCATTTGACCGTGTCGTTCAAATTTGACTGGATGCCCTGCTGCTTATACAGCTTCAAGTCGGGCCAGAGCAAGAAGATCGAGATGACGATCGTCAAACTGAACCCGATGGCGAACCAGAGGCCAGTTGCCGTCGGCGTGATCCATTCTGGGCGCACTTCGCTAATCAATACCGGAAAGAATTGAACAAACGCATACAGCAGAATCGGGATGATATGCCGGAGCCGAATGTTAGGCGCCATCGAAAAACGGGTATTTATCGATTGGTTTGAGTTTAGTGTAGCCAATTGAACACGTCCTTATTCCTAAGAGTCAACGTTCCTTTTGACCATTGTATCAAATAAGGTCTCTTGACCGCGAGTGGAAGCATTTTTTTGATGTTCCCGCTTGCATTTTCAGTCGTCTCATACTACACTAATCAGTGTTAGCACTCCTTTTTGATGAGTGCTAAAACTTACGATTCAACGATACATCATTCATATTCGGAGGAGGTTTTTTCTATGTTAAAACCACTAGGCGATCGCGTCGTCATCGAAGTCGTGGAGAAAGAAGAAAAGACGATCGGAGGCATCGTGCTTCCTGACACGGCGAAAGAGAAGCCGCAACAAGGACGCGTCCTCGCAGTCGGTACAGGCCGCGTCACGGACCAAGGTGAGCGGATCGCGCTCGACGTCAAAGAAAATGATTTGGTCATCTACTCGAAGTACGCGGGTACCGAAGTGAAGCATGAAGGCAAAGAATACTTAATCGTTCGAGAGAGCGACATTCTCGCAATCGTAGGCTAAGACTCACCATTCTTCAAAAACTTTTCTAGGGGGAAATGAACAATGGCAAAAGAAATCAAATTCTCAGAAGACGCACGTCACGCGATGCTTCGCGGTGTCGACGCACTCGCTGACGCGGTAAAAGTCACAATCGGACCGAAAGGACGCAACGTCGTCCTCGAGAAGAAATTCGGCTCACCGCTCATCACAAATGACGGTGTGACAATCGCAAAAGAAATCGAACTCGAAGACCACTTCGAAAACATGGGCGCGAAGCTCGTTGCTGAAGTCGCCTCGAAGACGAACGAAGTCGCAGGGGACGGTACGACAACGGCGACAGTCCTCGCTCAAGCGATGATTCGTGAAGGTCTCAAGAACGTGACAGCGGGCGCAAACCCGATGATTCTTCGTAAAGGAATCGACAAAGCGGTTCGTCGTTCACTCGAAGAGTTGAAAGAAATCTCGAAACCGATCGAGTCGAAAGAAGCGATCGCGCAAGTTGCGGCCATCTCGGCAGCGGACGAAGAAGTCGGCGAGTTGATCGCAGAAGCGATGGAGCGTGTCGGTAACGACGGCGTCATCACGATCGAAGAGTCACGCGGCTTCACGACAGAACTCGACGTCGTCGAAGGAATGCAGTTCGACCGTGGTTACTTGTCACCATACATGATCTCAGACTCAGACAAGATGGAAGCGGTGCTCGACAACCCGTTCATCTTGATCACAGATAAGAAGATCTCGAACATCCAAGAAATCATCCCAGTTCTCGAGCAAGTCGTGCAACAAGGGAAACCAATCCTCATCGTCGCAGAAGACATCGAAGGCGATGCGCTCGCGACACTCGTCTTGAACAAGCTTCGTGGTACGTTCAATGCGGTCGCAGTCAAGGCACCAGGATTCGGCGATCGTCGTAAAGCGATGCTCGAAGACCTCGCGACGCTCACAGGCGGCCAAGTCATCACCGAAGACCTCGGCCTCGAGCTCAAGTCGGCAACGCTTCAACAGCTCGGACGCGCATCGAAAGTCGTCGTCACGAAAGACACGACAACAATCGTTGAAGGTGCTGGAGACGAAGCAACGATTAAAGCACGCGTTCAAACGATTCGCAACCAAATCGAAGAGACGTCATCTGACTTCGATCGTGAGAAACTCCAAGAGCGTCTCGCGAAACTCGCGGGCGGTGTAGCCGTCGTCAAAGTCGGCGCAGCGACAGAGACAGAGCTGAAAGAACGTAAGCTCCGTATCGAAGACGCGCTCAACGCGACACGCGCAGCCGTCGAAGAAGGGATTGTCGCAGGTGGGGGTACAGCCTTCATCAACGTCATCCCAGCCGTTCGTGCGTTGCTTGCAGAAGTGACAGCGGATGAAGCGACAGGTGTGAAACTCGTCCTCCGTGCCCTCGAAGCACCGGTCCGTCAAATCGCGGAAAACGCGGGTGAAGAAGGTTCGGTCATCGTCGAGAAGCTCAAGAACGAGTCGGTCGGCATCGGCTACAACGCCGCAACTGGCGAGTACGTCGACATGATCGCACACGGTATCGTCGATCCGGCGAAAGTGACGCGCTCAGCGCTTCAAAACGCAGCATCAGTATCAGCCATGTTCCTCACGACAGAAGCGGTCATCGCAGACAAGCCAGAACCAGCAGGCGCTGGCGGTGGCATGCCTGACATGGGCGGCATGGGTGGAATGGGCGGAATGATGTAATAGGATATAGTAAAAGCGTCGAATCTTTTCATAAGATTCGACGCTTTTACTATATCTGTGGATAAAAATATACAATGAATGTTAATGTAATAATATGTATTTAGCTGAATGTATTACGATGATGACTTTTTTTATGCGTTTAAGAATTAAGAAATATATCAAAATTCAGAAACTGAGCATACCAATTGATTATAATAATTTGTGTACATGAAAGGTAGTGGTTTTTTGGGTTTGAATAGCCATAAAAACTTTATTTATGAGATAAGTCTAATGACAGAGGAAGAACTAAATACTGTAGATTTGCAAGTATACTTAGTTACTAAAGCTGCTCAGAGTGATGATCTGTATTTTGCAAAAAAAGAGATAATAGCTTCTGAATTGAGAAGTTGGTTAAAAATAAGAATAAGAGAAGAACTAAATGAAATAAAAGTTGATAGTGCAGAAGGGAAAAAGTTTTATACAGAAGAATATAGTCATGAATTAACAAAAGCAGACTATATTGCTGAATTGTCAATTAAAGATGATAAGGATTTAATGTTAAAATTTCAAAAACTTATGCAATCTTTAAATAAAGAGAAGGATTCATTTTTGGATAAAAAAATAAATTTTCAGATTGTTAAATTTTCTAAAAATGAAAAAAATGCTTACTTTATATTTTATCGAGGTGTTAAGATTTCTGCATTGGAACGGCGAAAGGTAAAAAGAATTCCAGCAGTAAGGAATGGTGAGCAACTCGTTATTCAAAATCAGAATATCATTGAATTTGGGGGTAAAATTGAACTTTTTGTATGTGAGGAAGTAATGTATATTTTGAATCCAAGAACATTGGAATATTCTTTTAGTTATGATGACCATATAAAAAAACAAAGAGACTCAAATATTAGTAGAATCGTTACAATGAAATTCTTTGATAATGAATCAAATGTAGAGGAATTTATTAGCATGTCTAGTCAATATATCCTGTCTAGAGGACTGGCTTCAATAAAAACCGAAACACTAGAGGCATTAGAAGAAAGCTTTAATGATAGGTGTGAGGAACTAAAAAAAATCAAAACTGATTTACCTAATGAGGAGCCGGATAAGGGAGAATATTTAAAGCGCTATGGTTCATTGTGGCCGCTTTATGAGCATATTGATATTGAAAATCGAAAAGTAAGGTTTAATCCGGATTACGAAGTAACGCCATTGCTCCATTTTTTCTCTGATAAAATTGTTGAGTCATTTCTTACGAAAAAAATCAAAACGGATATTTACTAATTGAAAAGAGGACTCGTGCTATGTGGAGTAAATTGCAACAAGCATTATTATGGATTATAACTTACTCGCCACTAGTCATTGTAATGATTTTTAGATTTATTGCGGGAAATAAATATTTCGGCTTCGATAAATGGTTAGTTAATCAATCCTGGATAGCTAAGGATCATATTTTAATTAGTTATTTTAGCGCCGAATTTTTTTTCGTTATTACTTTGATAATCTACACTTATTTTAGTTATAGGTATACTATAAAATGGTTCATGGCTGGATTTGAGGAGCGAATAAGAGTAGGGCAAGATGGTCAAAATATGTATATAAGGAAGGCAGAAAAATTGAGTGCGAATGATTATTCATTTTTCTTGTTAACATTACTTATTCCTCTAATCTCACTGGATCATTCCTCGATAATTAATTTAGCCGTTTCTTTAATTATAATTGGTTTTGTCATTAGTATTTATGTAAAAACAGACGCAATAAGTGTCTGTCCTTTGTTATTTTTCTCAGGAAGAAGTGTTTATAAAGGAGTAATTTCTTTCGGTGAAAAAGAACAAGAAGGTGAAGATAGTTCTCTAAGAAAAGATGTCATTTTTATAATGATGAAGGACAAAATAACATTTAATCAAAAAGTTCGTGGGGAAAAATTAGTTAACGATGTTTATTACTTAACAAATAATGAAAGTTAAAAAACGAAGTTATAAGTTAGAAGTTGTAATTTGGAAATATTATAAAAATAATAGTGTCCATTGTGAAAAAATATGAATATGTGTAAATCCTTTAAATTTGTTCAATTCAAATGATAGTTTGCAATCCTTAAAACATTCTCGATGTCGATGCATATTACCTGGAAATTATAATTCGACTTGTTACCACTTAAATCTTTTTAAAGTGAATTTCATTTGAAATTTTATCGGATAGATTATACTAGGCAGTATAATCTATCCGATTTTTATTTATTAATTTTTGATTGTATTCACATAATAAATATCCGGTAATCTTAATGTACTTTTAAAAGATTAATGGAATGATTTTAACAAATATGAATATTTATTAAAGGGGTGGATTACATATTATGTTTGAAATTACAGGTGAAGATATTTCAAATTTAAATGATACTGATTTAAGAACTCTAATTGCCCTTCTTTGCGAAGCAGATTTACGAAGCTCTGGATTATCAACTGCGGGTGTAACTTGGGGAGGAAATCAAGATGCAAAAGATGGCGGGATTGATGTTCGTGTATCGCTTGATAGAAAAGTGCCAACTGGTAGCTTCATTCCAAGTTCGATAACAGGCTTTCAAGTAAAGAGGCCGGATATGAGTCCAAAAGCGATATATAACGAGATGTGTCCTGGAAAAAAGCTTAGACCAGCAATTAAAGAATTAATTGATTCTAACGGAGCTTATGTAATAGCTAGTAGTCGAAGTTCAACTAGTGATACCGCTTTAAAAAACCGAAAAAAGGCTATGCACGAAGCATTGAAAGGGTATCCGAATGCTTCAAACTTAAAATTAGAATTCTATGACAATGTAAGAATTGCGAGTTGGGTAAGGAGTCATCCTTCACTTATTATTTGGGTTAGAGAAAAAAACAATCGAAAATTAAATGGATGGAAAAGCTTTGGCAACTGGTCAAGGTCACCAAAGGGGAGTGATGAAGAATATCTACTCGATGAACAGTTGCGTGTCTATAATAGCTCTAATATAGACAATGAAGGCAAATCTGTTGAAAAAGCTTTAAAGGAAATTCGAATTATTTTACATGAACCAAAATCTTCTGTTCGAATTGTTGGTTTGTCTGGGGTAGGAAAAACAAGATTTGTACAAGCACTGTTCGATGAACGGATAAGTGATAGTAGTGAATGTCTAAACAAATCTCAAGTATTCTACACTGATTTAAGTGATAGTCCAGAACCTAATCCGATAGCATTTGCTGAGTATTTAGTGGCATTAAGTACTCCTGCCATTTTAGTAATTGATAACTGTAACCCGCAGCTACATAAGCGTTTGAATGCAATTTGCCTAGAATCGAAAAGTTCAATAAGTTTAATCACAATAGAATACGACGTGAGAGACGATCTTTCAGAAGAAACAGAAGTATATAGGCTGGAAGCTTCTTCAGAAGAACTAATTGTTAATCTGATTCGGTCACGTTATGAACATATCAGTGATGTGGATAATCGAACTATAGCAAAATTTTCTGGGGGTAATGCACGTATTGCTCTAGCCTTATCGGCTACAATACGTCAAGGAGAAAATCTAGGAAATTTAAGAGATACTGAACTTTTTGATAGATTGTTTCATCAAAGAAATGAAAACAATAATGAGTTGAAAAGAGTCGCGGAAGTTTGTTCACTTTTATACTCGTTTAATATTGAGACAGTAGAAACAGAAGATGGCATCAACGAATTAAAGATTCTAGGATCTCTCATTAGTATGGAGATTGAGGACATTTATCGAAATGTGAAGTTGCTAGAACGTCGGCAACTTATTCAAGAAAGAAGCAAGTGGAGGGCGGTTTTACCTCATGCTATAGCAAACAGATTGGCGAAATCAGCTTTAGAAACTATTCCTGTAAATAAAATATGTTCTATTTTAGAAGGTGAAGGGTGCGAAAGGTTACTAAAGTCTTTCTCTCGACGTTTAAGTTATCTTCACGACTCTAAAGAAGCGAATCAAATTGCATCTAGATGGTTGCACAAAAATGGTTTATTGAGTGATGTAGAAAAATTAGATCAACTTCATATTGATATTTTTAAGAATATTGCTCCTGTAAATCAATCATTAACCATTAAAGCTATTGAAAGAGTTTTGAAGAAAGAAAGTAAGAACGAGTTTTTTTCGAGAAAAAATGTATACTTTAACAAAATCACAACACTCCTCACATCTTTAGCATATGATAGCGATTTATTTACTTCCTCAACTGAACTTCTTTGTAGATTTGCAATTTCTGAACAACCAAATGAAAATAATAATTCAGTAAGGGAAAAATTAAACTCATTGTTCTATCTGTATTTGTCTGGCACACATGCTACGGCAATTCAAAGACTTCAAATTATTAAAAATTTAATAGAAAAAAAATCCAAAAATGAAGTGCATCTTGGTTTTTCTCTATTAAGCTCGACTTTAAAGACAAGACAATTTAGCTCTTACTACAATTATGAGTTCGGTGCGCATTCAAGAAATTATGGTTATATGCCAAATTCGAGAGCAGAAACTGAAGAATGGTATAGAACTTTTATCGACTACACTGCAAATTTGGCTATATCGAGTCCATATTCAAAAGAAGCGAAACTATTGTTAGCAAACAAATTCAGAGGCTTGTGGATAATAGGTTGGATGCATGAAAGTTTGGAAGAGGCGGCTTTAGCAATCTTGGGCAATTCTTCGTGGATTGAGGGATATTTAGCTGTAAAAAGTATTTCGAAATATCATGTTAATGAAATGAATGAAGAGAGTTCGGAAAAAATTAATCACCTTTTATCCCTAATGAAACCGAATACTTTGATTGATAGAATCGAACTATTTGTTATGACCAATAATTTACAACAATTGGATTTGATTGATTTAGAAAGTGAATTTACAGAAAAACTCGAAATTGACAGAAATGAAGAAATGAATCTAATAGTTTTTTCGTTAGCCGAAGAAGCAGTTTTAAATCAAGAAATATTAAATGAATTAATCCCTACATTATTGACTAATCAAGGGATAATGATTTCTGCTTTTGGCGAAGGATTGGCGAATGCGTGTACTTCTCTTGATGAGATTTGGAAAACCATGTATGACGCGATGATATCTATAGCTAAAAATGAACGGAATTACGATTTGATTAAAGGTTTTTTAACTGGAACAGGTCGTATTGATAGAGAACGTTATAATCAATATTTAGATTTTGCAAGTCATGATGCGGAACTAATAGAAATTTATCCTTATCTCCAAAACTGTGCAGTAATGAACAGTAAAGACATAAAACGTTTGAAAGACTCACTCATGTTTAATGATGTATCAATCAGCCACTATAAAGCTTTAGGATATGGGGAAATCCATGAAGCAATTAAAAATGATTCATTGTGTAAGCTTTTAACCATAATTTCCTCTAAATTAAAGGGACAGGGCGTAGCAATCTATATCTTGAGTATGCAACTGCACAGAATGAAAATAGATTCTCTTAGTAAAGAAATCCTAGTAACAGGACAAAAAATAATTGCAGAGTACAATTTTGAGAATAATGAAAATGAAAGCTTACTCTTCCATTTATCGTATGTGATAAAGAAATGTTTTTCAGAACAATCGAAAGCGAAATTAATTCAGATGGTGTGCGATAATGTTATTAATGCAACTACTCATCGCGTTATTCGCTTCAAAGATTATTCGCAAGTTATAGAAGCTATCATTGAAACGCATCCAGTTATTTTCTTAGATTCATTTCTGAAGCAAGGTGTAATGGATGGGCTAAGAAAATGGCAATTATCCAACTTCAATCCATTGAATCTTATTGAGGATAGTACAATAATAGCTTGGTGTAACGATGACCCCATAAAAATTTTAAAAGTCGCATACGCTATCGAGCCATTTAAAACAGAAAATGAAGCTTTAGAATGGACTCCACTAGCATTAGAATTAATTTCTAAATCAAAAAATCCAATAGACATCTTAAATATATTTAAACACTCCTTGAAACCTAATTCGTGGTGGGGTTCAAGAGCGACTATAATGAAATTACGTCTGAAATTACTTTTAGATTTACAAACGAGCGACGACATAGTGATTGTTAATTGGGCAAAGGACGAAGAACGATTATTCGAAAAAGAAATTGAATCAGAGAAGGAATGGGAGTTAGAAAGAGAAAAACAAAAAAATGAAAGCTTTGAATAAATTATTTAGGATGTACTTTTGTCGAAAATTTTCTAATGACGTATTTGTTGCACTGAAAGCTGTAATGCCTCTATGGTTAAGAGGCATTACAGCTTTTAATCCGTCTGTTTCCGGTTATACATCACGATACTTCCAACGAACATGACGAGTGCCCAAGCGGACAGAATCACAAGCTCCACCCATGTAGAGCCGAGTCCAGCTCCCGCCTCGATTTGATGCGCGAGGTCGATCAAGACGATGTTCGGCAAATACTCGAGTAAACCGATGATAGAGAAACGGTCCTCGTACACCAACAACATCGGTGAGAACGAGAAGAAGAAAAACGCCGGCATGACGATGAGCGAAGCTTCCATGACCGTCTTCGTCATCAATCCGAGAATCGTCCCAATCCCGATGTAAAAGAACGTCGATACAATCAATGCGAGTGAGATGACGAGCAGGTTCGCAGGAGTGTATCCCATAATAAAGGCACATGCCGCGATGAGGATGAGCGTCGTCACGAATGTGAGTGCACTCTTCCCAAGCAAGATGTCGAGCGTGCTCGCCGGCGACAACATCAACCCACGGAGCGTATTCTTCTCTTTCTCTTCGGCGATCAAGGCACACTGGACGAACGTCGCGACGAGGCTGAACGTGATGTTGATGACGAAGTACGTCACATCGATGCCTTCTCCACCGAGCTGTGAATAGAAGACGGCGAAGAACAGCGGCATGATCAACGTCGAGGAGACGAATAAGTTCCGCGACAAGTCTTTGTAGTCTTTCTGAAAAATGGCGAGTGCCCGTTTCATTGAAAATGTCATGATAATTTCCTCCCCGTCACTTCGATAAAGATATCCCCGAGCGTCGGCTCGTTCGAATGAATGGCCGCGATGTTTTGGTCGCGCATCTGTTCATGAAGCCAGTCGGCCCCGTCTTTTCCTTGTTTCAAGTCAACAATTTCCCCGTCATGCAGTTCGACGCGCATCGAGCCATTCGCATATTTCCGGCGCAATCGTTTCGGAGCGTCGAGCAGTTGAATCTCTCCTTGATGCAAGAAGGCGACGCGATCGCACAGTTCCTCTGCCTCGTTCATGTCGTGCGTCGTCAAGAAGATCGTCGTCCCTTTTGCCTTTAATCGTTCAATCCCTTTATAAATGTGGCGCGAGTTGACCGGGTCGAGCGCGGACGTCGGCTCATCTAAAAACAATAGTTCTGGTTCATGTAACAACGCCCGGGCCAGTGTCACCCGTTGCAGCATCCCGCGTGAGAGTGCCGCGATGCGTTTTTTGCGTTCCCCGGCCAAATTTACCATCTGTAGGACGTCATCGATTCGTGGCCGCGGTTCGTCATACAGGTCACAATAGAGCTGCAGATTCTCTTCAATCGAGAGGCGCGTGTATAGGCCACTGTTGTCGGTCAACACGCCAATCCGCTTCCGATACTGTTCTTGTTTCAACTCCGAGACCGGAACGCCGAACACGGTGGCGTCACCCGACGTCTGGGCGAGCTGCGACGTCAAAATTTTAATGGTCGTCGTCTTCCCGGATCCACTCGGTCCGAGGAAGCCGAACACTTCTCCCTTGCCGACAGAAAACGTCACGTTGCGTAACGCCTCTTCATTGCCGAATAGCTTTTTTAATCCGTTCACTTGAATGATTGAGTCCATTCTTGTTCCTCCTCGTCGATGTCGTCTTGCTTGCTTTCATCATATCGAGAGGAAGAGGAGAACGCATTAGAATGGCGGTAAATGGCGCTTTACGAGGAGTGAGTGGAGCGAATCGGACTGTGAATGGAGCCTATTTCACCCAATCATCGTCTTCAATTCGGCCATTTTCGTCTTCGAGAGGGGAATCGTTGTCTTCGCCGAATCATCGAGCACGAGGCTAAAACTGTTCTTCGTGTACGTGATCACTTCCCGCACCCGTTGAAGATTGACGATGTACGACCGGTGACAACGGAAGAAGCCGTACGGAGTCAAACGCGTCTCGAGCTCGTTCATCGTGAAGACGCTCGGGAATTGCTCCGATTGACTGTGTAATACGGATTGTCCATCCTGGCTCTCGATGTAGTCGATTTCTGGTGGATCGAGCAAGACGATTTTCTCGTTCACTTTCGTTGGAATCTTCTCGAAGCGGACGTGCATGACGTCAGGGGTGACGTCTTCGTTCGCATCCGGTTCATCCGGTTCTACGTCGAGCAGACGCAAGTGCCGGTGGTCGATGCGATAGACGGTCGACGTGACGAAGAGGGCGCTTTCCATGTTGCTCGTCAGAAGCAGGATGACTTTTTGTTGTTGCTTCAGTTGCATCAAGACGGTCGCGAACAAGTGCCGTGTCTCTTGGTCGACGTTTTGATCCGGTTCTTCAAGCACATAGATGTCCCGATTATGTAAGAGCAAGGCCGCGTATTGGACGCGCCGGACGAGAGACAAGCTGAGCCGGTTCAATCGTTTGTTCCGATACGGTGTGAGTTGAACGGTTTGCAGGACGATATCCAGCGATTCCGTCGATTCGTAAAGCGTGTGCGTAAATCGCAAGTACTCCTCGACAGTCAGCCGGTCATACAATCCGTCACGAATGGAGAAGACAGAGAGCGTACGATTCGCTGTATCGATGGTCCCGGAGTAGTTTGAGTGCGTGTCCGTCAATAATGCGAACAATATTTCCCGGGAAGTGACGCCACAATGAATGGCTGCGATTTCACCCGGATTGATGGTGAAGGAGATATTTTCAAGGATGAGCGTGTCCTGTTGGCGAACAGAGACGTTGTCGAACGTAAGCACCGAATCCCTCCCTTTTTAGTTGGAGTATACCATTGATTCAGGAAAGACTTGAGTAATGAATTGGAATAAGGCTATGCTAAACTGGAGATAATTTGAAATTAGATGAGGGTGTGTCAGTGAAGATGATTGAGGTCATTCCGTTAGATTTTGATAAAACGAGTATAGATGAGATTGATCGGACAGCCGATTATTTGAACTATCCGGTGATTTATATTTTGAACGGAGAGAAGGAAGCGTATATCGGGGAAACGGTGCATTTCCAAAAACGTATGAAACAACATCTGAAGCTGAAACAAGCTGATCGGAAAAATGTAGACCAAATCAATCTCGTGAAGCATGAGACGTTCAATCGATCGGCGACGTTTCATCTTGAGACGAAGTTGATCAACTACTTTTTAGGGGACGAGAAGTATACGTTACAAAACAAAAGCAAGACGGCAAGCGACTTCACACACAATTATTACAATAAATCGTTCTACGACAATGAGCTGTTTCCTGAGTTATGGGGTGTGCTACATAAGAATGGGCTCGTCGAAAACGACCTGCACGCCATCGAGAACAAAGACATCTTCAAATTGTCGCCGTTCAAAGAACTATCCGTTGAACAGATGGATTTAAAAGAGCGTGTGCTCGAGTTCTGTGAGACACGGATTGCGAAGGCCAAGCCCGAAGAAACGTATGGAGACTTGTATGTCATTGAAGGCGAGGCCGGTGTCGGCAAGAGTGTTGTACTGAGCTCCATCTTCAATACGATTCAGGCGCGAACGAATGAGGCGGGTTCGAATCTGTATCAAACGGAGAACTATCTGGTCGTCAATCACGAGGAGATGCTGAAGACGTATAAAGGGATTGCCAAACAAGTCAAACACTTGAAGGCTGTCAATTTCGTCAAACCGACGCCGCTCCTTAACAAGTTAAAAGATAAGAAGGTCGATATCATTTTGGTCGACGAGGCGCACCTCCTGTTGACGAAGTCAGATGCATACAACAACTTTCGGGCAGATAATCATCTCGAAGAATTGATGAAGATCGCCAAGGTTGTCATTGTTATCTTCGATCAAGACCAAGTGTTAAAGCTGAAGAGTCGGTGGGATCAAAGCAAGTTGGATGAGTTTAAAGAAAAAGCGAAGTGTTTGAAAACATATAAACTGACGAATCAGTTTCGGATGCAGGCGGATGAGGATGTCATCGATTGGATTAACACCTTCAAAGCTAAGCAGATACAAGCATTCCCAGCTTCTAAAAACTATGATTTACGCGTGTTTGAAACGTTGGAAGAGATGCACCTAATGATTATCGAACAAGACAAGAAACATGGGCTCAGCCGAGTGGTGTCGACGTTCGATTACCTTCATAAAAAAGATGGGGAAACGTATTACGTATATGGGTCGAACGGGTCGTACAAGATGCCGTGGAATACGACGGGAGGCAAGACGACGTGGGCCGAGAAATCTGAGACGATTGCCGAGGCTGGATCGATTTATACGATTCAAGGTTTTGACTTGAATTACGTTGGCGTCGTGTTAGGTCCTTCGGTAACGTACGATGAGACGAAGGATTGCTTGGTGATCGACACGAATCTTTATAAAGATACAGGAGCTTACGCTGGGATTGACGGTGTCAAAGATGTCGAGTTGGCGAAAGAACAGATTGTATTGAACTCGATTAATGTGTTGATGAAGCGAGGCGTCCGAGGACTTTATTTGTATGCGAGCAATCAAGCGTTGCGAGATAAGTTGTTACACATTCAAAGAGAGAAGGTACAGACATGAACGAAGTACAACGATTGATGGACAAAGTGATTGAATTCCGTGACGAGCGTGATTGGGCGTTCCACCATAACCCGAAAGACTTGGCATTATCGCTATCGCTCGAGGCGAGCGAACTGTTGGAGTTGTTCCAATGGGTGTCGAGCGAAGAAGCGATCGAGACGAAATACGTCGAGATGAAAGAAGAGCTCGCGGATGTCCTCATCTACGCGCTGACGTTCGCTCATGCGGCAGGGATCGATGTGTCGCAGGCGATTGAAGAGAAGCTCGAGAAAAATGCGGTGAAGTATCCGAGTCCACAATCATGAGTGAAACGCTCGAAAGGTATCCTCCAGATCAATTTATGATTCCTTGCCATTTAACCGGAGAGAATTTCTCACCTCGCGTTGCAACAGAAAAAACAGGCATTCAATTTTATAAACAAACAGAAGTCGGGGAGATTGAGCGCGTAGGGAAATGGCAAGGAATTGCTACGTACGGTCATGCGTCATTTGAACCACCACTTGAATTTCAACAAATGGAAAATCCGTATATCGGACTCTTTTGGATGGTGGACATCCTTACGGAGCATATCGACACCCTTCGTTCTTGTGGAGCCGATTGTATCCATATCAATTTAGGTGTCGTCTATCACCTTGATGTGAAACTAGAGTTTGAACCCGATTTCTTAATGAAGCTTGCGAATTTAAAGATTCCATTTTTAATTAGTGGCTATAAAGAAGAAATTGCTGAATAACGTTACAGGAACTAGTTGGATAAGTACGGTATTAACATCGAGAAAAAAGCAGTACAGCCCGTTATTGGGTCTGTACTACTTTCGTTTGAACCATCGCGATGACCTCATCCATCGTTTGGATGGTCGCGAACTCTTCGTTCAAGTTGGCGAGGGAGACGTCATGGATGAAATCTGCTGGAATCAACGAACCGCTCAATGAACGGCGGTCGAACGTCGCCGTCGCATCGGACACGACAATTGGTCCGAATCCGAGATTGCCGGCCATGCGGGCGGTCGTCTCGACACAGTGGTTCGTGATCAATCCTGTGACGATGATGGATTTCGCTTGATACGCTTCGAGAAGCTCTTGCAGGTTCGTACCGATGAAGGCGCTGTTGACCTGCTTGGTGAGGATGGTGTCTTGTTCGCGTGGACGAATGAAGTCATGGAACAAATGACCGTCCTTCAGGAAGTAAAATAATGATTCAGGCACTTGAGAGACGTGTTGGACGTAAATGATCGGTTGATTGGCATCTTCCCAAGTCGAGATGAGACGTGCAGTGTTTGCTTCAAACATCGGATTATTCCGATTGCCCCAACTCGGATCGTGGAACGCTTTTTGGACGTCGATAATCAATAATGGTACGACTGTGTTTTGCTTCGTGTCTGTTTCCCCCTTGTTGACGTTATATTAAGTTTAGCCGGGGGAGAGATTTGATTACATACGATATCAACGGAGTTCTGCATGTGATTCCTTAAAATGCACGGAAGACTGGACGCACAACTTACGATTTGAAAGTAGGGACGGAAATGGACGAAATTGATCGACATATCGTTAGTTTGATGCAAGAGAACGCCAGGATTTCTGTCACGGAACTTGGGAAGCGGATTGGCTTATCGACGCCTGCTGCGAATGAACGTTTGAAGCGGCTCGAAGAACGCGAAGTCATCACCGGATATCGTGCCGTAATCAATCCTGAAAAGTTAGGAAAGCATGTTACAGCCTTCATTTTGTATGACACGACACGGTGTGAAGCGTTCCGTGAGTTCTGCCGACAACAAGCGAGCGTGATGGAATGCCATCGTCTCGCCGGCCAATATAGCTACTTGGTCAAAGTGGTGACGGAAAACGTGCGTACGCTCGAGGCGTTCATCGATGAATCGATGGCATACGGCCAGCCATCGTCGCTTATCAACCTGTCGTCGCCGGTTCCTTTTAAAGCGGTGGAATGAAGGCGGAAGTGATTCGGATTTAAGTCATGAATAGTCCTCTTCATACGGATTCGAATATAAATCAATGTCAAACTCGGCACGAATCCGATCGACGAATTGAATCGTCTCCAAATCAAACACAAGCGACGGTGTTTGACCGTTTTCCATCACGACTACGATGGTGAATTTCGCTCGGATGTCATCGTACGCGTTATAAATGTCCTCTAAAGTTGTTTCTTTGCCGCGAAGTTGAGCGATGATGTGTTGCAGCTGATTGTTCACATCAAATGAGGGCTGATAGCCCGTACAGAGTGACCACGATGTATATGCACGAGGACGAGACGAGTAGGTACTCTTATCGCCTCGTTCAAATGTTTCGGTAGGGGTTAATCCGAGTCGATGTGAAACGTCTTCGATTGAAAAATCGTCGGCTAGCAGTTGGAAATAGACCAGGACTTCGGTTTGTGCAGGATTCATGAACATTCTCTTTTCTTTGTATAACAGTCTATTTGAATAGTAACGATGCAACCGTAAGAAAGGAACATGAATATGACCCAACGTGAACGGTTCGAACAACTCTATCACTCAGGGAAGCGCTCGACCCGACAGGCGGCACTTCTGTTTTCCTTGGTCACGATTATTGGATTTATTTTATTGATGAACGAGGAACGGCAACTTGCTGAACTGGTCTGGTTTGTACTTTTAGTCCCCTCCATCTTTCTCGTTAAGATTTGGGCACGGACGAGCACGTTACTACGATTCAACTCGTCCTCCGAATACACGCGACTAGTTCGCCTTGAGTTTTGGGTGGCGATGGGCCTCATTGCACTCTATTGTCTGTTGATACTGACAACGCTCTTACATCCCGAACAGTTCGGTTTGAGTGTTGTCATAGTAGCCCTCTATGGGATTGGATGGATTATGTCATCTAATATTGATCAAAAGCTTACGAAGATTGACCCAGAACACGTCACACATAAAGTATATGAGCGTGGGAAAGTGGATTCCTTTCCTAAATGAAGGCAGTCAAAAAGGAGTAGCGCGCTACTCCTTTTTATGATGTTGATCGACCTGTAATGCGATCGACTAGTCGTTTTGCTTCAAGCAGGGACATGCCATGAGTCTCACGCAAGAATTTAACGGTCGGAATCATGCCAATCGTATCGATTTTTTCTTTAATCGACGCATGAAACTCAGCATCTTGAACGATTGGTTCGGTATGAAGTTGTTTTCGTTTCAATGCACTCATATCCTTTGCTTGTTGCGCAATGATATTGAGCAAGAAGGCGTTCAAGATCAATGAAGCAATCAACATGACAGTAGTCCAATCCATTCAACCACTCCTTTCGACTTAATCATCAATGATATCGAAACTGTAAGCATTGGTGAGCGGGTTATGGATGATCAACTCATAACTGAGTTGTTGTTCGTCCGCTTTATCGATCAACAGATTGATTTCCGACATATTGAATATGTGTTGGCAGGTAACAGTCGCAACGAGTAACAGACCACCGATGATGGCTGTGGTGACGAGACGTTTCGTCCACATCGTGAGCGATGTCGACATTAAGGGCGTGTCTCTATTTTTTCTTCGATTCGCTCGAGGCGCTCCACTAAGACGTCGAACTGTTGCTGCTGATGAGCCGCGGTTTGACGATCCAACTCGAGTCGCGCGTCCGCCCGCGTCTCGTAGCGACCGATAAATCGAACAATCATCACGATGACCGCGATGAGTAACGCGAGTGGGACAAGTATTGCCAATAAACTAAATAGTAACGTCATTAAAACATTCATGCTTTTTCCTCCTTTATGTAATCCATACGGCTAGTATACTTCCAAATTCAGACAAACCCAAACGATTCCCATGATGGATAAGGAAACAGCAGGTCAGTTATGCTAACAGTATCTTCTTAAAAAAGGGTGGACCTATGGCCATTTACTATACACATCAACATGCGGGCGCCTGGGAAGCCGCCAATACATGTGGCTACTTGTTTGGGAATCCGGCGTACGGCATTTTTCAAGACGAGGACTACGCGTATCATCGCCCTGCTTACGACTGGCTCGCGGGACAATATGAGCAACGGACGAAAATCTCGCTTCGTGGAAACTATCCGGTTTGGTTGAGTAAAACAAGACCAGACGTCGCACGAGGTGATCTCGAGCAAGTGCTCGACGTGACGACGTTTATTGAGGAGGGTGTGTGATGGAGCGACCAACGCGACTAGGTACAGACGAGGCGGGTTACGTCATCAATCAAACAGACGTGACACGGATTCAACCGATGTTTTGGCCAGTGCTCGATGCAGTGATTCAGTTGTTGCGAGAAGAATTCGCAGAAGCGCTACATAGCGTATATGTATACGGTAGCGTCGGTCGTGGGACTGCTGTGGCCGGACGGTCCGATTTAGACGTGACGGTCATCGTCAAACGGGAAGTGGACGTTGACGTATTAAAGCGACGGACTATGCTTCTGTTGCAGGAACATCCGGAAGTAATCAAAATTGATTATGACATCGGGCTGTTGGATACAGTGCTTGAGCCCACTAATCATGTTGAATGGGGATTTTGGTTACGTCACATGTGTGCATGTGTTGACGGGACTGACTTGTCTCATCGTTTTCCGTACATGAAACCTGACGAGCGGATCAGCCGAGTGTTGAATCGAGATTTGTTCGATCAGTTACGAGAAGCGCAAGTGAAATTGAAGACAAGACGTATGACGGGAAACGAAAAACGGTCACTCGTCAAACGGATGATTCGAGGCGCGTATTTGACCATCAACGTCGACGATCAAAGTTTTGTATCGACGATCACAGACAGTCTGTTTGTGTTACGCCTTTATTTTCCGAACAGTGAAATCATAGATGACTTAGAGCGAGGCATGGAATCAGAAGAAGTACAGGATGACTGGTTGGATAAGTTGATTGAGCAGTATGAATCGTTGTTCCTTCCAAGGTGATAGTCATCTATCAAAGCGACTCCTTCCGGTCTAAATCATCAAAATGAAATTCGACGTAAATCATCCCGAGGATGAGATACATGATTACAAAGGTCCGAAGTAAATTGGGTACGTAGAGAATTTGGAAAAACAGCAACCCTTCAAACGAGAATACGAATAGATAGGCAAGGAGATACATTAATATCTTGCCTCTTTGAAATCGAGAGAACAGACGAATGCCTGCAAGGAACGGATAAAGTAGCATCTTAACGGTATTGGGCATGTTGGGAATTCCTTTCTTAGACGTTACCGTTCATTGAGCGGAACATATCCTGGCTTTGTGCGTCTAAGTCTGACATCCGATTCGAAGTAATACATCGGCGTAAACAATCCTGCTGAAAGATAAATCATAAAAGCGGTTTCTAGTAAGAGCGACACTTGGAGGCCATATCCGATGACGAGGACATGGACGGGGACAAAGAACAGCATGAATGCATAAGTCATTGTACTTTCTGTTTTGATCAATCGATATAACCCTCGCATCACCCAGATGTAGGGAAATAAGATGTAAAAGAAGAAACGCTTCACCTCGTAACGCCCTTTCTTGAGCAGTGAGCCCAAATTATGTATATTCGTCTTTTTCAGTATAATAGGAACACTACATACAAAGAAGGAGCTTTTTCATGAATCCATCAATTGCGATTATCGGAGCGGGCGTGGGCTGTATGCCGCGTCGCTCCTCATCGAGTAAGGCTATGACGTCACCGTGTTCGAGGCGCGCGACCGCATCGGGGGACGTGTGTTAAGCCAAAATGGTTTCGACCTTGGCCCGACCTGGTACTGGCCAGAGACGGAGACGACAATCACGCAACTGGTTGACCAACTGGGTCTTCGAACGTTCTCGCAATATACAGCCGGAGACTTGATGCTCGAGCGGCAGTTCGGTGTCATCGAGCGCCATACGCTCCCGTCCGGTCACACCGTCCCCTCGATGCGACTCGTCGGAGGCATGGCCAGCTTGACGACGGCACTCGCTGCGACTTTGCCTGCCGGAACGATTCAACTTAAGTCGACCGTCACCTCGATTCACCAGACTGAAAACGAGGTCTCCATCGAACTCGAAACAGGACGGTCCCAAACGTTCAAGTACGTCATCCTAGCTATCCCGCCACGACTTGTCTCACGCATCTCGTTTCAACCGGAACTGTCTGAAACGACGAAGTCAAAGCTGGCAAATACGCCGACCTGGATGGCTGGACAGGCGAAAGTACTCGCCGTGTATGACCGCCCGTTTTGGCGCGACAGTGGTCAATCTGGTCAAGGCATGAGCTGGGCCGGGGTGTTGCAGGAAATCCATGACGCCTCACAGCCGGGTGGACTTGCGGCGTTATTCGGCTTCTTCCGGTTGTCTGCTACCGAACGCTCGGTATTCGACCAAGACGAACTGAATCGTCGCGTCATCGATCAACTCGTGCGACTATTCGGGGAAGAGGCGAGACAGCCGCGAGACGTCTTATACGTCGATTGGTCGAGCGACCGGCATACGGCCACGGTTCGAGACGAGGAACCGTTGACCGATTTCCCCGTCTATCAGCCGATCGCGCTCGATCCACCTTGGGAAGGACGGCTCTCACTCGCTGGGACGGAGACGGACTCCTTGTTCGGTGGTCATATCGAAGGCGCGCTCCGGGCAGCGGAGCGGGTCGTCGAGCACCTCTAACCAAAAATGCGTATCATCCCAAGCAAGGGACGATACGCATTTTTCATTTGAACTTCTTGATCATCAGCGCGAGCGAACGATTGATCATCGTCATCTCGTCATCTTCGAGCACGGAGAACATCTCTTCGGCGAGCCGTTCCTCGATGGCATCGATTTGTTTCGAATACTCCATACCGATTGGGCCGAGCCGGATGAAGCTCTCGCGCAAGTTGTCCGGGTTCTTCTCTTTTTTTACGAACTGACGCTGTTCGAGCACTTTGAGCACTTGGCTGACCGCACTTTTCGAGATATTCATCTTCGCGGCAATCTCGGTCGTCGTCCACGTGTCTTGGCGTTTGAACAGGAGTAACATCTGTTCTTGCTGGTAACTGAGTTCGAATTCGTTCAACTCGGTAAAGTATTTGGTGAACAACAAGTCGAGCTCGTCAATTTGACGGTACATCTCGATGACTTGCTGTTTGCGTGTGTCATTCAATCGTCGTTCTCCTTTCATCGCGTGTCACGGAACGTCTGGCTCCGCACGTATAACACGCTACTCAATACTAATCCGATTATACCAAACGAGATGAGTAACGTTTGAATCGGCACGGCCAAGGCGACCAAAATCGACAGGACGGCGAACGCGATCGGCTCTAACCCGGATGCGGCGAGCGCCATGATGCTCATGACGCGTCCAATCTTGTCGTGGTCGCTATGTTCTTGCATGAGCGTGACCGTCGGCAAATAGACGAGCATCAACATAAATCCGCTCGCAGCTGCAGCCAAGGCAAGGAGTGTGATGGACTGCGCCTGCGTATAGAGGAAGAATGCCCCAATCGTCAAAAACAGGACGCGGAAGACGAAGCGACCTCGGTGGACCGAGCGGAACAACAGGACGAGAAAACTCGCCACGAACGTCCCGACAGCAAGTCCACCTTCAATCAAACTCAAATCAAACGCGTTGCCACCCCGTTCACCGACGAGAATCGGGATGCTCATGATGAGCGGTCCCATGACGAACAAGTTGACGATAGCAATCGACAGCGTCCCGCTCCGTAAAATCGGCGTGCTCGAGACGTAACGAATGCCTTCTTTCAAATCGACGATGACATGACCGAGCGACATCGCACGGGCTAGGGGGATGGAGTCACGAATCAAACGCGGCATGATCAAGATAGCGGCGATGAAAATCAAGACGGCCGCCGTCCCGAAGCTGAGCCCGAAGCCGCCCCATGTGAGTAAGGCACCGGCGAGGAACGGTCCGAACACGAACATGAGCTCGAGCGTCCCTTGGAAGAGCGAGTTGGCACGCTGCAGCTCTTCTTGTTTGACGAGCGACGGAATCAAAGATGACAACGCCGGATAAGACATGCCGTCGAGCAGTCCGAACACGATGGAAATCATAATCAAGGCGAACACCGAATACGCGTCCGCAAGATGAAGCGCCACGACCGCGACCATGAGAAGACCTTGTCCGAGGTTCGTCAAAAATAAGAGCCGACTCTTTTGGAATCGGTCGGCGAATACACCGCCGAATATCATCATCACGACACGCGGCAACGAGACGGCGGTCATGATAATCCCGAGGAGGGCGGGTTGCTTCAGCACATCGATTGTGAGCCACGATACGCTCAAGAAGAAAATCGAGAAGCCGAGCGTGAGCGTCATGCCGGATAACCATGTGAATACGAAGCGTGGATTTCGTAGCAAATTCATAAAGAAAACCTCAGTCTTTCTACCTTTTAATATAGTTAAGTTAACTAAACTATAAAAGGAAATATATTGTTAGTCAAGCGAGAGACCTGTCGCGAATTAATTGTAAAAAAACGGAACTTTTTTTCTGGTGGAATCGTATAGTGAGATAAGAGGTGAACAAGATGAATAAACATCAGCGTTTGAAGCAAATGGTTACCGCAAACCGAAAATGGCTTCTCGTACGACTTGGCTTTGCGATTCCAATAGGAGTATTACTCTTTTTCTTTTTACAAACCGAGACACGATTAATCTTGTATGGCAGTTTGATGATTGCATCGTTGCTGATATACGGCGTGATGATTGGACGGGAAAGTCGATTCATGAGCAGTTTCACAGACCACATTCGAGCGAAGCGGGTCATCCATATCCAATATGTGTTCGACTACATGATGGTCGTCTTTATCTGTTTGTTTTTCCCGTTGCTCATGAAGCTCGAAACAATCAGTTGGGTCCCATTCTTCATCTTCTCTTTTACAGCGTTAGCGCTAGTGATTGTCGAGCGGTTACTTGATGAGAAAGTAAAGCTGATTGATCCCCAGCAACCGACGCGTCGAGACGTCAAGCGGGAAAGTTTTTAAGGGGGGATTTGATGAACAAACAAGAACGCATCAATCTGATTTATAAAACCAATATAAAGACGGCCGTTTTCCAAAGTCTGCTCACGTTTCCAATGGTGTTTTGTCTCGTCGAATTTATCGAATCGGATTCATGGAACGGTTGGTACGTGGCGGGAGCGCTCGTCTGTCTGTTACTATTAGGCGGAATCTTCTTCAAGGCGAATCGAGTCGAGACCGAGTTGACCGAGCAAGAGGAAGCCAAAAAGATGATCGTCCGTCGGAACGGATTTGTCTTTGCGCTGTTCGTCCTTTTCCTTTTGTCGTTTGCCCTGACGCTTAAGCTAGGGTGGACGTACGCGTGGATATTGGGTGTAGCGGTCGGTGTCATCTATGTCGGGTATCGTTTGATCCGAAAGCAAGACGAGCGGTTGATGAACATCGATCCGGAGCATCCGATGCTTCGTGAGATACGGCTCGACAACGTCAGAGACTGAGGAGGGATGAGATGGATCGAGAAGCCCGGACTGAGGCATTGTTACAAATCTACACGACGTATCGTCGTTTCATGATTGGAAGCAGTGTCGTCATCTTTGTGAGCGCGCTTTATTTCATGATGCACACGACGTATTCTGGTGTGATTGCGGTGGCCAGTCTTGTGCCGACACTGTTTTTCGAATGGAAACAGACCGTCCTGTATCTTCGGTTCAATGACGACTGGACATATCGGCGTCTCGTGAAAGGACAATTCTTTATCTTAGTAGCTACCTTCCTCACGTTGTTCAGTCTCATCACCCTGTTTTTGACGGGGCAGATTCATCCGGACGTATTGATGTGGGCGATGGTCATCGGGGCACCACCGTCTGTGTTGTTGCCGCTGTGGATGGATCGAAAACTGCTCAAACTCGACCCAGAACACGTTACGTCAAACATGCTGGCTAAAGCCAATCGTGAGAAGCTGAAGCGTCGACTTGACGGAATCAATGATTAGAAAAGGAATGGAATCGTATGACGAAACAACAACGGATTGACGAAATGAACCGATACCGTGAGCAAAAGAAGCGGCGGCGGGACATGCTATTCGCTCCTGTCCCTGGACTATTGTTTGTCACGCTGCTCGCCGATCAACTGTGGTGGGTATGGGCAGGTTTGATGAGTATATTCGCAATCGGTTCGATTGTATATGTAATACAAGAGGGCAAGGCGCTCGCCAATCTGTCTGCGGAACCGAAAGCACAAGTCGCGACGAGAAACGTCTACTGGGTGTTAAGCGGATGGTACGTCATTATCGTCGGTAGCGTGGCAAGTTATAAATTGGAGGCTCCATGGTGGACGTGGATTCTCACCATTGGGATTGCCGTCACGTTGCCGCCTTTGTATAAACGCTTCAACGAAGCTGTCCAAAGCGCAGATACAGTCCAACCGGTCCGATCTGAATTGATGACGACGCGGGGGTTGATGTGATGATCTTGACGAAACAAGAACGAATCGAGCGATTATTCGCGCATGAGGATGCGACGTGGCACTGGCGCTACTGGGGACTTTTCTTCAGCTTGATCGCTGTCGCATTCATCTCGTATCAGACATCGATTTACTTACCGCTCATTCTATTTGCAGTGTATTTGCCCCAATTGTGTGTCGCGTGGTGCAAGACGAAAGTGTTGCTGACATTTAATCCGGATCCTCGCTATCGACGTTGGATTTACAGTGATTTCATCGTCGAATGGTTCATCTTTTTGCTGTTCATCTGTCTACTCGCTGCCTATCACACGGGCCTTCTCACGATTTGGCCACTCATGGTCATGTTGGTGACTGGGACGATTGGCGGGTTACTGTTTTCATACATGGTCACCCGAATCGTTCTGACATTTGATCAACATCACGTCACGAATCGGATGTTCGACGAAGCGAAAACTGAGCGGCGTACACATCAAAAGACGGGTTCCTGATAGTCGGAACTCGTCTTTTTTCATATTTCAGGACATCGGTCCTTTATGCTCGAGCGCTCGAGGAGTAAGCTTGAAACGTACACAGTATATAGAGAGAATCGAGGAAGAGAATATGTTAGCCATTATTATTGGACTCGTCATCGGGATTTTGTTACCGATACAGACGAGCGTGAACTCACGTCTGCGCACCATCGTCGGGTCACCATTCGTCGCGTCGTTCCTGTCGTTCGCCATCGGGACGACTTTTTTAACACTTACGTTACTGCTCACCGGGCAGTCGTTCGGGATTGAATCATCCATTTTCCAAGGAGAACCGTTTTGGATGTGGTCGGGTGGTTTGTTAGGGGTCATCTTTTTAACGGGGAACATCTTGTTGTTCCCAAGACTCGGTAGTGTCCAGACCGTCATCATGCCGATCTTCGGACAGATTTTGATGGGACTGTTGATTGATCACTTCGGTTGGTTCAATTCAGCCGTCAACGTCCTCACGCCGTGGCGTGTATTCGGGGCTTTGCTCGTGTTACTCGGCGTCGTCGGGACGGTCGCGCTCACGGACTGGATTAACCGTCGTCGCGGCAAACTGGTCGCCTCGTCGCAGACCGGAACCGGCAATTTGAACGCCTGGCGCCTCGTCGGAATCGGGACCGGTATGATGAGTGCGACACAGACGGCCATCAACGGTTATTTAGGAACGGTGCTCGAATCGGCCTTGAAAGGGGCCCTCGTTTCGTTCATTGTCGGGACGGTCACGTTACTGCTCATCTTGCTCGTCTTGCGGCCGAGCGTCGAATGGCGCGGGTTACGCGGTCAGCCGTGGTGGATTTGGCTCGGTGGGATCATCGGGGCACTGTTCATCGGCGGGAACGTCTTAATCGTGCCGATGGTCGGGACCGGCATCGCCGTCGTCATCGTCATTGTCGGCTTGCTATGCGGAAGCCTGCTCATCGACCGTTTTGGTTGGTTCGGGGCCGCCAAGAACCCGGTCACTGGGATACAACTCGTCAGTTTACTCGTCATGGTCATCGGGATCATGCTGATTCGATTGTCATAAGGGAGGAGAGACATCATGCGCGGAGTACTGTTCGCCATCAGTGGCGGCTTCTTTTTAACGCTACAGAGCGTAGCCAACGCACGCATCAGTTCAAGTATCGGGACGTGGCAAGCTGCGACGTTGACGCAATTGACGGGCTTCGTCGTTGCGCTCATGATTATGCTTCTCGTTCGCGACCGGTCGTATGTTCACATGCGTCGCGTCGAGCCGCTTTATTTGTCAGGGGGAGCGTTCGCTGCGTTCATCTTGTTCAGCAATATGACGGCCGTGCATGAGCTCGGCGTCACCCTCACCATCTCATTATTTTTAATCGCCCAGCTTGCCCTCGCGCTCGTCATTGACTGGCGCGGCTGGTTCGGGATGTTGCGCCGTGACTTGAACCGGACGCAACTGTTCGGTGTCGTCATGATGATTGTTGGGATTCTCGTATTGAAAGGATGACGTGCGATGGAACAGATTGACCACTACATGAAGCGGTATGGGCTGGATGAGGTACTCCCATCAGCTGTACGTCCTCAACTCAAGCTCGTCCGTTACGCGACGGGGGAGGCGATTTGCATCCAAGGCGCTAAGGCCGAGCATCTTCACTTTCTCGTCAGTGGAAAGATTCGGGTGGCCCACACGTCGGCGGCCGGGAAGCGGCTCGTCTTGTCGTTCAAATATCCGCTCGACTTGATTGGCGACATCGAATACGTTCGCCGCACGCCGTTCTTGAACACGGTCGAGGCGGTTACGCCGGTCGAGATGCTCGTCGTCCGCTTCGATGATCTCGCGCGTCATGCGAAAGATGATGTGACGTGGCTCCACTATTTGCTGGCAGGCATCACAAAAAAGTTCGAGATGAAGTCGCAGTCGATGAGTTTCAACTTGTTTTACCCAGTCGATGTGCGGCTCGCGAGCTATCTGTTGTCGATGACACCGGAAGAGACGACGCTCGGGTCGACCGTCGATGAGTTGACCGATATCGCCGATTTGATTGGAACGAGCTATCGCCACGTCAACCGGACGCTCAAGCGGTTCGTCGAGCAGGGATTGATTGAACGGGATCGTCGATCGATTGCAATCATGGATCGCGCCGGGTTGATTGCCGTCGCCGGGGAGAGTATTTATGAATGAGGAGGACACATCATGGCACTTGGAATGATGCTCGCGGTCATGGGCGGCATGCTCGTCTGTGTGCAGAATACGTTCAACGCCAAAGTGAAAGAACAGGTTGGGGCGTGGGCGACGACGACGCTCGTGCTCGCCCTCGGCTTCTTGGCGTCGCTACTCGTCGGATTGATCAGTGAAGGATTTGGTCTGTTCGCGGTCACGGGGATGGAGACGTGGTACTGGTTCAGCGGCATCATTGGGGTCGGCGTCGTCATGAGTGTGACGCAAGGCGTCCAACAGCTCGGACCGAGCCACGCCATCTCAATTGTCATGGTGTCGCAAATCCTATTCGCGCTCCTATGGGACACGCTCGGCTGGTTCGGGCTCGAAGCCATCCCGTTCACATGGAAGACAGCGCTTAGCATCGTGTTAATCGTTGGTGGGGTGTTGTTGTTCCAGTTGAGTGGAAATAAAGAGACGGCCCACCAAAAAGCAAAGCAAGCCGTCTAAAAGGATTTTCGACAAGTCGAACAAGTCTGCCCGTGTTCCTGCCGTTTGACGACGGTTTGGCAATGCGGGCATTTTGTTGTGAGCGAGGCGTGAGGCTGGACGGGTGAACGGTCGCCGAAAGATGACGGATAGACGGTATAAGAACGGGTTACGATGAATCCGGCGATACCGAGCAAGGCGACTAAAATCAGAATATCCATCGAAATACCTCCTAATTATTGGTATGCTACTTGTATATACGGTAAATGTCCGAATTGGTTTCAAGGAGGAACAAATGATGATGACGCGAGAAGAACGAATCGAGCAGTTACAGATACGACCGAAAAAAGGGGTCTTTAAATTATTATGGGCTGCCGCGGCTGGACTAGGGCTAGGGTGGTGGATTTACGCCAATGCGTCGTTGCCACTACTAGCCATACTCTCCTTTTTGATGATGACGGCTGTCCCGCTCAGTCATGTAGCTTGGAAGAAGACACGCGTATCTGTGACGTTCAATGAAAGTCGATCCTACAAACGGTTGATTCGGGCGAAAGGCGTCATCGCGATTGCGATGTTATGGGTCATGCTCGGTCTGATGGGCGGGTATGTATCAGGATACTTCGGATTGCCGGTATTCAGTGGACTGTCGGCGGTGTTGATTGCAGGCATGTTAGTGGTTGAGACGTGGCTCGATACCCGCTTGCTTCGGATCGATCACGAGCATGTCGTGGATAGCTTGCTTGGCTTTACGAAACGGGAGCGGTTGAAGCGGAGTTGGGATAAGAAATATAGCGATTGAAGAAAGCAGGGGACTAATGATCATTTGGAATGATATACCGGACGACCCGAATAGGTTGCCCACATTAACGGAAGAAGTGTTGAAGGAAGTGGAGACGCGACTCGGGGTGAAGCTGCCGGACGATTATCTTGAGTCAATCCGGATACAAAACGGGGGATACGTCGAACAGCGCGACTTGCCTATAAAATGGAATGGTCAAGATGACATCGCTCTCGTCGACTCGATTTCGGGGGTCGGGTTACATAATGGGTTAATTGAATCGAAGGCCTTGTTAACCGAATGGGGTGTCGAGGACGAGCGCTTGATTGCCTTCGCCGGTGACGGACACTTTTTCCTCGCGTTTGATTACCGGGAAGGAACGACGCCAAAGATTGCCTATATCGATACGGATACGGAAGAGATTGATGTCTTGTTCGATTCGTTCAGTCAATTTAGTGAAGCGATCACGACCGTTGACATGGGAATGTTTGCAGAAATGATTCCAGAATCGATCACTGAAATGAACCAGGGTAAAACACTCTTGGACGATGCACGACGCCTGCTCTATAGCAATCATCCGGAAGAAAAAATCGATGGCGCGATTATTTGGTTCAACGGGTTGGATTCACTCGAAGCGGACGAACTCGTTCGAGAACTGTTTACTTGGGTGAATGATAAGGTGCTACGAGATACCGCAATCAGCGTTATCCAAGAAGTCATCATTCGCCGGAAGCCGCTTCATCGAGAATTGTACGAAGCGTTTTTCGAGATGCTACGCCAACAAGACGATCGTGACAGTAAACAACGCTACGAAGAGACAATGTACATTCTCGATAACGATATTCGAGTCGAGTGAAACGTTTTGCCGTTTCCTTTCGTAAAAGAAGGTAATGAGGTTTGATGAGGGGGATTGGATGGTTGATCATAACACAAGACTTGAGCGCATGATGGAGAACGATCGAAAGCGACAAAAACAAATGTTGTACCCGACGATAGGAATCATCGCACTGTTCATGATCTATTTTTGGGTGACAGACGTCCTCTTGCTGTTGCCGATCATCTTGGTTGGACAGCTGCCCGTACTGTATAAAGGGTGGCATCGGATGAAGTTGCTTCTCACTTTCAACGACGATGCTCGCTACCAACAGAAAGTACGGTCCGAGTTCGGGTTGGCCGTCGGGAACCTCGTGTTTCTCTTGCTGTTGATCGCGAGCTCGATGCTCGGATGGATCACGCTACTCACGCTCGTCATCGTCGTTATCGTGGGTCTGATCACGTTCCTAGCGCTTGGGATTCGCATCGACCGTGAGTTGAAAACGATTGACCCGGAGCACGTGACCGCGACAGAGCTTGGCAAAGCGCAACTCGAGCGCGAAAAACGAAAGACATCATGATGGGAGTACTAACTATGATTGAAAAGAACGAACGATTAAAACAAATGGTCGAGAATGAGCGGAAAGTGAACCGGACAGCACTTCTGCTCACATTCGCGATTTTAGGAATCGCCTTTTACTTCATCTTCACGCAAGAAATCTCGTTATTGACGTTTGCCGTCATCATTATGGCGACCCAATTGCCGAGCCTCTATCGGGCGTGGCACCGGATGAAGTTGCTGCTCACGTTCAATGACGAGGCACGCTATCAGAAGTTCGTGCGTCTCGAGTTCGGTATCGTGCTCGCGAACGTCATTTTGCTTGGTATCTTCATCGCCATCGCCTGGGCGATTGAAGGCTCGCTCGTCATCTTCGCGGTCATGCTGCTCGCTTTGTTCATCCCGTTCATCTTCTTGTCGGTATGGGTGAACCGAAAAATCGAGTTGATTGATCCGGAACACGTGACGAACCATGAGCTGCGGACAGCGCATCGGGATGCGTCTAAAAATCAGTTTAAGTAAACCAAAGGGACGTGCAGATGGATGAGACGAAGACTAGTCTTCTTTCTAATTGTGGAATTACTATTTTTGAACGCATGTAATGAGAATGGTCGTGAACTCGTCGTCGGGACGTATACAGATGAGAGCAACATCGTCTATTCTGGCGATACGCTCACGGACGAAGCGGAAATTGGACGATTTCTTGAGTTGATTGAGACGAGTCCTTTGTCCGCGGCGGAGGTCGAGGGTATGCCCGACTACGTCATTACAGTGAACAATCCATCTGAGTTCACGATGGAGGCGACGGTGAACGTCTGGGTTTTAGAAGATGACAAGATGCTCTTCACTCGTGGGATGGAAGGGACCGATGTATTTGAAGTCGACTCGATGTACATTGAAGATGTGAACGAGATCTTGAGTCTAAATAACTTTTGAATGGAGTGCGTAGATTAAAATGGATATGCGAGTGGTTGACATGCTCTTTTTGCTTGGTACCTATGCTATCGTGTTAGGCGGAATCATTTTCGTGCTAAAGCTAATGATTGGAACAGCGAACAAGCAGAACTGAATAGAACCAAAAAGCCATAAAATTCGAGAGCCTCGACTTTTATGGCTTTTTAAATTGATTGGCGTTTCACTGCTTCTCCACTACCTGTATTTTAAACACACCTGTGCCCGAACGGTTCGTCAACAAGGTGATTAAAATCAAATCACCTTTGGATAAATCTGATAGAGAGAGCGTCTCCTCTTGTTTATAAATGGATACTTGTTCCTCAAAAACTTCATATTCCATAAGTGTTTGATTCGTTTCATCGTTAAATGAATTACCTTTAACCGTTATCTGATTGTCTTCGATTCCTTGAATTTCAGCATAAAATGTCTGAATATCAGACGGAGCGAGAACCCAGATATCTTCCTCATATGCTTTGTACGCATTGGTGTATCCCGCAAAATAACTAATCAACACACTGATTACTAAGAGAACAATTGACAGGATGACAGTGATTTTATAAGGCGGCATCATCGGGGAACGTGTTTTTAAGTTGCCAATTAGCGCTTGATTGATGTGTCGCTTGTAGGCCTGAAAATAAAGCGTGATAGTCACAATAAAGGTGAATAGAACGATGCATGTCGCGATGATGTAAATAGGGATGCTCATAAAGTTGTCTCCTTCAGATATGAAAATGATCTTTAAAGATATAGTAATAGCTCCTTGTCACATCAACGCGTTTTCCGTTCGTTAGAGTAAGGATAAATTTTGTGGAAAGAGTGGGTTTGATTTGTTTGATTTGATTTGTTGCAATGACAACAGAGTTACTGATTCGTAAAAAAGACGTCGGATCGAGCAAACTGACGAGCCGGTATAATCGATCAGTAGCGACATAAACGGATGCTTGCGTTTCAATTTCCACTGTATGGCCAAAGGATTCGATACAAATAATATCCGCTACTGGTAACACGATCCGTTCATTCGTGTCCTTCTCTTTAACAGTCAAATGCTGAACAAAAGGAGTAGATGTACTCAGTACCAGGTCGGCCGTATCATCTATTTCAATTCCTTTTTCCTCGAGCATAGACTTAATCTTGTCATAGCGCTCGTTACTAATATCGAGCTTGATTTTCATGCACGAACCGCCTTCCTCTGTACCAATCCATATATTTGAAATCAGTGTAGCAACTACCTCCTTGTTCATCAATACAAGATGAACACTTTACAGAAATATCCACATAAGTTGCATCATAGAGATTGAGTCTAATAAACAAAATGGATCATCGTATCTCGTCACGATAAAAACCCTATGGATGAATACAGATTGGTGAGTCCATCTGCTTCTCCATAGGGTGTTTTAAATTAAGATATAATTTGGCTTCGTTAGGCGAACATGCCCACCAAAATCCCGCAGATGACCATGCCAATCGTATAGAACTTGAAGCGGTATCGTTCCCAAAACGAGTCGGTCATCGATTCGCGACCCCGTCGCGCTTCGCAATCTGATCACTTACTTGCTGGCCGCTCAGTGTCACCATCGGCATGCCGCCGCCGGGATTGACCGTGCCGCCGACGAAGTAGAGGTTGTCGTACAGCTTGCTCTGCTTCTTGTGCTTGAAGCCGCCGTTTCGTTTCTTATCGGCGACGGTCCCATAAATCGCGCCACGGTCCGAACCGTACGTGCGCTCGATGTCGTGCGGCGTCCAGACGTCACGTGTCACCGTATGTTCGCGCAACCCGTCCAAGCCCATCCGCTCGAGTTTGTCGAGGACGCGCTCTTCGAATGCGGCGTAGTCCTCTGGCGTGAACGGGTTGTCTTGAATGTACGGGATATGCGGCAAGATTTTAATGTTCTCATGCCCGGGCGGTGCCTGTGTCGGGTCGGTCTTATTGACGTTCACCAAATAAATGGTCGGGTCGTCCGGCAGTTCGTGCTGCTCGAAAATCTTGTCCATTTGCTCATGCAAGTTCTCCGAGAAGAAGAAGTTGTGGTGGCCGAGCGCCGGATACTCTTTGTTCACACCGAGATGAAGCACGAAGCCGGAACTGGCCGGTTCATACTTCTCGACGAGCTTGTCGACGAACTGTTCGTCGGCCTCGACCATCTTCTGATAGAACGGAATGACTTCCATATTGGAGACGAAATAGTCAGCAGAGCGTAGCCGTCCATCCTCGAGTTCAATGGCCGTCAGTTGGCCGTTCAGCGTGTGCGCGCGGACGACGCCTTGACCGGTATGGAGCTGAACGCCAATCTCTTCCGCGAGTTTCGTCAGCCCTTCCGCCAGTTTATGTGTCCCGCCTTCGACGTACCAGCAGCCTTGGGCGTGCTGCATGTAAATCATCATGTTCAGAACGGCCGGTGCGCTGTACGGGGACGACCCGACATACTTCACGTAATACGACAACATCGTCCGTAAATGCGGGTTGCTGATCCGCTTGGCGATGCCGTCGTACATCGTCGACGTCAAATCGAAGCCGAACAACGTCGAAAACAGACCGTTCTTCGCGACCGCTTCGCGCGGTGATTCAAAGCCTTCTTTCAAGTACGCTTTCTCCGTCGTGTTGTAAATCCGCTCGGCATATTTCAACAGCTCGCGGTACTCGTACATGTCTTTGCGGGACAACGTCGGGTTGGCGCGCTCCATCACGTCCAAATCATGGTAGAGATCGAGCACGGTGCCGTCCGGGAAGAACGAGCGCCACTCGAGGTCGAGCCGTTTGATTGGCACGTAGTCTTCCATCCGCTTGCTGCTACCTTCGAACAGCTTCTCGAAAATTTGTGGCATCGTTAAAATCGACGGGCCGAGGTCAAAGCCGAAGCCGTCTTGTTCGAGCCGGTTCACTTTCCCGCCGATATGGTCGTTCTTTTCGTATAAGGAGACGTCGTATCCTTTTTGTGCGAGTGAGATCGCCGCGGAAATCCCGCCGAGTCCGCCACCGATCACAATCACCGATTTGTTCACGTTTTGCATATGTGTTTCGCCCTTCTTCCACCATGTATTTTTTATTGTTAAGTAGGAACGCGTGATGTCTACTCTAACAGTTTGCCATCACGTCTCTTATTCCCTGCTTCGCGTAGAATGAACATGCATATCGGGCTCGAATGTACAAAATGATCAAAGTGGATGTTGGGAAAAAACTTACGGCTTCAGACCGCCGGCTGTCACCGGTCCTTCGAACGTGATTGTATAGATGATGCGGGCGATGTCCTCTGCGGTTTCGGGACGGTCGTTATACAGCCATTCGTAGATGACCCCCATATGGGCCGCGGAAATATAAGACACGAGATAGTCGGCCGGCACAAGTGCTTTCGTCGCATCGAACAACACCGTCGGGGAGCGTTGGAAGAGCGCCGCGTGCATGTACGACCGGAGCCGGGCTTGAAACTGGGGGTCACCGTTCGGGCCTAGGAGCGGTTTCATCAAGATTTTATCGTCTTCGATGAAGCGGATGAACGGGACGAGCAGTTCATGAGCGCCCGGTCCGCGCTGGTCACCAAAGACACGCGGAATCTGTTTGACCAGTTTCCGTTCGGCCTCGTGAAAAATGACTTCAATCAGCTTCTCCATCAAGTCGAACTTATCCGCATAATGACTGTAAAACGTCCCGCGATTGATGCCGGCCCGTTCGGTGACAGCTTTCACCGTGACCGCCTCGAACCCGTGCTCGTCAATCAAGTCAAAAAAGGCATTCTTAATCAATTGTTTCGT
Source organism: Exiguobacterium sp. s152 (assembly GCF_018618335.1). Taxonomy (NCBI): domain Bacteria; kingdom Bacillati; phylum Bacillota; class Bacilli; order Caryophanales; genus Exiguobacterium; species Exiguobacterium sp. s152. The sequence continues at coordinate 52,323 of NZ_JACSLX010000009.1, forward strand.
TCGCGTGATGCGTAAATCTTCATGTCCCATCTGTTTTTTCTCCTTTATCCAACACTTGGGTGTGAACTGTCTGATAACCGACACGATGGCCGATATTGCCGATTGTTGGGCTGTCGGACGAGGTCTATACTGAACGTATAAACCAACACGGTGTCTATTAATCAAGTGTACATGAATCGGGCATCGAAAAGGAGAATCGCTATGGACATCCAACTGAACGGCGTCAGTAAATCGTTCGGTGACCAATTGGCCATCGACCACGTCGACTTTACCATCAACTCAGGGGATATCTGTTGCCTGCTCGGCCCATCCGGTTCAGGGAAGACGACGCTCATCCGACTGATGATTGGTGCCTTGGCCACAGACAACGGTTCGATTCAAATAGGGGAGACGGTCATGCCAAACATGCATATGCTGCACAACATCGGCTTCATGCCTCAGAACGATGGATTGTATGACGACTTGTCGACCGAGGCGAACCTTGAGTTTTTTGGCTCCATCTATAAGCTCAGCAAGACGACACTGCAGCAACGCATCACGGAAGTGCTCACGCTCGTCGATTTGACGGCCGACCGCAAGAAACTCGTCCGAAACTTCTCGGGCGGGATGAAAAAACGGCTGTCACTCGCGATCGCTATCCTGCATCAACCGGACGTCTTGTTTTTAGACGAGCCGACGGTCGGAATCGATCCAATCTTACGCCGTCAGATTTGGGATCAGTTTCAAGCGATTCGGGCGAACGGGACGACGATCATCGTCTCGACGCACGTCATGGACGAGGTGCTCAAGTGTGACCGGGCCGCGCTCATCTATAACGGCCGTTTGATCGCTTACGACACCGTGCCGCATCTGTTAGATCAGACGGAGAACGGTCGCGTCGAGGAACTGTTCCTCATCGCCGGTCGGGAAGGTGGGACGGATTATGCGTAACTTGGCGAAACGCGTCATCTTTCAGACGCTCAACGATAAGCGGAGTGTCGCCTTGATTTTGATTGCACCGCTCCTTATCTTGACGCTCGTCTACTTCCTGCTCGGGGACTCGGATTATGTGCCGGTCGTCGTGCTCGATGAGAACGCACAAACGCAACTCGTCGAAGCGTTCGAAGCCGAGACGCTCGAAGTCCGGTTGGACACGGTCGACAATCCGTCCGGGTATTTAGAGGACAATAAAGACGTCGATGCGATTTTTAAAGCGACGCCGGAAGGAACGACGATCACGCTCCGAGAACCGTCGACAAAGTCTTCGAAGGCGGTACGAGAGATTCAAGCGGCACTGTCGGAGTTGAATCCGGCGGCCGATATCGAGATGAACTACGTATATGGAGAGGAAGGCCAATCGACGTTCGATTCGTTCGGCTACGTGTTCTTGTCGCTGTTCTCCTTCTTCTTCGTCTTCATCCTGTCGGCGATGGCGCTCGTCAAAGAGCGGAGCGGTGGCACGCTCGAACGGCTCTTGATGACACCCATCAAACGAGGTCAGGTCATCTTAGGGTATACGCTAGGCTATGGCGTGTTCGCGGTCGTCCAGTCCGTCTTCATCGTCCTCTATACGATTTACGTGCTTGGGCTGACGTCACTTGGGAATATCGGCTGGGTCATGTTGGTCATGTTGCTCATGGCCGGGACGGCCGTCTTGTTCGGTGCAACGATTTCGGTGTTCGCTCGTTCGGAGCTTCAAGTCGTCCAAATGATTCCGTTCACGATTATTCCGCAAGTGTTCTTCTCCGGATTGATTCCGCTCGACTTGATTCCGTACGGGCTCGGCAATTTGAGCTACATCATGCCGATTTTTTACGGGGCGACCGCGATTAAAGAAGTCATGGTGTACGGCAGCGGGTTCTCTGGCATCTGGGTCTACGTGCTCGGTTTGATCGTCTATGCTGGGGTACTTTACTTGCTCAACATGCGAGCGCTCGGGAAATATCGAGGGCATTAATCTCAAATGACAAAACCGACTCGTCTAACGACGAGTCGGTTTAACTTGTTTACGAGGTACTTACTTTTTGGCCGATATATTGCAAGACAGCCGATTCACCGTTGTGGAGTGAGCCTTCGTGTCGCTCCACGGTCCCGTCGAAAAAGTGGATCGTTTTGAATGAATCCATGAGTGTTGCGAAATCAGAGCGCGTGTAGAGCAACTCTTTTTGCTTCGGACCGCCCGTTCCGTAAGTGAGTTGCGCCTCGCTGTAGACTTCCGTCACGAAATAACCGCCGGGCTTTAGGGCACGCCCGACTCCTGCAATGACGGATTTTTTTACGTGATCTGGAAAATGTCCGTAAATACAGACGATAGCGTCATAGACATTTTCCGGCCGATCGGCCTCGGCCAAATCGACGAGACGGGTGTGAAGGGTGACCCCGCGACGTTCTGCTAACCGGTTTGCTTTGTCAAGACCGACTCGCGAGTAGTCCCACATGTCCACGGCGACTCCTTGTTCCGCGAGCCAAACCGCATTTCGTCCTTCCCCTTCTGCGATTGCGAGCACACGCATCCCCTGTTTGAACAGGTGTGCCTGTTGGTTCGCAAAGGCGTTCGGGTTTTCCCCGTACACATACTCATCCGTATTGAACCGTTTATCCCAAGTCGACATGCTTTATTCCTCCCTAACGGGCGTAGCGCGTACACGTCCTCAAGTTTGTTCTTTCAGTTTACATGAAAAAAGCATCCGGGCAGGTGCCCGAATGCCTGTTAACGTTTGAGTAGTAAAGCGACGCCGGTCACGAGAAGTGCGAGTCCGCTAAACAATCGTACTTGGTTGCAAGTCACTATCTTTCACCCCTGTAAGTCATTGTAGGTCATTCATTTTTTGGCGACGCGAAGTTTTGTCCGTTCTATCTCTTTGTAGATTGCAAGGACGTCGTTGCCATAGTTGCCTCTCGGTTGCATCGCCCACTTGCCTTGGAGGGCGGGCCATGTTGGTGCGGATGCTCGTTTCACGTAACGGAAGCGAGGGTCCACGAGCTTCATGTTCAGTTTGTCTTTCGAAGCGTATGCTTTCAGGTGCTGAATATGGGCCGTGACGCCTTGGAAAGGCGAGCGGAACGTATGGCCTTTTACCCCGTTACCGACCGTTCCGATGCCCGCATAATTATGTTGCCTCGGGAGCACGTCACCTTTGTAACTGAAGTAACCGGTCTCCTTCAATGCTTGCGCGAACGCGACATCGCCACGGACACCTTCTTTTGCACCGATGACGATGAACAGTTTGGCGAGCTCTTCGACGGTCACAGCTTGAAGCCGGACGTTTTTTGGATTTTTCTTTTTGACAAAGTCCGCCATCTGTTGAGGTGTTAATGCTGATGTTCCCATAATAGCACGATTTTCTTTTTTTGACGCAGCTGAAACGGACGGTGTCGAACTAATCAATGAAAATAGTATTAAAGTAACTCCTACCCAATAAACGACTACACGCTTCATCCTTGTTCCTCCCATAATCAACGAATAAACTATGAAAATAATACCATATATTAGGTTTATTAATTATTTCATTTCGATTAAACGGGAGGAATCATCCAAATTTATGAAGGTGAATCATGAAGCATTTCTTTTAACGAAACTAAAACCAGTTTGCTCACGTAACTAAAGACGAGGTGATGGGAATGAAGAAACAAGCACGCATGCGTTCGATTCAATCGTATCAAAAACGATGGATGCCATTGCACGTATCAGTCGTCATCGCGGTCGGGATGTCATTTGTGTTATTAGTTATAAACGAGTTTCAAACGGGTAATGGAATCGTCTTCTTAGCGGCGCTCGTCGTGTTGATTTACCTGGAATGGCGCGAGAGCCGATTCATGCAACGGTTGACAGCCGAACCGTCCGTCCAGAAGTTCATTCGTCGCACGTATCTTGGGCGCAACGCTGTCTCGCTGTTCGGAGCCATCGGGTTCTGCCTGTTATTTAAACATGGATTCCAGTCAAATCTGTTCTTATGGATGATGATTTTCTTCGGGGCGGTTGCGGGCCAAGCGGCGACGACGATGTATTACGAACGCAAGATTCGCCAGTTCGACCCGGAACATCCGAGTCGGCATGACTTGAGTTTTACAAAGAGATAAACAGAAAACAAGCCGTCCTAATCGAACAGGACGGCTTGTTTTGTTAATTCGCTTTTTTGAGTTCTTCTGCGTCTTCTTTGAAATTGAGTTTTTTAACATCGACTCGTTTCACGAAGAAGGCGAGGACGAGCGCCAAAATGTTCATGCCGAGCGCGACATAGAACGAATACTGAATCCCTGAAAGTAACGCTTGCTGCGTCAACGCACCCATCGCACTCTCGGTGAGTGTCGCTGGGTCGACGCCGGTCATAAGTGACTCGGCTTCTGTTTTCGTCACCGAGTTCATGATGGTGACGAGGACTGCCGTCCCGATCGCACCGGATACTTGTTGGGCCGTGTTGTTAATGGCCGTTCCGTGCGGGTTGAGGCTCGTCGGTAGCTGGTTGAGACCATTGGTCATGATCGGCATCATCACCATCGACATCCCGAACATGCGGAGCGTGTACGTCGTGACGATATACGTGTACGTCGAATCGAGTTGGACGTGGGCGAGCATATACGTCGAGATGGCCGTAATCGTGAGACCCGTGATAGAGAGCAACTTCGGTCCGAATTTATCAAACAGCTTGCCGGTGATCGGTGACATGATTCCCATGATGATGGCACCTGGCAACAGCATGAGCCCCGAGTCGAGCGGTGAGATGCCGCGGACGCTCTGGACGTAAGCCGGTGTCAAAATCATCCCCGAGAACATGGCGACGGCGTTGACGACCGCGATGATCGAGGCGAGCGCGAACATTGGATATTTATATGCCCGTAGGTCGAGCAGTGGTTTCTCCATGTTGAGCTGACGGATGACGAAGGCGATCAGTGCGACGAATCCGACAATCATCGTCGTCAAGACGATTGGGTTATCCCAACCATCCGAACTCGCTGAGCTGACACCATACAAGACGCCACCGAAACCGATCGTCGATAGGACGAGCGATAGATAGTCGAGCGATTGCTCTTTATTTTGCACCATGACGTTCTCGGCTTTCCAAATGGCAAGCCCGAGCCCGATGATGGCGAGCGGGAGAATCATCTCGAACAAGACGCGCCAGTCGTAGTATTCGACGATGTAACCTGAAAGCGTCGGGCCGATTGCCGGTGCTGAGATCATGACAAGTCCGAAGATTCCCATCGCCGTCCCGCGCTTCTCACGTGGGAAGCTGACGAGCATGACGTTCATAAGAAGTGGACCCATCGTGGATGCCCCGACCGCTTGAATCATCCGACCGGTAAGTAAGATACCGAAATTCGGTGAAAAGGCGGCGATGGCTGTACCGACGGCGAAAATCGCCATCGACGTGATGAAGAGGCTTCGGTTTGAGAACCGAGTGATTAAGTAAGCTGACGCTGGGACGAGGACACCCGTCACGAGCATGAAGCCCGTCGCGAGCCATTGGACCGTCGAGTAGTCGGCGATTTCTAAGTCGACCATGATCGATGGGAGCGCGACGTTCAATAATGAGTTGTTCAGGAAGGCGATGAACGCCCCTGCAAAGAGAACCGCGAGCATGAGGTACGGCGGTTTCTTTTGGAATTCTGGTTTCATACGAGTTGCTCCTTTATGTTCTGAATAGTTATATACTAGTAAGTGTCGATGTGATGATTTTATACCCGTTGTACAAATAAATCAACCATTTTGTACTGCCAGTTCAAAATGATATACTTAAGGTACAAAACAAGCAGAACGGAGCCATGATTCTATGAAAGATAAGAAACGAAAAGTCGCTGATGTCGCCATGAACCTGTTCATCGAGAACGGGGTGCAGCAGACGTCGGTTCAAGAAATTATCGAGCGGGCCAATATCTCGAAAGGGACGTTCTACAACTATTTCGCCTCGAAGACGGACTGTGTCGCCAACATTCTCGAAAACTTGCGCTATGACGCCGGCCAACGCCGAATCGAGATGCAGATGGGACGGGACAAACGGGACAAGGACGTCTTCATTGAACAGATCTCGATTTTGATTCAATTGAATGAAGAGCGGAACTTGCACGCCTTGTTCGAGTCGATCATGTCGGCGAACGAGCCAGAGTTGAAGAAGCTAGTCTTGCAACATCGCGTCTATGAGATTGAGTGGCTCGCGATGTGTTTGACTGAGATTATTGGCGAACCGATTCGTCCGTATTCGGTCGAATTGACTGTACTTTTCAATGGGATGTTACAGCATGTCATGTTCACGCTCCGCATCACGAATACGGCGTACTCGATTCAAAAGTTGGTGCGAAACTTATACGCTTACGTGGAACTGATGGCAAACCGTATGATCGAGACAGGGGAGCACATTCTAAACCCGGTCACAGTTGATCAAATGCGTGGGACGACCGATAAAAATCTCGTCACGAAAGACGAATTGATTGAGATGGCGGAACGAATTCACGCGCATGTCAAGATGACTGAAGAACAAGAGGATTTGTTTGAGGCGATTACGTATGAGTTGCACCAAGACCGGCTCCGGAAAATCGTCATCGAGCAATTGCTCAAACCGTTCCAACGTCTGTTTAAAGGCGTGACCGGGGAGACGGAAGTGCAGAAATTTACGAATCTCGTTTGGTTGTATACACGAACACACTGACGACAAAAAGTAGGTCGATGCAGTAGTATAGAAGAAACACGGTACGAAAATAAATCTCAAAATATTCCACGAAAAAGAATTGATTCCTACAAATTCTTGCGCTACAATCAAATTACCGAAAGCGCTTTCGGGAAGAGGAGACTGACATGGGTACGATTTATGATTTAGCAAAAAAAACGGGCTTTTCGATTACGACCGTCTCTAAAGCGTTGAATAACTATAAAGACGTCAGCGAAAAGACGAGAGCCAAAATATTAAAAGCCGCGGCTGAGATGGACTATCTGCCGAACGCGCACGCGCAGTCGTTATCGACGAAAAAGTCGTGGGCGATCGGGGTCATGTTCTCAGAAGCGAACGAAGTCGGAATGAAGCATCCGTTCTTCAATGGCATCATTGAAAGTTTCCGTCACGCCACCGAGGAACACGGATATGATTTAATCTTCGCCTCGCGTAACCTCCGCAACCGCGACATGAGTTACCTCGAGCACTTCAAACACCGAGCGGTCGACGGCATTGTCGTCATTTGCTCGGACCGGATGGATGAACAAGTACAAGAACTCATGCAAAGCGACATCCCGATTGTCGTGGTCGATATGGACAGCGCCAACTGTAGCGTCGTCTATTCGGACAACGCGGAAGGGGCCCGCATGGCTGTGAACTACTTGTATGAGTTAGGCCATCGCGCCATCGCACATATCGCCGGAGATTCGTCGATTGACGCTGGAGCGGCCCGGGTGAAAGGGTACGAGCTCGCCATGCAAACGCTCGACTTGCCGATTCAACCAGGATACTTGGTGAACGCCGGGTTCTTCTCGGTCGAAGAAGGCAAGCAGGCGATGGAGAAGTTGTTACAATTGGCGTCACCGCCGACTGCCGTCTTCGTCGCAGGTGACCAAATGGCCATCGGCGCGATCGAAGCCGTTCATGAACACGGTCTCCGGGTCCCAGAAGACATCTCTATCATCGGTTACGATGATATCGAGATGATCAAGTACATCACTCCGAAGCTGACAACGATTCGTCAAGATACGGACGAAATCGGAGAGGCGGCGGCCGAGCTGTTGATTGAACAGATGACGGCCAAAGAACGACGCACGGAACGACGCGTCATCCCAGTCCGCTTGATTGAACGGGCGTCATGCGCACCGATTAAAAAGTAAACAAGTCACGATGATGTTTCGAAGTCGCTCTGTTCGCTTCAGCGGATTGGAGAGAAGAGAGCGATTTCGAAAATCATTTACCTCGAATCGAAACCGCTTTCGATATTTTATTTAGTTATTTTCGAAAGCGCTTTCGATGAATTATTACTTCTCCTTGAAAACGCTTTCTAAAAACTACTTATAAAGGATGGTTCACTCATGCGTAAAAAATTAGTTAGCTTACTCTCTATCGGAGCACTATCAGTCGGCGTCTTAGGCGCGTGCTCAAACGACGAAGGATCTTCAGAAGCGACAGGCGGCAAAGACGACGTACTTAAAGTTTGGTCGTTCACGGACGAGCTTAAAGAGCCAATCAAAACATACGAAGAGAAGAACGGCGTTAAGGTTGAATTGACAATCGTTCCAATCGCGGACTATCCGACGAAACTAAAGCCGGCACTTGAAAGCGGCGTTGGGGCACCGGACGTCTTCACAGGAGAAATCGCGTTCCTTAAGCAATGGGTTGACGCAGGCTATTGGGAAAACCTTTCAGACGAGCCCTACAACGTCAATGAAATCTCAGACGACTACATCCCTTACGTCTTCGACCTTGGGAAAGATAAAGACGGCAACGTGCGCGCGCTTTCGTGGCAAACGACACCAGGTGGCGTCTACTACAAACGTAGCTTAGCAAAAGAAGTGCTCGGTACGGATGACCCGACTGAAATCGGCAACATGATGAGTTCGATGGACGGCGTCTTCGAAGTTGCTGAGAAGATGAAGCAAAAAGGCTACAAAATGTTCCCAGACGAAGGCGCGATCCGTTGGTTCTCACAAGGCGCGAACCCAGAAGCATGGGTAAACGACAACAACGAACTCGTGTTGACAGAAGACAAGATCAACTACATGGACTACGCGAAAGAACTTCGTGAGAAACAATACACGGCACTTGCTCCAGAATGGTCACCATCTTGGTTCGAAGGTATGTCGAAGCCAATCAAAGTTAAAGAAGGTGGCAAAGAGACAGAGACACAAGTCTTCTCTTACGTCCTCCCAACATGGGGTCTTCACAGCGTCTTGAAAGACAGCGCGAAAGACACAGCCGGTGACTGGGCAGTCACAAATGGCCCAAGCCCGTACTTCTGGGGCGGCACATGGCTCGGCGTATATGAAGGATCGAAAAACAAAGAAGCTGCTTACGATTTCGTTAAGCTCATGACACAAGACGAAGAGTTCTTGACTGGCTGGGCTGAAGAGACAGGCGACGTCCTCGCTTACAAGCCAGTTACCGACAAAATCAAAGACGACTTCAGCGATGAGTTCCTCGGCGGACAGAACAACTATGACTTCTTCCTCGAGCAAGCGGATGAAATCACACCAGGAATCGTCACGAAATACGACCAACAGCTCGACACGCTCTACGGCGCTTCAGTCCTTCAGTACGTAGAAGGTAAGAAGTCGAAGGAAGAAGCAATCGAAGAGTTTAAAAAACAAGCGAAGAACGCTTACCCAGACATTACAGTTGACTGAAGCAAGCTAACCCATGGGGGGATTTCCCCCCTGAAGGGTTGCTATGGAAGGAGTAACACGACGTGAAAAAACTAGACCGTTACGGCTATGCGTTTATTGCCCCATTTTGGGTCGTCTTTTTGACATTCAGTATCTACCCGGTCTTCTTGACCCTGTACTACAGTTTCACTAACTATACCGGCAGCCAAGGAGAAGAGGTCGTCGGCTTTGCGAACTACGCGCGCCTGTTGACAGACACATACTTCATCGAGGCGTTCGTCAATACGATCAAGATTTGGGGAATAAACTTTGTCTTGCAAATCGGTCTCGCACTGGCACTCGCGCTCTTGTTCTCAGATTTACGTTTGAAGTTGAAGGGCCTCGCGTTCTTCCGTTCATTCTTCTATCTTCCTAACTTGATCACAATCAGTTCGGTCGCGCTCTTGTTCGGAATCTTGCTCGACTGGCAGCATGGATCACTCAACATGATGCTCTTAAAACTTGGTATCATCTCTGACCCGATCAATTGGTTATCGCAACCGGTGACGGCACAACTGTCCGTCTCGCTCATTTTGACATGGATGTGGTTCGGTCACTCGTTCATCATCGTCATGGCCGGTGTATCGGGGATTTCACAAGACTTCTTCGAAGCCGCCCATATCGATGGCGCGAACCGTTGGCAGATGTTCACGAACGTCACGGTCCCATTACTCAAACCGATTCTTTTGTACATCATGATCACGTCGCTCATCGGTGGTCTTCAACTGTTCGATCTTCCGCTCTTATTGACGGATGGAATCGGCGCACCAGATGGCTCACTGAACACGATGGTTCTCTACTTGTACAACCAAGCATTCAAGTATAACAACTATGGCTATGCGGCAGCGGTCGCTTACGGCTTGTTCTTGATCACACTCGTCTTCTCGGCGATCGTCTTCAAAGGTATGTTCCGTAAAGAACGCGCTGCGCAGAAGGGAGCATAAGCAATGGAACAAAATGCAGAATCACGGCGTATGCTCGCCGACAGCGAAGTTCAGCCGCCGCGCGAGGAGAAATCGCTTCGCGTGGAACCGCCAGTAAAGAAGCAGAAAAAGAAATGGTTTAGCCGTGGCTTGATTTACACGGGCTTGATTGTCTTGACGATTGTCTGTTTTATCCCGTTCTTGATGATGCTCATCAACGCCACACGGACGAACGGTGAAATCATGTCTGGTTTCTCGCTCATCCCTGGATCGGCGCTCGTCGAAAACTATGCGATTTTGAGCGACTATATCAACATCTGGACCGGCTTTAAAAACAGTTTGATCGTCGCGGTGCTCGTGACGTTGCTCTCTGGTTACTTCTCAGCCATGACAGCGTTCGGATTCGCCTTCTATAACTTCAAAGGAAAAAACGTGATGTTCATCTTCATGCTCGTCATGATGATGGTCCCAGGGCAACTTGGACTCATCGGGTTCTACGAGATTTCGAAGACGCTCGGGATTCTCGATTCGTTCATCCCGCTCATCATCCCGTCAATCGCCAGTCCGTTCGTCGTCTTCTTCATCCGCCAGTACACACAAGCGACGCTGCACGTCAGTATGATTGAAGCGGCGCGCATCGATGGAGCGAGCGAACTGCGCATCTTCCATACGATTGCGCTCCCGATGATGATGCCGGCCGTCGCGACGATGTCAATCTTTACGTTCATCGGCTCATGGAACAACTACTTGATGCCGCTCGTGCTCTTGTTCTCACCTGAGAAGTACACGTTGCCGGTCCTCATGGGCTTCTTGAAAGGTTCGCAAGTCGCCGAGAACCTCGGTGCCCTTTACCTCGGTATCGCCATTTCGGTCGTGCCGATCATGATCGCCTTCTTGTTCTTGTCGAAATACATCGTCAGCAGTATCTCGGCTGGTGCGGTCAAAGAATAACTAGAGAGAAAAGAGGAATTGACTATGCAGTTTAACAAAGACTTCGTCTTCGGGACCGCGACTTCGTCGTATCAGATTGAAGGCGCGCATAACGAGGACGGGCGCACTCCGTCGATTTGGGACATGTTCTGCGACATCGACGGACGTGTGTTCGAGAAGCATAACGGTGACGTCGCCTGCGACCACTACCACCGCTTCGAAGAAGACATCCAGCATATCAAACAGCTCGGTGTCGACACGTATCGCTTCTCGATCGCATGGCCACGCATCTTCCCGGCGAAGGGTGAGTTCAACCCGGCTGGGATGGCGTTCTACAAGACGCTTGCGACACGCCTCCGTGAGGAAGGCATCAAGCCGACCGTCACGCTCTACCACTGGGATCTCCCGATGTGGGCCCACAATGAAGGTGGCTGGGTGAACCGCGACTCGGTCGACTGGTTCCTTGACTACGCCAAAGTGTGTTTCGATGAACTCGACGGCATCGTCGACTCGTGGATCACGCACAATGAGCCATGGTGTGCCGGATTCCTCGGCTATCACGTCGGTGTCCACGCACCGGGACATCACGACATGAACGAAGCGGTCCGCGCTGTGCACCATATGCTGCTCTCGCACGGAAAAGCGGTCGAACTGTTGAAGAACGAGTTGAAGTCGACGACGCCAATCGGCATCACGCTCAACTTGTCACCGGTCTATGCGAAGACGGACTCGGTCAACGACCGTCTCGCCCAAAACAACTCAGACGGTTACTCGAATCGCTGGTTCCTCGATCCAGTATTCAAAGGTCAATATCCGGTAGACATGATGAACTTGTTTGCGAAATACGTTCACACGTACGATTTCATCAAACCAGGTGACATGGAGACGATCTCGACAGAGTGCGACTTCTTCGGTATCAACTTCTACAGCCGCGGACTCGTTGAGTTCAGCGCTGCGAACGACTTCATGACGGTGGCTGCGTACTCCGATTACGACAAGACGGGCATGGGCTGGGATATCGCCCCGAACGAATTCAAAGACCTGATCCGTCGCTTACGTAACGAGTACACTGACCTTCCAATCATCATCACCGAGAACGGCGCCGCCTACGACGACGTGCTTGAGAACGGCGAAGTCCATGACGATAAACGGATCGACTACGTCCAAAAGCACCTCACAGCCGTATCTGACTTGAACGATGAAGGCATGAACATCGCTGGCTACTATCTTTGGTCCTTGATGGACAACTTCGAATGGAGCTTCGGTTATGAGAAGCGTTTCGGCATTCTCTACATCGACTTCGACACGCAAGAGCGCGTCTGGAAAGACAGCGCAAAATGGTACGCCGGTGTCATCGCGGACCATAAAGCCAAACACGCGGATAGCGTCGAGGCGTAAGACGAATCCATCCCTGCCGCTACAGGGATGGATTTTTTGTGTGGAACGTATTCGGTCAGGGAACGTATAGAAGAGGGCAACAAATGAAAGGGGCCGTTCAAATGAAACGCGAGTATGCGACGTACGAAGTGACAGGGTATGACGACAAAGGAAAGATCAAGTTCATACATTTGAAAGAAGGCGAGTTCATCCTGCCAGTCGAAATTCGAGGAAGTGACTTGACGAAAATCAAGAAGATGATGGAGCTCAACCCTGGGGTGACGGTCATCGTCCATGCGTCCGTCGATCAGAAACGGATGCGTCTGCAGGAGATTGACGGTTATTCACTTAGGAAGGACGGATAACGATGCCCATTGCTAAATTGATGTCACGAGACGAGTCGTGTGATGTGACAATCGAGAGTTATGCGTATGCCTATCCGGACGCCGACAACATCCATGATGCGGCCTGGCATCGTAATTGGGTCGGGCTCCATACGCCGGACCATCGCATTACGTTCGATGACGTCATGCTCGACAGTCTGCTCGTGGCTCACTACATACCAATGTTCGAGTCATTCGTAGCGGGCGACGTATCCGAAGTCGATTTTGAGCCGACCGAACCATTCGTCAGCTTGACGGTGACGAGAAGAGACGGAGATGGGGATGAGGTCACGGTAAAGGGGTATCTCGAGCATCCGCTTGAAGGTGAGTCTGAGGAGCTTGCGTTCACGTTTGAGACGTCTGTGAGCAATGTGACGCGTTTTTTGGAAGGGTTACAGGCAATCGCCGACGCATATCCGATTCGAGATCTGTAATCGAAAGCAGCCAGCACTACGAATAGGCTGGCTGCTTGTTAATGAATGATTTCTTTTCTAGCTTGAAAGCCAGCTGCGAACAGAAAGATGACTCCAAGAACGAACGGGATGACAGACTCTAGGGCGATGCCGGCAAGGAACGAGGCGCTCATTAATAAGCAGAACGCGACCGTATAATTTCGTTTCATCTATATACCAACTCTCATACTCATTTTCCTAAATATAACAGCCCTTCTCATCGCTGAGAAGGGCTGTCTTGGGCTTAGGCTGACGCTTTGTCTGCGTCTTCTTGTGCTTTCAACTCTTCACCGTACGAGACGCGGTCTTGCATGCGGACGAACGGGAGGTAGACGGCTACGGCCATAGCAATCGTTGCAATCTGCAAGAGCGCTGCACGCCATCCGCCGATCAAGAAACCAGAGATGATCGGTGGTGTTGTCCATGGCACTTGAAGTGCGTTGAACGGATCGACCCAGCCCCAAAGGATTGAGAAGTACACCATGAACGATGCGATCGCAGGTACGATGACGAACGGTACGAACATGATCGGGTTGAACACGATCGGCATCCCGAAGATGACCGGCTCGTTGATGTTGAAGAGACTTGGTGCAAGCGAGAGCTTGCCGAGTTGCTTCAAGTGAGCCGAGCGGGCGACGATGAGTGTTGCGATAATGAACCCGATTGTGATTCCTGATCCACCGAGCTTCGTGAAGACGTCGAGGAACTGGATGGTAACGATTTTCGCGTTCTCACCGGCAACGAGTGTTTCACCCGCATCGAGAAGTGCTTGGTTTTGAAGCGCGTTTGCTGTAAGAAGTGGTCCCATAATCCCCATGAGGATGGCAGCACCGTGAATTCCACACCACCACATGACTGACATGAGCACCATGATGATAACGGCTCCGGCAAGTGTGTCTGTCAAGTTTTGAAGTGGTGCTTGAAGCACGTCATAGACGACTTCTGTGAACGTACGATCAGCAACCGCTTGAAAAATCGCAAATGTCGCGACCGCAAGTGTGATAATCGCAAGACCAGGAACGAGTGCTGAGAATGAGTTCGATACGCCTGGTGGAACACCGTCAGGCATTTTGATGCTGATGCCGCGTTTGATGAACTGCGAATAAATGAATCCAACGACCAATCCGACGACGATGGCAGCGAGGACACCTTGTCCGCCTGTCCATACTTTCGGGATGACTCCGCCGACTGTTTCTCCACCTTCAGAGAGGACAGACGCTTGCGTGATGATCAAGAACGAGATGATTCCGAGGATACCAGCTGGTACACCTTCGATTTTTTCGTTTTTAACATACGAGTAAGCGATTCCGAATACACCGATTAAAGCGAGAATGTCGAACGTCGCACCGACGACTTGCGTGAGTGGGAGCGTCCAATCGGTTCCGAACAATCCTGACATGAAGTCAGCCCAACCTGGAATTGGGAGCGCAAGGATGAGCAAGAACAATGATCCGATGATCGTCATCGGCATCGTCAGGATGAACCCGTCCTTAATAGCAAGGACGGGCTTGGCGTTCGCGAAACGAACGAACCCTGGCGTGAATTTTTCAAATACGGTTTCTAAGCGGCTCATGGGGAACCTCCTTATAGGTTTTCAGCGCGAGTAACGATAATGTCTTTGTACCAGTAGAACGATTTTTTCTTCTTACGAGCAAGCCCGTTGGCGTGGTCAACATAGATGAAGCCATATTGCTTCTTATATCCGTTGAGCCAGCTGAGAAGATCGATGGCCGACCAAGCGTAGTAACCTGCGACGTTGACACCCTGTTCGACAGCGTGTTTCACGGCGCGGATATGACCTTCGATGTATTCGATGCGAGCGTCGTCGACGATTTCTCCGTCCACGATCGGGTCGACATCACCGAGACCGTTCTCTGTGATGTAGATTTTCACATCGCCGTAACGATCTTTGAGCATGTGCATGCCGTCAAGGAACGCTTCCGGTGAGATTTCCCAAGCCCATTTCGTGTAGACCTTGTCATCCATCATGACCGTCTTATAGACGCCATCGAATGATGGGTTACCCGGGCGGCCTGTCGAGTTCTCACGGCCACCGGCCATGACGAGCGCCGAGTCATTTTTCATAACGCGTTGCGGGCTGTAGTAGTTGAGGCCGATAAAGTCGTTCATCGAAGCCGTGCGCTTCAAGAGGTCGAGCTCTTCGTCTGTCATTTCAGGGAGAAGGCCTTGCTCTTCGAGTCCTTTCACGACGTATGCTGGGTATTCACCTTTCAAGATTGGGTCATAGAACCAATGCGTCGAGTAAGCGTTCGCGTGCATTTCGGCGAACTTGTTCTCTTCGGCGTCATCGATGCTGAACGCTGGGTTGAACACGTGTGTGATTCCGATTTCGCCTTCATAACCGTTTTGTTTGAACAACTCGACGGCACGAGCGTGAGCGACGAAGACGTGGTGTGTCGTTTGGAAGTAACCTTTGACGTCGCCTTCGATGCCGGGCGGGTGTGCCCCAGTCAAGTAGCCGAGCGAGCAGAAGATGACCGCTTCGTTGAACGTGATCCAGTGACGGACACGGTCGCCGAACGATTGGAAGCAAGTATCGGCGAAACGGACGAATGCGTCAACCGTCTCTGGATTTTTCCAGCCGCCTTTTTCTTCAAGCGCTTGCGGGAGGTCCCAGTGGTAGAGTGTCACGAATGGGACGATGTTGTGCTTCAAGCACTCGTCAATCAAGTTGTTGTAAAACTCGAGTCCTTTTTCGTTCACCTCACCTGTGCCGTTCGGGAAGACGCGCGGCCATGAGATCGAGAAACGGTATGATTCGAGTCCCATCTCCGCCATGAGTGCGATGTCTTCTTTATAACGGTGGTAATGGTCGACTGCGACGTCGCCGTTCGTATCTTTAAATGTTTTTCCAGGAATTTTCGAGAAGACGTCCCAGTTTGAGAGTCCTTTCCCGTCCTCGTTCCATGCACCTTCGACTTGGTAAGAAGCCGATGCGGCGCCGAACAAGAAATTGTTTGGCATTTTCAAAGTGGTCACCTCAGTTTATTTATTCGCGAGTTTTAACGCGTGGTCTAATACTTTCGTTCCGTTCATCATGCCGTAGTCGACTGTGTTGATGACGTCGATTGGAACGCCCTTCGGCTCACAGATTTGTTTACCTTTCGAGAGCAAGTATTTTACTTGTGGTCCGAGAAGCGCGACGTCGAGGTTGTCCACGTACGTTTCCATTTCTGACTCTGGGTAAGCTGCGATTTCAGCATCGATTCCTCGCTCAGCGGCAACCGCTTTCATTTTTTCTACTAACATACTTGTTGACATACCTGCTGCACAGAAAAGTCCGATTTTCATCATTTTTGATCCATTCCTTTCAATTGGTTGATTTCGTTTTGCATGTTCATCATATAGCCGAGCATCTCTTTGACGAGGATTGTGTTCATTAAGTGGTCTTGCGCGTGCACCATGAGGACGCCGACTGTAGCCGTTTTCCCTTGTGCTTCGAGTGTGACGAATTTCGTCTGGATGGCGTGTGCTTCTTTCAATGTCGCGTCACCAGCTTTGACCGCTTCAGCCGCTTCCTCTGCTTTGCCTTCTTGCATCAAGAGCATCGCGTGATGGTAGCTCGCTTTGGCGTCGCCTGAAAGAGCGATTAAACCGAAAATATCTTCGGGTGTAATTTCGATTGTTTCAGAAACCATAGTATCTCTCCTTTTTGTATGGATAACCAAAATTCATAGGTACAAATTATACAAATTGATAGTAGCACGAGACCGCTTACATGTAAACCCTTTCTTTTCGTCCGGAATGTGAACATAAAAAAACGCACACGAGAACAATCTCTCGAATGCGTTTAGGACTTGATGTTAGAGACTTTGAGCATCTTCACATGGCGGAAATGATGTGTCGAGCGCGATACGTCGAAGATTTGACCGTTCGTCAAATAGACGGTGTTGTCGACGAGGAGGGCCGGGTCGTTCTCTTTCAGTCCGAGCAGTGTCGCGTCTTCTGCGTTCAAAAAATCGGCGTAAATGACACGGTCGGCAAAACCGATGGCGAGTTTTTGGTCGTTGCGGAAGTAGTTGTAGATCGACTTCTCGGTGATGTTCCGGTCGAGATAGACGACGAGATCTTTCCGGAAATACGAATCCTCGACCGAGAACGGATGGTCATCGACGAGCCGGAGACGTTTGACGTAGTAGACGGGTGTCCCGACGTTGCACTTCATCCGTTCGGCGACTTCGTCGTTCGCTGTCGTCAATTCGAAATCAAGGACTTGCGTTTCGACTTTCCGTCCACTGAAGTCGCTCGTAAGACCTTGCAACTTCTCGAGGTTCACGTAATCGCTCATATAATGGTCACGGACGAAGACGCCGCTCCCTTGCACTTGATAGACGTAGCCTTTGTTGACGAGAATCTCGATTGCTTTTCGGACCGTGTTGCGGCTGACGCCGTACTTGGTGGCGTATTCGTCCTCGGTGAGGAGCTTGTTCGTATGTTGATAGACGTGATTCATAATATCCGTCTCAATCTGTTCGGCGACTTGTTTATACTTTGGGGACATCAGGGTCTGCACCTTTCACATGAAAATTTGTAGGTATGAATACGCTATCAGTATATCAGAAATTGAATCAGGGTGGCGGACAATCCTTTAGCAATTGTTGAAAAAAGTCGAACGATTCATTGCGAGAATATTTGGAAAATATGAAACAATTAGAGGATAGGGCACGTATCAGTAAGATAAGGATTGTAATGAAAGGGTGTGCCTTAAGTGAAAGAGACACGTTGGTATATGGAGGAGGACACATGGGGGAAGTCACCTCTTCGCATAAGCTATGCTTCCCTTGCGTTCGCATTTATGGCGCTCGCTATATCCTTCTTCGGAAGTTATTTATGGTTGACCATTCCGCTTGTCGTGATTGGGATCGCCATGATTGTGTTGGGTGTGAAAACGTATCGAATGCGGCGTGCGCATATAAGCGAACAAGATTTAGTGCGCTTACTTAAGTGGGATTTCGTATATGATTTGGTGAACTCGACGATTCTCATTTCAATAACCGTAGCGCTCCTCTTCTTGCAATATGACAGTTTGACGATATTCATTGTACTGCTCCTATGGGTAGTGTTCGGTCGATCATTCCAGAAGCAGTTAAGTGAACGTCTCCCATTGTTAGAGCAATCAGAGAAGGAACGACACAAGCGATGAATGAGCGGATGACACAAGAGAGGGCATGGAACCGACTTTTTGATCAATGGATTTTTGGTCTTTTTGGAACATTTTTCGTCCTGATGCTACCGATTGATTTGTGGATGGATGACCTCAAGTGGGGCGCCCTGTACATCGCGTTTACACTCATTCCACTCAATATTTTATATATGAAACGTTATCGTATGCGCCTAACATTCCACCCAGAATTGAAGGGATTGTATAGACGCCAACTTGCGCGAGACGGCGTGAACAGTGTCGCTTTTTTTCTCGCGTTAAATCATCAACTTTTGTTCACGGCAAACGTGACTTATGTGTGGGTCACGGCCTTCATCGGAGGGGCCGTACTATGGACGTGGTGGAACGTTGAAATGCAAACGAAACGTCATGATGTAGAGTATAAACATTTAGACAAGGAGGCGATCTAAGATGGAACGAGATGTGAAATGGATTCAACAGATGCGGCGATATAGTGTTCCGGTGTTGATACTATATGTCACAGCCGTCATCGTCGCCCTCTTGCTGGAGAAAATGTGGCTCATTCCCATCATGGGTTCGGTCTCTTTCATAATCATCGCGACAGGCTATAAAGAAATGCGCATCATGTGGAGGATGACGGAGCATCCTAAGGCTCATCGAATCCTTATTCTCCAATACGTGTTTGAACTGATGGACGCGTTTTTGTTGACGACACTCATGGTGACGCTGCTGACAGCGGAAGATCTCGGTCTCTTGATCGGTCTCTTTTTTGGGATATGGGGAGCCTTGAGTCCGATTCGGCAGAAGTGGTTTGTCAAAAAACTCAAACAGGTCGAACCAGAAATGCCGACGTATGAGGAAGTGATTGAAGGGAAGGTCCCAAATGGATCGTCAATTTGATATCTCGTTAGAACGTGCCAAACAATTCGAACGGCTCTTTGGCTGGCCGATCCTATTCATTTTCCTGATCTCGTTAGTCGTTATGTTATGGACACAGGCGACGTGGGTCATCCCAGTCATGTTAGTCGTATCTATGGGAATGGCCTATAAAGGATACATGGAATATCGAGTCGTACGTCATTTTGCCGAACATCAAGCTGTCGTGCAGGTGTTACGTTACCGACTCATTGACTGCTGGATTAGAGCCGCTTCATTATTTGCGCTGTTCATTCCGCTGTACGTAAACGAGGGTGCCTTTATTTTAACTGGCGGCGTAGTCGCCCTTTGGAATTTAACAGGATCTTATCGGGAGAAAAAATGGAAACAACGAATCGAGCTGCATCAACCGCAGTTGCTAACCTATTCAGATATATTGGAAAAAGAGAAAGACTCATGGAATTATCGCCAAAAATAAAATTACAAATCAATACGATTTTAAAAAAGTAGAAGTTGGTAAAACGGTTCGAATTTGTCATTTAGCAAAAAACACGGCGTGTGATTCGATAATGCCGGCATATGATGAAATACTCGAAAGGATGAGTTGAATGGAACTATCACCACAATCAAAACAACAAATTGATACGATTCTTCGATTTGAAAAGTGGACCGGTTGGGGTTTTGGCATCCTGGCTGTTTCTGCAATCATTGGGATGCTCGTTTACGCATCGTACTGGGAGATGCCCGATTCGTTCTTTCTATTGTTCTTAGTAGCGATTTTCGCTATGTTGATTAGCATTGAAACGACTCGATTCCTCATGTGGCTCCGGTTCGTGAAAAACGAAAAAGCACGAAAGCTGCTCACGCTGCGGTACACGGTTTATTTGATTGGGTTTAGCGCGATCGGATACTACGGGGTCGTCGTATTTTATGAGACGACACAACCACAAACGTTCCAGGCATTTTTGTTGTCACAAGCCTTTTTCTGGGGAGCAGCCTTTTTCGGGAGATGGCTCGACCGCATCATCCAAAAGCATGACGGTCATTATTTGACGGGAGAGGATTTGAAACTGATTCGGGAAGCCCGTGAGATCGAGAAGGAACGAAAGCATGGATAAGCGCAGCCAAATGCGAGAATTGACGGCGTTCGATCAGAGAAAGCATTCCACACAAGTGTTCTTGTCAGCGGTGTTGGCCGCACTTCTATTTTTCTCATTAGAGTATAATTGGCTCTCACCAATGACAGTCATATTTCTCAGTGTCGCAGCGGGTCTTCCTGATTTTCGTAAGATGTGGCAACGCGAGAACATCAAAAAGCAGTTTTTGAAGTCGGATGCAGCAAAGCGGCTCATCCATCTCAACTCCATCTTTGGGCTCGTGACGCTACCATTATTCCTAGTGTGGGTTTACGCATTGCTCACGGATTTGATTACACTCCAATCGTTCGCTTTGCTTGGGCTAGGAGCATACGCGCTCGCTATTCTTGAGCATCGTCTGTATGAGCGTCACATGGCTCAGCTCGACGAACACTACGTCACGGAAGCCGAATTGAGAGAAGAGCAAAAGTGGGGGAGCGCTTAGGCGCTTCCTTTTACATGTTGAAGGGGGAACAATTGATGAAGCAGAAGGTATGGATTATCTCGGGCCCGGCTGGTGTCGGGAAGTCGACGACGGCGAGACGGTTCGCTCAAGACATGGAGAAGAGTGCATATGTGTCTGGTGACGACATCAGTCATATGACGGTGTCCGGTCGTGAAAGGCCATGGGAATCGGAGCGGGCGAACGACCTGGTATGGAAGAACATCGTATCTTTAACCGATAATTTTCTTGAAGCGGGATATGATGTCGTCGTGGACTGGGTCGCCTTTTGGCAAGACGTGAAGCGCTACACGGCGCACTGGATTGAACAAGGTGTCGAAGTGCGCTACGTCATCTTATGGGCGGAGCAAGACGTTCACGTCCAACGTGATCAACACCGGCCGAGCGATGCGCAGATGGGGGAGCGGGTCATCCTATTGCGGAACGAGTTTCTAAGCTCGGGTGCACCGGACCGTTACTATTTAGACAACACGGTCGGTGAGTTGAGCGAAACGATTCAACAGCTTCAAGAAAGCGAACAATTCGTGCTGACAGATTTGCAACAAAGTGGAGCCAGTACATGAGGATTGCGACGTTCAACCTCTGGAACAATCCGACATTATGGTCCGAACGGATCGAGTCCATCTGTGCCACAGTGAAGATGATTGACGCCGATGTGCTGGCGTTTCAAGAAGTCAAAACGTATGTGGAAGGGGAGCAAGGCATCAGTGTGGCCGAGCAGATCGCCAACGAAACGGGCTATCCGTTTTGCGTATTTCTCGCCTATCCGGACTCACCCGATGAAGGGCTCGCTATCTTAAGTAATATTCCGCTCGATACGAATGATGCGATTTGGCACCACGAGGTAGAAGAAGCGAACTACTGTGCGATGCGGGTGACGTTTCAAGCAGGAGGTCACGCGTTCGGATTGACGAACGTCCATTTGAATTGGAGGTCGCCGGTCATTCGGGAAGCACAAGTGCAGGCTGTCCGCGAGTGGATCGGTGAGGGAGAACGTTACGAGCTATTATGTGGTGACTTCAATGACAATCCACAGTCGGAGATTTATCGTGATTTGACCGCAAATCGTTGGATCGATGTCGCCACATGTCATCGTGGTGGGGATGAGCCGACGCTGGATTATGTACACAACCCGTATTTGAAGCAGGATTCTTTGCAGAAACAACCAACACGCTACGATTGGATGTTATTGCGTCACGACGAAGGGAACGTCCCGCTCATCTCGAGCGTGGACGTGTTTGGGAAGACTCCTGTCACGAATGCTGGAGTGTTGCCGAGTGATCATTATGGGGTCCTACTCGACCTCGACACAATTTAAAAACGGGGGAGCGCTTGAGCGCTGCCCCGTTTTCATTTGAACGTTCGGATGATGAAGTAGAGGCAGATGAGGAACGGAATCAAGAAGAAACTCCCAATCCACTCGCCTTGTCCGAATAGAAGCCAAGCGAAGAGCTGAAACGATAAGACACCGCCGGCAGCAAGTCCGGCAAAGCGATACGCTTTCGGACGAAGCGACGGGTCGTCCCACCATTCTTTAAAGAACGGGAAGCTGAACAAGAGTGCGAGCGCCAAGAAAAAGGCGGCTGGAAACACGAGAAAATCGCCAAGTTCACTCTGTCCTTCAATTTGCAGCCATTTGGATGCGGTTGATAAGATGATGCCGATGACGAGAAAGACGATATTCATGGCCATTCCTCCACTTCATCTAATAGATACCTTTATCATGCCCGAACGAGGTCGATGGGACAAGCCTGTAAAAGAAGTGGCTTTTTAGTGAAAGTGGTGACTTTTGCATGAACAGTAAAAAAGTATTGAAGCGCGTTGTGACAAAATCGCTATTCGTTTACATCTAGAACCGCTAGCATGAAAGGGTATCTGGAGAAACGGCCAGCTATGAAGGAAAAGCGCCAGAACTCTGCGGAGTTGACGAGGTGGGGGTAATCGATGTTTCGGCGGATGCCTCCTAGTCGCCTGTCACGACTACAAGTGTTCTTTTAAAACGTTCGGGTGACCGGACGGACAACGATGAACACGTTGACAGCACTCTAAAAAGTCCGTTTCCTTTTTCGAGAAATCGAAGATAAAGGGAGATTTTTGTATGTGTGGAATTGTAGGGATGATTGGTCAAGTCGGAACGAAAGAGATTTTATTGAAAGGGTTGGAGAAGCTCGAGTATCGAGGCTATGACTCAGCTGGAATCGCGCTCGTCGGTGATGATGTCCATGTGTTCAAAGAAGTCGGTCGCATCGCCGCACTTCGTGACATCGTACCGGTCGAAGCGGAAGGCGCCATCGGCATCGGTCACACACGATGGGCAACACACGGCGTGCCGAGCGTCCCGAACGCCCACCCGCACCAGAGCACAACGGGCCGCTTCACGCTCGTCCACAACGGTGTCATCGAGAACGACGAACAGATCAAGGCGACACTCGACGTGCCGTTCCTCTCGGAGAC
>NZ_JACSLX010000010.1:0-53721 GCF_018618335.1 Exiguobacterium sp. s152
AGGCTTTGATCTAGTCTAAGGTTTGTGTGAATTGATGAGTCTTCAGTTTTGAGAGAACGATCTCTCTATGTCTGGTGGCGATGGCGAAGCGGCCACACCCGTTCCCATGCCGAACACGGAAGTTAAGCGCTTCAGCGCCGAAAGTAGTTGGGGGTCTCCCCCTGTGAGGATAGGACGTTGCCAGGCCAACGCGAAAGACGATCAAGCATCCGCTTGATCGTCTTTTTTCTGTTTAAAGCGGTGTCGCAGTTGCGACATCGCTTTTCGTTTGCCTTTTTTTGAATCAATGATAGAATATAGTCAAAAGTCAAAGATGGTCAGAGGGTGGTGGAGATGAGAAACATATCGGATGTAATCGAACAGTATTTAAAACAAGTGCTGAAGGAGAGCCAGGCCGAAGCAATCGAGATTAAACGGCAAGATATTGCCAAGCGTTTCGAATGTGTTCCGTCTCAAATCAACTACGTCATTAATACTCGCTTTACGGTCGAGAAGGGCTATCTTGTCGAAAGTAAGCGTGGAGGCGGGGGATATATTCGCATTCGCCGCGTGATTTTACATGAAAAGCAAGACGTGTTGGTCAGCTTGATGGATATTTTACAAGACCATCCTCGTCTTTCCGAACAGCTTGTCGAGAACATCTTGATTCGCTTATTTGAAGAAGGGATGTTGAGTGAGCGGGAAGTGCGCTTGTTGTACCATTTATTGTCTGATGAAGCGCTTGGGTTACACGCTGACGATCGTCACTTGATTCGAAGACAACAGTTACTCGCATTAATGAAGTTACTTAGTTACCATTGACCGACGGAGGCATAAAGAGATGTTATGCGAACGATGCAAACGGCGACCTGCCATCAATGAGATCCAAGTAGTCGAGAACGGGATACCGGTGACGAGACGACTATGTCGCCAATGTACAGTCGAACTGATGGCAGGTTACGTGCCAGCCGTGAAACGGTGCCCGGGCTGTCAATTGACACAAACTGAATTAGCTCATCTTCGAAAAGCGGGCTGTACCACTTGTTATACCGTCTTTCGTGAAGAATTGATTAAAATCACACGTCAGTATCAACAGGGCCATGATGAACATGTAGGTTCGATGCCAGATGCGTTACGGACTCCCGACGAGCGAATTGAAGAGCGACTTGCAAAGTTAGCAGGGGAGTTGGAACGAGCCGTCGAACAAGAAGATTATGAACGCGCAGCCAGGCTGAAAAAAGAGATCAATCAATTGAAAGGGCGAGGTGAGGCGTGATGGAGTCTTATCTTAAACATCCACTTGGTCCTAAAATGAGAGAGCGAGCCAAGTTGGATGATTTGGTCATCTCGACTCGCATTCGTCTAGCGCGCAATTTAAAAGACACCGTCTTTTCTCCTGTATTATCGGAGGAAGGACAGCAACAACTTTGTGAACGGATTGAAGCGTCACTTGGAGGATTGCAAGGTTTTGAGTATTTGCATATGGGTGCTTATGATCAGGTGACCCGACAAGCGCTCGTTGAAAAGCATTTGATTAGTCCTACGATTGCCGCGAAAGAACAAAGTGCCGTCTTTTTAAGTGATGATGAGACGATCAGCGTACTCATCAATGAAGAAGACCATTTACGAATTCAAACGCTACTCCCAGGTTATCAAGTAGAAGAGGCTTTCGAACTGGCAAGACGTGTCGATGCTCTCTGTGGGGAATCCCTTCCTTACGCATTTGATGAACAGCTAGGTTATTTGACAACATGTCCGAGTAATATCGGGACGGGTTTACGAGCCTCGGTGATGCTTCATCTGCCAGGATTGACGTTGACCGGACGGATAACTCCTATTCTAAAAGAACTTCGGAAGCTCGGATATACGATTCGGGGACGTTACGGGGAAGGCAGTGATGCGGCGGGGCGACTGTTCCAATTATCGAACCAACGCACGTTAGGGAGCCATGAAACCCAACTGTTAACCGACTTCATGGAGATTACGGAACAAGTCATTCAGGCAGAGCGACAAGCCCGCGAAGAGTTATTGGCTCGCAACCAGGACGAGTTAGAAGATCAGTTTTATCGCTCGTATGGGATTTTACGTTATGCAAAACTGCTATCATCAACAGAAGCTGTCGAACGCCTATCCGATCTTCACTTGGCGAGTGACCTGGGTATTTTATCGGATTGGAGTCCACCTCAGTTTCACGAATTGATTGTAAAGCTTCAATCAGGTTTCCTACAAAAGCATTTCGGGAAAACATTATCTACGAAAGAACGAGATCGCGAACGTGCGACGCTCGTTCGTCGAACGTTAGATCATGGGTTAGTTTGATCCAACTTTAAGGAGGTTTTGTCAATGATGTTTGGTCGATTTACAGAACGAGCTCAGCGCGTATTAGCTTTAGCACAAGAGGAAGCAGTACGGCTTGGCCATCATAATATCGGTACGGAGCACATTTTACTCGGACTTGTTCGCGAGGGAGAAGGGATTGCCGCTAAGGCACTGTTCGCTCTCGGACTTACGTCTGAAAAGATTCAGCAAGAAGTGGAGGCACTCATCGGACGAGGTTCAGAAAACGGATCGACGATTCACTATACGCCACGTGCGAAAAAAGTGATTGAGCTATCGATGGATGAAGCACGGAAACTTGGTCACTCTTATGTCGGGACTGAACACATTCTCCTCGGCGTCATTCGTGAAGGAGAAGGGGTGGCAGCCCGAGTCTTGAACAACCTTGGGATCAGCTTGACGAAGGCGCGTCAGCAAGTGCTCCAGCTCTTAGGAAACACTGAGTCGTCAGCTAATGCATCACAACCAGGTACAAGTGCTGCTACACCGACGCTTGACGGCTTAGCTCGTGACTTGACACAGCAAGCGCGAGAATCCCGTCTTGATCCGGTCATCGGTCGCTCAGGCGAAATCCAACGTGTCATCGAAGTGTTATCACGCCGGACGAAAAACAACCCGGTCCTCATCGGGGAACCAGGGGTCGGGAAGACGGCAGTCGTCGAAGGGCTCGCCCAACAGATCATCAACAATGAAGTGCCGGAAACACTTCGGAATAAGCGCGTCATGGTGCTCGATATGGGTACACTCGTCGCTGGAACGAAGTACCGCGGTGAATTTGAAGATCGTTTGAAAAAAGTGATGGATGAGATTCGCCAAGCTGGGAACGTCATTCTCTTCATTGACGAGTTGCATACGTTAATTGGTGCTGGGGGTGCAGAAGGTGCTATCGATGCATCGAATATTTTGAAACCGTCGCTAGCACGTGGCGAACTTCAATGTATCGGTGCGACGACACTCGATGAGTATCGGAAATATATCGAGAAGGATGCCGCGCTCGAACGTCGCTTCCAACCAATTCAAGTCAATGAACCGACGACGGATGAGGCAGAACAAATTCTCTTCGGGTTACGTGACCGTTACGAGGCGCACCATCGCGTCACAATCACAGATGAAGCGATTCATGAGGCCGTCGTTCTCTCGGACCGCTACATCTCGGACCGTTTCCTTCCAGATAAAGCGATTGACCTCGTCGATGAGGCTGCTTCGAAAGTAAGACTTCGCTCGTTTACAGCACCGCCGAACTTGAAAGAGCTTGAGGCTCGTCTTGAATCGATTCGTAAAGAAAAAGATTCAGCTGTACAGAGTCAAGAGTTCGAGAAGGCTGCCTCACTACGCGATACCGAGCAGAAACTTCGAGATGAACTCGAACAGCTCAAATCGGAATGGCAGAATAAGCAAGGGAACGAAAAACTCGAAGTAACGAAAGAAGATATCGCGCAAGTCGTCGCTAACTGGACAGGTGTACCGGTGACGAAGATTGCCGAAGAAGAGACAGATCGTCTCCTCAAACTCGAATCGATTCTCCACGGCCGAGTCATCGGTCAAGATGAGGCTGTCAAATCGATTTCGCGGGCGATTCGCCGGGCTCGTGCCGGATTGAAAGATCCGAAACGTCCGATTGGTTCGTTCGTCTTCCTCGGACCAACTGGTGTCGGGAAAACCGAGTTGGCTCGGGCTGTGGCTGAAGCGTTGTTCGGTGACGAAGACGCCATCATCCGAATCGACATGTCGGAGTACATGGAGAAACACGCGACGAGTCGTCTCGTTGGATCGCCTCCAGGTTACGTTGGTTATGAAGAAGGCGGTCAATTGACAGAGAAGGTTCGCCGCAAGCCATATTCGGTCATCTTGCTTGATGAGATTGAAAAGGCTCACCCTGAAGTGTTCAACATCTTGCTCCAAGTGCTCGATGACGGTCGCTTGACTGACTCGAAAGGGCGTACGGTCGACTTCCGGAATACGGTCATCATCATGACGTCAAACGTCGGTGCAGCAGCGCTCAAACGGAACAAATATGTCGGGTTCACCGTTGAAGATGATGTGAAGCGTGAATATACGGAAATGAAGGATAAAGTTATGGAAGAGTTGAAGAAGGCGTTCCGTCCCGAGTTCTTGAACCGGATTGACGAGATTACCGTCTTCCACTCGCTCCAAAAAGAACACATCCAAGAAATCGTCAAACTTATGGCCGAGACACTTACAAAACGTCTCGGAGAACAAGGGATTGATTTCAGCTTGACGGAATCGGCGCTCGAGAAAATCGCCGAAGTCGGGTACGATCCGGAATACGGGGCTCGTCCACTCCGCCGTGCGCTCCAGCGTGAGGTTGAGGACCGACTCTCAGAAGCGATGCTCAGTGGCAGCATCACAAAAGGCAGCAAAGTGGCGCTCGATGTACAAGATGGCGAATTCGTCGTCCGTAATGAAGGTGTCGTTCAGTAACTACAAGGCTCCCTCTCTCGTGTGAGGGAGCTTTTTTAGACGGAAAGGAACATCATGGCAAAAATTAAAACGAAGTACGTATGTCAGTCATGTGGATACGAATCCGCAAAATGGATGGGACGTTGCCCAGGTTGTAACGAGTGGAATACGCTCGTCGAAGAATTTGTCGAAGAGAAAAAGGCGAAGCGGGGAGCCGCATTCGTCCATAGCTCCTCGAGGCAGTTGAAGCCAGAACGTCTGTCGGACGTCGTGTCGCAAGAAGAGACGCGCGTCCATACGAATAGTCAAGAGTTTGACCGTGTGCTTGGGGGCGGGATTGTCCCGGGCTCGCTCGTCCTCGTCGGTGGGGACCCGGGAATCGGGAAGTCGACGATTCTGCTTCAAGTGAGTGCCCATTTGGCTCATAGTGGACGGAAAGTGCTCTATATTTCCGGGGAAGAATCGCTCAAACAGACGAAACTCCGAGCCGAACGGCTCGGTCTGCCGACTGAAGACTTATATGTCCTCGCAGAGACGGACATGTTGATGATTGAACGGGTCATCGATGAAGAAGAACCGGGGTTCGTCATCATCGACTCGATTCAAACCGTTTATATGGATGAAATTCAATCAGCGCCAGGTAGTGTCGCTCAAGTCCGAGAATGTACGGCGGCGCTCATGAAAATCGCTAAAACGCGAGGAGTGGCCGTCTTTATCGTCGGTCACGTGACGAAACAAGGTTCGATTGCCGGCCCTCGTCTGCTCGAGCATATGGTGGATGCGGTCCTTTACTTTGAAGGGGAGCGTCACCATACGTTCCGAATTTTACGGGCCGTCAAAAACCGATTTGGATCGACGAACGAGATTGGCATCTTTGAAATGAAAGAAGGCGGGCTCGAAGAAGTGCTCAATCCGTCTGAAATCTTCCTGGAAGAACGAACTGCTGGCGTCTCGGGCTCTACCGTCGTCGCATCGATGGAAGGGACGCGGACCGTGCTCGTCGAGTTACAGGCACTCATCTCGCCGACCTCGTTCGGGAACCCGCGCCGGATGGCGACCGGGATTGACCAGAACCGGGTCGCACTTCTCATGGCCGTGCTCGAGAAGCGTTCGGGTCTCTTGCTCCAAACGCAAGACGCTTATTTGAAGGCGGCCGGGGGCGTTAAATTGGACGAACCGGCCATCGACTTGGCCATCTGTATTTCGATCGCGTCAAGCTTCCGGGACCGTCCGACCCGTCCGACGGATGTATGTATCGGTGAAGTCGGTTTGACCGGTGAGGTACGGCGTGTGTCACGGATTGAGCAACGTGTCGCTGAAGCGGCCAAGCTTGGTTTCACCCGGGCCATCATTCCGAAAAACAACCTCGGGGGCTGGACGGCCCCGCCTGGTATCGATGTCGTCGGTGTCAGTACTGTCGATGAAGCGCTCCAACTCGCTATCCCATTCTGATGGGGCGCTTCCGGCAGTTTTTAACGCTTTGTAACGAACGCTTTCAAAAGAACCGTGTTACAATGAAAGTGTTAATTTCTTGAAATT
Source organism: Exiguobacterium sp. s152 (assembly GCF_018618335.1). NCBI lineage: Bacteria > Bacillati > Bacillota > Bacilli > Caryophanales > Exiguobacterium > Exiguobacterium sp. s152. The sequence continues at coordinate 6,277 of NZ_JACSLX010000010.1, forward strand.
TTAATTCATAATGAAGGAGGTGGAATGAGTGAAGATTGCTGTACGAATCGGATTTATATTGATCGGACTCGTCGTCGGTTGGTTCGGAATTATCGAAGCGATGTTGCTATTAGGCGACCTTGGTGTGAGTGTACCGGCTTGGTTGACGATTCCTTACGTTGCTAGTTTGATTGGTGGACTTATCTTCTTCATTCTTAGTTTGTTCTTGACCGATGGGGTCGTTAAATTTATCCGTTTTATCGAAGAACGGCTTGTCCGTTTGCCGGTCGGCGATATTTTGTTTGGCTCGATCGGATTGATTATTGGTTTGTTGATCGCCTTTTTGATCAGCGTCTCGTTAGAAGTGACGAATATCTTCTTGCTCAGCAAGATTGTACCGATTTTTGTGACCGCTCTGTTCGGTTACTTCGGCTTTGCCGTCGGTTACCGGAAGCGGAATGAATGGATTAAACTGTTCGTCAAAAGTGAACGAGAGAAGCCGGCCGCGGAACCATTGCGCCGCTCGAACGATAAAATTTTGGATACGAGCGTCATCATTGATGGTCGAATCGCTGATATCTCGAAGACTGGTTTCATCGAAGGGACACTCATCGTGCCGCAGTTCGTCATCGGTGAGCTTCAATATATTGCGGACTCGTCGGATACGCTGAAGCGTAACCGGGGCCGTCGCGGTCTAGATATTTTAAAAGAGTTACAAGACAACGATCGGATCGAAGTGGAAATCTATGATGGGGACTTTGAAGACGTCGCCGAAGTGGATATCAAATTGATCAAATTGGCCGAATTGAAAAAAGGCATCGTCGTCACGAACGACTACAACTTGAACAAAGTGTGTGAAGTTCGGAACGTCCCAGTATTGAACATTAACGATTTGGCCAACTCGGTCAAACAAATCGTCATTCCAGGAGAAGAGATGGTCGTGACGGTCATTAAAGAAGGAAAAGAACAAAATCAAGGTGTCGCCTATCTCGAAGATGGCACGATGGTCGTCGTTGAAGGTGGGCGCAAGCTGATCTCGAAGACGTTACCCGTTGTCGTCACGAGCGTGCTTCAGACGTCGGCTGGCCGCATGATTTTTGCTCGTCCTGAATAAATAAGTGGAAAAAGAGACGCATCGGCGCTCTCTTTTTTCGCGAAAAGGGGTGAATGGAATGGTACGCTATACGGTTGTCATTCCGGCCGCAGGAAAAGGAAAGCGGATGGGAGCCGATGAGAATAAGTTGATGCTGACGCTGCAAGGAAAACCGATTATCGTCTGGACCGTGGCAGCGTTCGCGAGAGATGCATGGTGCGCGCGCATCGTGCTCGCGGTGCGTCCTGAGGAGCAAGCGTGGTTCGAGCAGCAGTTGCGTCACGTCCAAATCCCGATTACATATGTAACGGGTGGGGAAGAACGACAACAGAGCGTTCGAGCCGGATTGCAAGTCGTCAATCCCGAAGATGTCGTCTTAATTCATGACGGGGCACGGCCATTTGTGCGCCTTGACCAACTTCATGCCATCGCCGAAGCGGCCAAGACGGCAGGGGCGATTCTCGCTGTTCCGGTCAAAGATACGGTGAAACAAGTGACGGACGGACACATCACGCAGACGGTGCCGCGTGAGGCACTATGGTTGGCGCAGACGCCCCAAGCGTTTCCGGCAGGCGCCATTCAAGCCGCCCATGAGCGGGCAGAAGCTGCTCGTTTTACCGGGACGGATGATGCCAGTCTATTCGAATGGAGCGGGCAACGGGTGACGATTATCCCGGGGGATTATGACAACATTAAAATGACGACCCCGGAAGATTTATTATTTGGTGAAGCGATTTTAACGAAGGAGGACTATCGATGAGAATCGGACAAGGATTTGATGTACATGCGTTCGCCGAAGGGCGTCCGCTCATTTTAGGGGGAATCGAGATTCCACACGACCGCGGCCTGCTTGGCCACTCGGATGCGGACGTCTTATTGCATACGATTGCCGACGCAGCGCTCGGAGCGATTGCGGCGGGGGATATCGGCAAGCATTTCCCGGATACAGACCCGGAGTTTAAAGACGCCGACTCGAAAGTGTTGTTGCGACACGTCTGGCAGCTCGTCAAAGCGGAAGGATACGTGCTCGGCAACGTCGATGCGACCGTGATGGCGGAGCGTCCGAAACTGCGGACGTATATCGATGACATGCGAGCGGTGATTGCTGACTTGCTCGAGGCGGACATCGGCCAAGTGAACGTCAAAGCGACGACGACTGAAAAACTAGGCTTCACCGGACGTGAAGAAGGAATTGCCGCCCAGGCGGTCATCCTGCTCAACCGTGCTTGACAAAAGTGGTATACTATTTGGGCAGAAGAGAAGAAAGGTGGAAATATTATGAGTGAAGTGCGCGTACGCTATGCGCCGAGTCCGACGGGTCACCTTCATATTGGGAACGCCCGGACCGCGCTATTTAACTACTTGTATGCTCGCCATGCAGGCGGGAAGATGATTCTTCGAATCGAGGACACGGACCAAAAACGGAACGTGGAGAACGGTGTCGAAAGCCAAATGAAGTACTTGGAATGGCTCGGGATCGATTGGGATGAAGGTCCAGGCCGCGGCGGCGACCACGGTCCTTACTTCCAAATGGAACGACTCGACCTATACAATAAATACGTGAACGAGTTGATGGACAACGGACTCGCGTATAAGTGCTATATGACGTCGGAAGAACTCGAGGCGGAGCGTGAGGCTCAAATCGCGCGTGGTGAAGCACCACGGTATTCGGGTGCCCACCGTAACTTGAGCGACGAAGAGCGGGCTGCTTTCGAAGCCGAAGGACGGAAACCGTCGATTCGGATTCGTGTACCGGAGTCGGTCACGTACAAGTGGACCGATGTCGTCAAAGGTGACGTCTCGTTCGAGTCGAAAGACTTCGGCGACTGGGTCATCGTCAAACAGGACGGTATCCCGACGTACAACTTCGCCGTCGTCGTCGACGACCACTTGATGAAAATCAGCCACGTGTTGCGCGGGGACGACCATATCGCCAACACGCCGAAACAGATGATGGTCTATGACGCACTCGGTTGGGACTATCCGGCGTTTGGTCATATGACGTTGATTTATAACGAGAGCCATAAGAAGTTATCGAAGCGTGATGAGTCGATCATTCAGTTCATCGAACAATACGCTGATCTCGGATACCTTCCGGGGGCACTCTTTAACTTCATCTCGCTCCTCGGCTGGTCGCCGGTCGGAGAAGAGGAAATCTTCACGAAAGACGAGTTCATCGAGATGTTTGATGCGGGTCGTCTGTCGAAGAGCCCGGCCGTCTTTGACCAACAGAAGCTTGCTTGGATCAACAGCGTCTATATGAAACAGGCTTCGCTTGACGAAGTGGTGGCACTCAGTTTACCATTCTTACAAGAAGCAGGACGTTTACCGAACGCCTTGTCGATGGAACAAGCCGATTGGGCGACAGCGTTGATCGCCCTCTATAAAGAACAAATGACACACGGTGCTGAAATCGTGACGTTGACAGATCTGTTCTTTAAGGATGAGGTCGAATACGACGAAGAGGCCAATGCGGTCCTCGCTGGCGAAACGGTACCGGCTGTCCTCGCCGAGTTCAAGACTCAACTTGAAGCAATCGAAGACTTCACGCCGGAAGCCGTCAAAGCAGCGACGAAAGCGACACAAAAGGCGACTGGCCAAAAAGGAAAGAACTTGTTCATGCCGATCCGGGTCGCGACGACCGGGCAGACGCACGGACCAGAGCTTCCGAACGCCATTTCACTGATTGGCAAAGAGCGTGTCTTGGCACGTCTCACAACATTATTAGCTTAAAGGCAACGATGAGGAAAGTAAGCGGTATGACACTTAACAGAGACTAGAACCTAGGCTGGAAGTTCTAGAAGCGTCCCCCGTCGAAGTGCACCTCGGAGCCGTTCCGGCGATACGTAGTCGGGACCGCGACTCGGCGTTAACGAGACATGAGAGGGGAACTTTCCCAAACAGAGTGGAACCGCGCTTACGGCGTCTCTGTGCCTTGGCACAGGGGCGTCTTTGTTTTTGATATGGAAAAGGAGAACAATTATGGGATTTTGGAAAAGTGTACGGGCCGACATTCAAAATGTGCTCGAACTTGACCCGGCTGCTCGCTCAAAGGCGGAAGTTGTCTTAACGTATCCAGGATTGCATGCGCTTTGGGCGCATCGACTCGCACATGGCCTATGGAAACGTAATGCGAAGCTGTTAGCCAAGTTGATTGCGCAGACGAGTCGTTGGTTAACGGGGGTGGAAATTCACCCGGGGGCAGTCATTGGCGAACGGCTGTTCATCGACCATGGGTTTGGGATTGTCATCGGCGAGACGGCGATTGTCGGCAATGACGTCACCATTTATCAGGGCGTGACGCTCGGCGGAACGGGAAAAGAAAAAGGAAAACGTCACCCGACGATTGGGAACGACGTGTTGATTTCGGCCGGTGCGAAAGTGCTCGGGAATATTACGATTGGTGATTGCGCCAAAATCGGGGCGAGTTCCGTCGTCTTAAAAGACGTCCCGTCCGACTCGACCGTTGTCGGGATTCCAGGCCGGGTCGTCATCCGGAACGGCGAGCGGGTCAAACAGCATGACCTCGATCACCGCTTCCCCGACCCGGACCGCGAGTGCCAAGAGCGGCTGGAACGTGCTGTCGCTCAGCTAGAAGACAAACTTGCTTCATTAGAGAAACGGATGGAGGAGAATACACATGATTCAGTTTTACAACAGCCTCACGAATAAAAAAGAGCCGTTTGTACCAATCGTACCTGGGAAAGTGTCGATGTATGTATGTGGACCGACCGTTTACAATTACATCCACGTCGGCAACGCCCGTCCGGCGATTGCCTTTGATACGGTCCGCCGTTACTTGACATACCGGGGCTATGACGTCAAATACGTCCTCAACTTCACAGATGTCGACGATAAAATCATCCGGACCGCCAATGAGCTAGGAGAAGACGTCGGGACGTTGACGAATCGGTATATCGACGCGTATTTGGCAGACACAGGTGCCTTGAACGTGTTACCGGCGGACGTCCACCCGCGTGTCACGGACACGATGGAAGAGATTATCACGTTCATCCGCGAACTCGAGACACAAGACTTTGCGTATGAAGCAGGCGGGGACGTCTATTTCCGGACGCGCAAGTTTGAGACGTACGGCAAACTGAGCCAGCAGTCGATTGAAGACTTACGCGCAGGCTCACGCGTCGACGTCGGGGAGAAGAAAGAAGACCCGCTCGATTTCGTCCTATGGAAAGCTGCGAAACCAGGTGAGCCGGCATGGGAAAGTCCATGGGGGCAAGGTCGTCCAGGCTGGCACATCGAGTGCTCGGCGATGGCAAAAAAACACCTCGGCGCGACGATTGATATTCACGCCGGGGGGCATGATCTCAAATTCCCGCACCATGAGAACGAGATTGCCCAGTCGGAGGCATGCAACCATACGAAGTTCGCCAACTATTGGCTCCATAACGGATTCATCAATATCGAGAACGAGAAGATGTCCAAATCGCTCGGCAACTTCCTGCTCGTCCACGAAGCGTTGAAAGAAGTCGATGCGATGGTACTCCGCTTCTTCATGTTATCGGTCCATTATCGCCACCCGATCAACTACAGTCGTGAGTTGATTGAACAAGCGGCGAACGGATGGGACCGCATCAAAGAAGCGTACCAAAACGTCGAGTACCGCCTGTCGGTCACAGCCGGCCTTGAAGAGCCGAGTGAGGCGATGGAACGTAAGCTCGCGACGATTAAAACCACGTTCATCGAAGCTATGGATGACGATATTAACACGGCGAACGCGGTGACGGTCTTATTCGACTTGGCGCGTGAAGCCAACATTTACGCAAAGGCGGACCACGTCTCGAAAACGACGTTGGAACACGTAATCGCCCTGTTCGAAGAGTTGACGGGCGTACTCGGTTTAACGATTGCGAACGAAGTGGAATTGCTTGACGCGGAAATCGATCAATTGATTCAAGAACGGAACACGGCCCGGGCAGAGCGGAACTTCGCGCGTGCCGATGAGATTCGTGACTTGTTGAAAGAGCAGAACATTCAACTCGAAGATACGGCCCAAGGGGTGCGGTGGAAGCGGTCATGAAACAACAGGCTCCTCAACTGAACGCTCTCGCCCTCGCCTACATGGGGGACGCCGTCTATGAGATGGCGGTACGCAAACGACTACTCGGACAAGGAATGACGAAGCCGAACGATCTCCACCGCGGCGCCATCCGCTATGTAAATGCGGGCGCACAGGCCGGGGTCGTGACCCACTGGCTCGAGACAGGATTTTTAAGCGAGGACGAAACGGCCATCGTCCGCCGTGGGAAGAATGCGAAATCCGGTTCAATCCCGAAGCGGACAGATGTTCATACGTATCGTTACTCGACCGCGTTCGAAGCATTGATTGGTTACACATACCTAATGGAAAGAAGGGATCGTCTTGAAGAACTCATCGAACAAGCGTTCACATGGCTCGAAACCGAGTCATTCGAAACGACATGACGGAGCAAGGGAGCAACGCTCATTCGACCGTCCACGCGGCGAACGGAATGAACGCCCACGTGGCGAACGGAACGACCGTCCGCAACGTCAGAAACTAGAACGACCGGATTACCAAGAAGTCGATGTGATGGAAGAAGGAATCGACTTCTTATACGGGCGCAACCCGGTCATGGAAGCGCTCCGGAGCGGACGTGACATGAACAAGGTCTTCATCATGGAAGGCCAACAGAAAGGGCCGCTCGCCCAAATCATCGGGATGGCCAACGAGGCGTCAGTCCAAATCTCATTCGTCCCGAAGACGAAACTCGAGAAGATGGCCGGCAGTGAACATCACCAAGGCGTTGTCGCCGCGGTTGCCGCTTACGAATATAAGTCGGTGGAAGACATGTTCGCGCTCGCTGAGTCGAAAGGGGAGACACCGCTCTTCATCTTGCTCGATGAGCTCGAAGACCCGCACAACCTCGGTTCGATTCTTCGGACGGCGGATGCGGTCGGAGCCCACGGAATCATCATTCCGAAGCGCCGCTCGGTCGGATTGACGCAGACGGTGGCGAAAGCATCAACGGGCGCAATCGAGTACATCCCGGTCGCACGCGTCACGAACTTGACGCGGACGCTTGAAGAGTTGAAAGAAAAAGGGTTATGGGTCGTCGGGACGGACGCGAGCGAGAGCCAAGACTATCGCCGCCTCGATGGGAACATGCCACTCGTCGTTGTCATCGGCAGTGAGGGCAAAGGGATGAGCCGTCTCGTGCGCGAGTCGTGTGACTTCCTCGTCCACATGCCGATGGTCGGTCATGTCACATCGCTGAACGCCTCGGTCGCGGCCGCACTTCTATTGTATGAAGTGCATCGCTCACGTAACCCGTTGTCATGAGTATCAAGAAACGGGAACTGCTCCTCGTGGATGGGTATAACATCATTGGCGCTTGGCCACACCTTCGCAAACTGCGCGACATCGATTTTGAGAAGGCACGTACCGATTTGATTGAAGCGATGGCCGAGTATCAGGCGGTCACAGGTCGTGAAGTGACGATTGTCTTCGATGCGCATATGCGTTATGGACGAGAGTCGAAAGCGAAACAGAGTCGGATCGCGGTCATTTACACGAAAGAGAACGAGACCGCGGACGAATGGATTGAGCGACGCGCCCATGAACTCGTCGATGATCGTCTCGTCACGTTATTCGTCGCGACGAACGATTTCACCGAGCAATGGGTCATCTTCGGTCAAGGCGCCCTCCGCGTGCCCGCGGCCGAACTGCTCAAAGATTGGAAACAGGCGCAACAGTTAATCGACCAAGAACGGTCGGCGCTTGAGCAGGACCGATCCAACCGAAAAATAATCGACCTCACCCCAGACGTGCGGGCTCGATTAGAAGAAATTCGTCGTCGAAAATGAAGCGGTGACGAAACTCACGGACGAGTTCATGAAATGGACTCGTCTTTGTTTTTAATTTGACATTTTTTTGAAAAGAAATGTTGTATACTATTACTTGTATGAGTTACACGAATTGTAATTGACGGAATTTTTAGAATTTTATTTGACGGTCGTTTTAAACGGCGCCTATAATGAGAGCACAAACTTACATAAGTTCATCAATCGCCGGGGGGTAGGAAACATGAACGGATGGCCATACGAGCAGTTTGAAAACATGTCCGACGAAGAGCTCGTCTTTCTTGCGCGTAACGAAGGGGATAGCGACGCTCTTGAGTTTTTGATTGAACGTTACCGATATTTCGTACGGGCGAAGGCGCGGTCTTACTTTTTGATCGGTGCCGACCATGAGGATATCGTCCAAGAAGGGATGATCGGTCTGTATAAAGGGGTACGAGACTATCGGGACGAACGGCTCGCCTCGTTCAAAAGTTTTGCTGAGATGTGCATCACGCGTCAAATGATCACTGCCATTAAAACGGCGACACGTCAAAAACATATTCCGCTCAACTCTTACGTCTCGCTCGATAAGCCGATTTTTGACGACGAGTCGGACCGGACGCTACTTGATGTGATTTTGCCGCCGCATCCGACGGACCCGCAAGATCTGCTCGTCACGCGTGAAGAGCAACTGTTCATGGAAGAAAAGATGGAAGAGCTCCTGAGTGACTTGGAACGAAAAGTGTTACGTCTTTATTTGGACGGCCGTTCGTATCAAGAAATCTCAGACGACCTCGACCGTCACGTGAAGTCGATTGATAACGCGTTACAGCGCGTGAAGAAAAAGTTTGAGCGGCATGTCGACGTCAAAACGCTGACGAGCTAACCGATATTGACCGCACGCCTCCTATGTGATACTTTTAAGGCAGCGCCTTGTCCGTAGACGCCATTTACAGGAGGCGTTTTTTTTTCGCTCTTTTTTAGTGGGAGAGCTGTCGAAAGGGGCGCTTATGAATGGCAAAGAAAGTAAGTCTCGCGTGTTCGGATTGCGGAGCGAACGGTTACTCGACCGTGAAGCAAGACGACGTGACGACGCGGCTCGAACTGAAAAAGTTCTGTCGTCGTTGCAATGCACATACGACACATCGAGAATCAAAGTAACGTAGATTGGCATTCAACGTAGGAGGAAGCTACCATGAACTTTTTGCGCGATGTATGGAAAGAGTTAAAGAAAACGAGTTGGCCGACTCGTAAAGAGCTCACAAAATATACCATCACGGTCATCGCGACGGTCGTCGTGATCGGCCTGTTCGTGTTCGGCGTAGATACTGGTGTCAGTTATCTCGTCAACCTATTGATTAACTAAGGAAAGAGGTGAAAGCCGTGGAGAAACAATGGTTTGTTGTCCAGACGTATTCTGGATTTGAAAACAACGTCAAAGAAAACCTAGAACGTCGAATCGGTTCGATGAACATGGAAGATAAAATTTTCCGCGTCCTCGTTCCGACTGAAACAACGCAAGAAGAAGTCACGCTCAAGAGTGGCGAGAAGAAGATTAAAGAAAAAGAAGTGAAAAGCTTCCCAGGTTACGTCTTCGTCGAAATGATCATGACGGATGATTCATGGTATGTCGTTCGGAACACACCGAACGTCACAGGCTTCCTCGGTTCGACGGGCGGCGGCGCTAAGCCGATTCCGCTTCAACCGGACGAAGTGACGAACGTCTTGTCACAGATGGGTCTCATCGAGAAGAAAGATCGTTACAACTACGAACTCGGCGACCTCGTCCGTGTCAAAGAAGGCGCATTTGAGAACTTCGAAGGAACGATTGATGAAATCGAAGCCGAGAAAGAGAAGCTCAAAGTTGTCGTTGACATGTTCGGCCGTGAAACAAAAATTGAACTTGATTTCGAACAAGTTCAGAAAATTAACTAAACCCACTTGCCATTCTCGGGAACGGATGGTACAATCGGAAATGTTTGATGTTGTGCTTTATTTCGGTACAAACTCGACCTAATAGATTGAGTGGGAGGGCGCACAACGTCCAAGAAACCACATTTTAGACTTAAGGAGGTGTGTCTCGTGGCGAAAAAAGTTACTAAACTCGTTAAACTTCAAATCCCAGCTGGTAAAGCTAACCCAGCACCACCAGTAGGACCAGCACTTGGTCAAGCAGGTGTTAACATCATGGGATTCTGTAAAGAGTTCAACGCTCGTACACAAGACCAAGCCGGATTGATTATTCCTGTAGTCATTACGGTATACGAAGATCGTTCGTTTACATTCATTACGAAAACTCCACCAGCTGCAGTTCTTTTGAAGAAAGCTGCTGGTATCGAGAGCGGTTCTGGTGAACCAAACCGTAAGAAGGTAGCAACGGTTAAGCGTGATAAAGTTCGCGAAATCGCTGAACTTAAAATGCCTGACCTTAACGCGTCGTCTGTTGAAACAGCGATGCTTATGGTTGAAGGTACTGCGCGTAGTATGGGTATTGTAATCGAAGACTAATTTATTAGTCTCTGGGATTGTCGGTGAATATTACGCTCACCTTCAATCCCTTCATTATGTGGGAGGAAATTCCGCTAACCACAAGGAGGAAAAGAATCATGGGTAAAAAACACCAAGAAGCAGCTAAGCTTGTTGATCGCATGAAGTCATACGAACTCGCTGAGGCCGTTGAACTCGTTCAAAAAACAGCTACTGCTAAATTCGATGAAACAATCGAAGTTGCTGTCCGTCTCGGCGTAGATCCGAAGAAAGCGGACCAACAAATCCGCGGTGCCGTCGTACTTCCACACGGTACTGGTAAAACACAAAAAGTTCTCGTCTTCGCAAAAGGCGAAAAAGTTAAAGAAGCTGAAGCGGCTGGCGCTGACTATGTCGGTGACTCTGAGTTCATCACTAAAATCCAACAAGGATGGTTCGACTTCGATGTAATCGTTGCGACACCTGACATGATGGGCGAAGTTGGTAAACTTGGTCGCGTTCTCGGACCTAAAGGCCTCATGCCTAACCCGAAAACAGGCACAGTTACGTTTGATGTGACGAAAGCAATCGCTGACATCAAAGCTGGTAAAGTAGAGTACCGCGTTGACAAAGCCGGTAACATCCACGTACCAGTTGGTAAGAAATCGTTTGAAGCAACGAAACTCTCTGAGAACATCGAGACAATCATCGAGACGCTCATGAAAGTGAAGCCTGCTACTGCAAAAGGAACTTACCTTAAAAACATCGCGCTTTCTTCGACAATGGGTCCTGGGATCCGTGTCGCGACTGCCGACTTCATCAAGTAATCTACTTGAAATAAACTGTTGACAACGTGTGATACCGCTGTTAAAGTAATACACGTTCAACCGAATATGTTGGATTACCGTAGACAGAAGGTGGACATCGGTCCGTAAACCCTTCCGAGGTGTCTTTGCTCGAACTTGAGCCTGTTGTCACAGGTTTACTTTCAAACAATTACGCCCTCGTATGTCTTCATACGAGGGATTTCTTTTTGAAGAGCAGCCTCTCGTCCGGTATAAGAAATGACTAGGAGGTGCAAACACATGGCAAGCGAAAAAATCGTATCTCAGAAATCGGCACTCGTCGATGAAATCGCTGAGAAAATGCAAGCAAGCGTTGGGACAATCGTTGTTGACTACCGTGGACTTACAGTTGAAGAAGTGACTACACTCCGTAAATCACTCCGTGACGCTGGAATCGAGTTCAAAGTATACAAAAACGGTCTCCTTCGCCGCGCAGCAGTTCAGTCGAACTTCGAAGGTCTTGACGAAGTCTTCACTGGCCCTACAGCAATCGCGTTCTCGAACGAAGACGTTGTAGCTCCAGCGAAGATCTTGAACGACTTCTCGAAAGAGCACAAAGCGCTCGAATTGAAAGGCGGAATCATCGAAGGCAAAGTGACTTCACTTGAAGAAGTTAAAGCCCTTGCAGAACTTCCATCACGCGATGGTCTTCTCTCGATGCTTCTCAGCGTCCTTCAAGCTCCAATCCGTGGGCTCGCAGTCGCAACAAACGCAATCGCAGAACAAAAAGAAGAGCAAACTGCTTAATTTTTGTCTCGTAGCGTAACTAAAACCAATCTTTACAACATCAAAGGAGGAAAACCATAATGGCTTTCAACAAAGAGCAATTCATCGAAGACCTCAAATCAATGACGGTTCTCGAACTTAACGAACTCGTAAAAACAATCGAAGAAGAATTCGGCGTATCAGCAGCAGCTCCAGTAGCAGTTGCAGGCGCAGGCGCAGCAGCAGCTGAAGAGCAAACTGAATTCGACGTAATCCTCACAAACGCTGGCGCTGGTAAAATCAACGTCATCAAAGCGGTACGTGAACTTACAGGCCTCGGTCTTAAAGAAGCGAAAGCACTCGTTGACGGAACTCCAGCTCCAGTCAAAGAAGGCGTTTCTAAAGAAGATGCAGACGCAGTCAAAGCTAAGCTTGAAGAAGCTGGCGCAACTGTCGAAGTTAAGTAATCTAACTTTTACTTCTACAACCTATAGAAGCTCGCTATGGCGAGCTTCTTTTATTTCCTTGAAGAGTGGGTTAGGAGGTTCAATGCATGGGAGATCATTACTATACGAACGACCCTAGTTCGAAAAGTGCCCCTGAGACATGGACGTTTGAGTTGCGAGGGAAGACATATCGCTTCACCTCGGACCGCGGCGTGTTCTCGAAAGGATCGGTCGATTTTGGGTCACGTCTCTTAATCGAATCATTTGAAGTGCCCGATGTTGAAGGACGCATTTTAGATGTGGGCTGCGGCTACGGTCCGATGGGGATCTCGCTTGCCGACGCCTCTGGGCGTGAAGCACTCCTCGTCGACGTGAACGAGCGAGCGCTTGCCTTGTCAGAGCAAAACGCCGCCCAAAATGGGGTGACGATTGAGACGCGACTCAGCCACGCTTATGACGGAGTCGGTGATGAACAGTTCGCCGCAATCGTGACCAATCCGCCGATTCGGGCCGGGAAGCAAGTGGTCCACATGATTTTGCGCGATGCGTATACACACCTTGTCGTAGGTGGAGCGCTCTACGTCGTTATTCAAAAGAAACAAGGAGCGCCTTCTGCCAAGAAGTTGCTTGAAGATGTGTTCGGTCAAGTCGAGACGGTTGCGAAAGAAAAGGGCTATTTCATTTTCCGGGCAATTCGCTCTTGACAAACGGTGAAGTCTTGTTGACTCGCTATAACGTATATGCTAACATTATAAAATGCCATTGGAATGGAATTCGCTTTGAACTGCCGCGTTTGCCGCTTTTTAGACGCGGAAAAGAGGCGACATTCAATGACAATGTTCGATTATTACGCCCGAAAAATTCGATAGAGAATTGGGGGTCTGAGAGGTGAATCAGTTGACTGGTCAACTTGTTCAGTACGGTCGTCACCGTCAGAGAAGAAGCTTTGCCCGTATCAGTGAGGTATTAGAGCTTCCGAATTTGATTGAAATTCAAACTGCTTCTTACGAGTGGTTCTTGCGTGAAGGATTGAAAGAGATGTTTACGGACATTTCGCCAATCTCCGACTTCACCGGAAACCTCGTGCTCGAGTTCATCGACTATTCGCTCAGTGAGCCGAAGTATTCGATCGATGAGTCGAAGGAGCGAGACGTAACTTACTCTGCACCATTGCGCGTAAAAGTACGTTTGCAAAACAAAGAGACAGGTGAGCTCAAAGAACAAGAAGTGTTCATGGGGGATTTCCCGCTCATGACAGAATCGGGAACGTTTATCATTAACGGTGCAGAACGCGTTATCGTTTCCCAGCTCGTTCGTTCACCAAGCGTTTATTACAACGCGAAACTCGATAAAAACGGTAAGCGTGGCTTCGGAGCGACTGTTATTCCGAACCGTGGTGCATGGCTCGAACTTGAGACAGACGCCAAAGATATCGTTTACGTTCGTATTGACCGTACCCGCAAAATCCCGGTAACGGTGTTGTTGCGTGCCCTCGGGTTCGGTACGGACCAAGAGATTATCGACCTTCTCGGGGATGACGAGTATCTTCGTAACACCCTTGAAAAAGATAATACAGAATCAACAGAAAAAGCGTTAATCGAAATTTACGAGCGTCTCCGCCCTGGTGAACCACCAACGGTTGAGAACGCGAAGTCACTTCTCGTTTCTCGTTTCTTCGACCCAAAACGTTACGACCTCGCAAACGTCGGTCGCTACAAGATGAACAAAAAACTTCATCTTAAAAACCGTCTCTTCGGTCAAAAATTGGCCGAGACGCTCGTTGACCCAGAAACAGGCGAAGTCATCGCTGAAGCTGGAACTGTGCTCGATCGTCGCAACCTTGACCGCGTTCTTCCACACTTGGAGAACGGCCTCGGTTATATGGATGCTGAGCCGACAGGCGGCGTCGCTGAAGGTGAACCGTTCGGTCTTCAATCGATCAAAGTAATCTCACCAGATGACCCAGATGGAGAGCGTATCTTGAACATTATCGGTAACGGCAATATCGACCGCAGCGTGAAACACATCACGCCGGCTGATATCATCGCATCGATCAACTACTTCTTTAACTTACTACATGAAGTCGGAACAACAGATGACATCGACCACTTAGGAAACCGTCGTCTTCGTTCAGTCGGAGAACTTCTCCAAAACCAATTCCGGATCGGGCTTTCTCGTATGGAACGTGTCGTTAAAGAACGGATGTCGATTCAAGATCAAAACGCGATCACACCACAGGCGTTAATCAACATTCGCCCGGTAATCGCGTCGCTGAAAGAGTTCTTCGGTAGTTCGCAATTGTCACAGTTCATGGACCAAACAAACCCGCTCGCAGAGCTCACGCACAAGCGTCGTCTCTCTGCACTTGGACCGGGTGGTTTGACACGTGAACGTGCCGGTTTCGAAGTTCGAGACGTTCACTATTCGCACTACGGTCGGATGTGTCCAATCGAAACGCCAGAAGGACCAAACATCGGTCTCATCAACTCGCTTTCGTCTTATGCGAAAGTAAACGAGTACGGCTTCATTGAAGCTCCGTACCGTCGAGTCGACCCTGAAACAGGTCTCGTCACGAGCGAGATTCAATATATGACGGCGGATGAAGAAGATCTCTACGTCGTCGCCCAGGCGAACATGCCGCTCACAGAAGAAGGCGGATTCGCCAACGAACAAGTCCTTTGCCGTTTCCGCGGACAAAACTTGTCAGTTGAGCCGAACCGAGTCGATTATATGGACGTTTCGCCGAAACAGGTTGTTTCTGCCGCAACGGCATGTATCCCGTTCCTTGAGAACGATGACTCGAACCGTGCCCTCATGGGAGCGAACATGCAACGTCAAGCTGTACCACTTCTTCAACCAGATTCACCGATTATCGGTACTGGGATGGAGTATGTGTCAGCGAAAGACTCTGGGGCCGCGATTATCGCGAAATTCCCAGGTGTCGTCGAGCGTGTCACAGCGCGTGAAATCTTGGTCCGCCGCACGTCTGACGTGAACGGTTCTGAGGTATCAGGTGACCTTGACCGCTATAAACTTCAAAAGTATGTCCGTTCGAACCAAGGGACATGCTACAACCAGAAGCCGATCATCGCTGCTGGCGACCGTGTCGAAAAAGGAGAAATCCTTGCTGACGGTCCGTCGATGGATATGGGTGAGCTCGCGCTCGGCCGTAACGTCGTCGTCGCCTTCATGACATGGGACGGTTACAACTATGAGGATGCGATCATCATGAGTGAACGCCTCGTGAAAGATGACGTGTACACATCGATTCATATCGAAGAGTACGAGTCAGAATCACGCGACACGAAACTCGGACCTGAGGAAATCACACGTGATATTCCAAACGTCGGGGATGACGCACTTCGCAACTTGGACGACCGTGGGATCATCCGCATCGGTGCGGAAGTCAAGGATGGCGATATCCTCGTCGGTAAAGTTACGCCTAAAGGTGTGACTGAATTGACGGCGGAAGAGCGTCTCTTGCACGCGATCTTCGGTGAGAAGGCACGTGAAGTCCGTGATACGTCACTCCGTGTACCAAACGGCGGCGACGGCATCATCTTGGACGTCAAAGTGTTCGACCGTGAAAACGGTGACGAACTCTCACCAGGCGTGAACCAAATGGTTCGTGTCTACATCGTTCAAAAACGTAAGATTCACGAAGGTGATAAGATGGCGGGACGTCACGGTAACAAAGGTGTTATCTCGCGCATTCTCCCTGAAGAAGACATGCCATACATGCCGGACGGCACACCGATTGACATCATGCTTAACCCACTAGGTGTACCATCACGGATGAACATCGGTCAGGTACTCGAACTCCACCTTGGAATGGCGGCTAAAAAGCTCGGCATCAAAGTGGCGACACCTGTATTCGATGGTGCGCGTGAGGAAGACGTATGGGCAACGATTGAAGAAGCTGGAATGGACAAAGATGCCAAGACTCGTCTCTACGACGGTCGTACTGGTGAACCGTTCGATAACCGCGTCTCGGTCGGTGTCATGTATATGATCAAACTCGCGCACATGGTTGACGATAAACTTCACGCTCGTTCGACAGGACCATACTCGCTCGTCACGCAACAACCGCTCGGTGGTAAAGCACAGTTCGGTGGACAGCGTTTTGGTGAGATGGAAGTATGGGCACTTGAAGCGTACGGCGCAGCCTACACGCTCCAAGAGATCCTTACAATCAAGTCGGATGACACGGTTGGTCGTGTGAAAGCATACGAGGCCATCGTGAAAGGTGAGAGCGTTCCGAAAGCGGGCGTTCCTGAGTCATTCCGCGTCTTGATTAAAGAGCTCCAAGCGCTCGGTATGGAAGTCAAGATGATGTCTGCGGACGATGAAGAAGTTGAAATGAAAGATGAAGATGACGACAACATCCCGAACGCAACATCGGCGTTAGAACAAGTCGTTCAACCGACTGTTACGGAAGAGGAATAAGGCGAAAAGGGAGGTCGGCCCCTTGGTAGATGTTAATCGATTTGAATATATGAAAATCGGCTTGGCTTCACCCGAGAAGATCCGTTCGTGGTCTTACGGGGAAGTCAAAAAGCCGGAAACGATCAACTATCGTACACTTAAACCAGAGAAGGACGGATTGTTCTGTGAACGAATCTTCGGTCCTACGAAAGACTGGGAATGTTACTGCGGGAAATACAAACGAATCCGTTATAAAGGAGTCATTTGTGACCGTTGTGGCGTTGAAGTGACGAAAGCGAAAGTGCGTCGCGAGCGTATGGGCCATATCGAGCTCGCGGCACCAGTTTCGCACATCTGGTACTTCAAAGGGATTCCAAGCCGAATGGGGCTTGTTCTCGATATGTCACCTCGTGCGCTCGAAGAAGTAATCTACTTCGCGTCGTACGTTGTGACGGAGCCAGGTGATACTCCGCTTGAGAAGAAACAACTTCTCTCGGAAAAAGAATACCGTCTCTACCGTGAAAAATACGGCAGCGACTTCAGAGCAGACATGGGTGCAGAAGCGATCCGTACACTCCTTCAAGACGTTCAACTCGAGAAGGAAGTCGGAGAACTCCGCGAAGAATTGAAGACGGTTCAAGGCCAACGTCGTACACGTGCGATTAAACGTCTTGAAGTGCTCGATGCGTTCTTCACGTCAGGCAATGATCCAGATTGGATGATTCTTGAAGTACTTCCTGTCATTCCGCCAGAGCTTCGCCCGATGGTGCAGCTCGACGGTGGACGCTTTGCGACATCTGACTTGAACGATTTGTATCGTCGAGTCATCAACCGGAACAACCGTCTCAAACGTTTGCTCGATCTCGGCGCGCCGAACATCATCGTGCAAAACGAGAAGCGTATGCTTCAAGAAGCGGTTGACGCCCTCATCGACAACGGTCGTCGTGGTCGTCCGGTCACAGGACCAGGTAACCGTCCCCTCAAATCACTTTCACATATGTTGAAAGGGAAACAAGGTCGTTTCCGTCAAAACCTTCTTGGTAAACGGGTCGACTATTCAGGACGTTCGGTTATCGTCGTTGGTCCGAACTTGAAGATGTACCAATGTGGTCTCCCGAAAGAGATGGCCCTTGAACTCTTCAAACCGTTCGTGATGAAAGAACTTGTCGGTCGCGGCATCGCGTCGAACATCAAGAACGCCAAACGTAAGATTGAGAAGATGCAACCAGAAATCTGGGGCGTCCTCGAAGAAGTCATTCGTGAGCATCCGGTTCTCTTGAACCGTGCCCCAACGCTTCACCGCCTAGGGATTCAAGCTTTCGAACCGATTCTCGTCGAAGGTCGCGCGATTCGCCTTCACCCGCTCGTATGTACGGCTTACAACGCCGACTTCGATGGTGACCAAATGGCGGTTCACGTACCACTTTCTGCTGAAGCACAAGCGGAAGCTCGTCTTCTCATGCTCGCAGCGCAAAACATCTTGAACCCGAAAGACGGAAAACCAGTTGTTACACCATCGCAGGATATGGTCCTCGGTAACTACTACATCTCGCTTGAACGCGACGATGCCGTCGGACAAGGGAAAATTTTGTCGAACGTGAACGAAGCGCTCATCGCGTATCAAAATGGCTATGTCCACTTGCATACACGTGTCGCTCTTCCAGCACGTACGCTCAACAACCCAACGTTCACAGATGAGCAAAACGAGAAATTGTTGATCACAACGGTCGGTAAGATGATCTTTAACGAGATCTTGCCGAACACGTTCCCATACTTGAACGAGCCGACGATGGAAAACTTGCAGGAAGCAACGCCTGACAAGTACTTCATCGACAAAGGTGCCAACGTGGCGGAAGAAATCGCCTCACGTCCTTTGGTCGAACCGTTCAAAAAAGGATTCCTTGGAAAAGTCATCGCGGAAGTGTTCCAGAAGTTTGAAACGACTGAAACGAGCCGCATGCTTGACCGGATGAAAGATCTCGGCTTCAAACACTCGACGAAAGCCGGTGTGACGGTCGGAATCGCTGATATCATCGTTCTTCCGGACAAACAAGAGATCCTTGATGAAGCGCAAACTCAAGTCGATCAAATCATGAAGTCATTCCGTCGCGGTCTCATCACTGAAGATGAGCGTTACGAGCGCGTTGTACGCTCTTGGAACGAAGCGAAGGATGAGATTCAATCACGATTGATGAAATCCCTCAATCGCTTGAACCCAATCTTCATGATGTCTGACTCAGGTGCCCGTGGTAACGCGTCCAACTTCACGCAGCTCGCAGGGATGCGTGGTTTGATGGCCGCTCCATCTGGCCGCATCATCGAACTTCCGATCAAATCTTCATTCCGTGAAGGTCTGACGGTACAAGAGTACTTCATCTCGACGCACGGTGCGCGTAAAGGTCTTGCCGATACAGCCCTTAAGACGGCTGACTCAGGTTACTTGACGCGTCGCCTTGTAGACGTAGCCCAAGATGTCATCATCCGTGAAGAAGATTGTGGAACGGACCGCGGTATCCGCGTCGCCGCCCTCCGCGAAGGCACGGAAGAAATCGAAAACTTGTATGACCGCCTCGTCGGCCGTACAGCGTTCGAGACAGTGGCACATCCGGAAACGGGTGAAGTCATGGTCGAGAAGAACCAATTGATTACCGAAGATCTCGCTCGCGACATCGTCGATGCTGGAATCGAACGAGTTGAAATCCGTACAGCCTTTACATGTAACACGTCACACGGCGTATGTAAGAAATGTTACGGCCGCAACTTGGCGACTGGCTCGAACGTTGAAGTCGGCGAAGCTGTCGGAATCATCGCCGCGCAATCAATCGGTGAGCCAGGAACGCAGCTTACAATGCGTACCTTCCACACAGGTGGGGTAGCCGGAGATGATATCACACAAGGTCTTCCACGTATCCAAGAGGTATTCGAGGCACGTAACCCGAAAGGGCAAGCGGTCATCTCGGAAATTCCTGGTACGGTCATCGACTTTACAGAATCGCGTGACAAGCGTGAACTCACGGTCGAAGGACTCAGTGAGACACGTACGTACACGATTCCGTTCGGAGCACGTCTTCGTGTTCAAATCGGAGATACAGTAGAAGCTGGAGAAGTCTTCACGGAAGGTTCGATCGATCCGAAAGAATTGCTCGCCGTCCGTGGTGTATCTGGTGTTCAAAACTATCTTCTCCAAGAAGTACAAAAAGTTTACCGCATGCAAGGGGTAGAAATCGGCGACAAACACGTCGAAGTCATGGTTCGCCAAATGCTTCGTCGCGTCAAAGTCATCGAGTCTGGTGACACGCCGCTTCTCCCTGGTTCGCTCGTCGACATCAGCGTCTTCAAAGAAGCGTGTAAAGATACGCTTCGCGAAGGCAAGAGCCCGGCCACAGCGAAACCGGTCCTTCTCGGAATCACAAAAGCGTCGCTCGAGACAGATTCGTTCCTCTCGGCCGCTTCGTTCCAAGAAACGACTCGTGTGTTGACAGATGCTGCCATCAAAGGCAAGCGCGACTATCTCCTCGGACTCAAAGAGAACGTCATCATCGGGAAACTCGTTCCAGCTGGTACTGGGATGCCGGTTTACCGTGATGTTAATCTCAAAGAAGAAGAGTCGAAAGCCGTTCTCGAAGACACGACGGTAGAATAAAAACGTCTTGACAGCATGGGTTGGCGGTGCTACTATGATTTAGTGCCGCCAATCGGTTGTTGTCGATGACAACGGTGTCCAGCAGTCGGCAAGCTACTTGGACGTCACCCGATCTTTCTCCGGAAAGGTTTGGCTGCTATTATTGCCACTTTCAAGGTATAACTCACGTTTTTGCGAGGTCATGGAATGCCTACGCCTCGTAAAAGCGTTTCGTTATGACCTTAAATGAACCACCCGGGTCGGTGGGTCTAGAAAATAGCATAATTCAGGAAGGGAGGATCTTCAAAGATGCCTACTATCAACCAGTTAGTCCGTAAAGGACGTAAATCGAAAGTCGTTAAATCTGACTCTCCAGCACTTAACAAAGGTTACAACAGTTTCATCAAGTCACAAACTAACGTGAGCTCGCCACAGAAACGTGGTGTTTGTACACGTGTTGGTACAATGACTCCGAAGAAACCGAACTCGGCATTACGTAAGTATGCTCGTGTTCGTTTGACTAACCAAATCGAAGTGACTGCGTACATTCCAGGTATTGGCCACAACCTTCAAGAGCACAGCGTTGTTCTTATCCGTGGAGGACGTGTAAAAGACTTACCAGGGGTACGTTACCACATCGTTCGTGGTGCGCTTGACACTGCAGGTGTTGACGGACGTATGCAAGGCCGTTCTAAATACGGTACGAAACGTCCGAAAGCTGCGAAGAAGTAATTCTCGCGAAACTAAAAACTACTGAAATTTTGAAAGGAGGGTACTCGGATGCGTAAAAACCGTGCAGAACGTCGTGACGTTATCGCAGATCCGATCTACAACTCGAAATTGGTAACTCGCCTCATTAACCGTGTCATGTTAGACGGTAAAAAAGGTACAGCTCAAACTATCATTTACAACGCATTTGGCCTCATCGCTGAACGCTCAGGCAAAGAGCCTATGGAAGTGTTCGAAGAAGCAATGAACAACATCATGCCTGTACTTGAAGTTAAAGCTCGCCGTGTTGGTGGAGCAAACTACCAAGTTCCTGTTGAAGTTCGTCCAGAGCGCCGTACGACACTTGGTCTTCGTTACCTCGTGAACTACGCTCGTCTCCGCAACGAGAAAACGATGGAGCAACGTATCGCGAACGAAATCATGGATGCAGCCAATAACACTGGTGCGTCTGTTAAGAAACGCGAAGACATGCATAAGATGGCAGAAGCGAACAAAGCGTTTGCTCACTATCGTTGGTAAGTTAAACGTAAAGACCACTCCACGTCACCAAGCGGTGGCTTAATGGAGTGGCTTTCGGGTATAATCATATCGTGTGCCAGCACACGAAAAACACATGCGGAAGGAGAATACCCAGTATGGCAAGAGAATTCTCCCTAAAGAATACTCGTAACATCGGGATCATGGCTCACATCGATGCCGGTAAGACGACAACAACTGAACGTATTCTTTATTACACAGGTCGTATCCACAAGATTGGTGAAACTCATGAAGGAGCTTCACAAATGGACTGGATGGAGCAGGAGCAAGAGCGTGGAATCACGATCACTTCTGCAGCGACAACTGCACAGTGGAATGGCCACCGTGTAAACATCATCGATACACCTGGACACGTAGACTTCACAGTTGAAGTTGAACGTTCACTCCGTGTACTTGATGGCGCTGTTGCGGTACTTGACGCTCAGTCAGGTGTTGAACCACAGACAGAAACTGTATGGCGTCAAGCGACGACTTACGGTGTTCCACGTGTCGTATTCGTCAACAAGATGGATAAGATCGGTGCGGACTTCTTGTACTCGGTGAAAACACTTCACGAACGTTTACACGCAAACGCACATCCAATCCAACTTCCAATCGGTGCGGAAGATGAATTCAAAGGAATCATCGACCTCGTTGAGAAGAAGACATACATGTACACGAACGACCTCGGTACTGACATCGAAGTAACGGATGGCTACCCAGCTGACATGGCTGACGAAGCTGAAGAACTTCGCGGTCAATTGATCGAAGCGGTTGCTGACTACAACGAAGAGTTGATGATGAAATACCTCGAAGGCGAAGAAATCTCAATCGAAGAACTCAAAGCTGGTATCCGTCAAGCAACACTCAGCGTAGAATTCTACCCTGTACTCGTTGGTTCTGCCTTCAAAAACAAAGGTGTTCAATTGATGTTGGACGCTGTTGTTGATTACCTCCCATCACCACTTGATGTTGAGTCAATCAAAGGTGTTAACCTCGACACAGAAGAAGAAATCACGCGTGAGCCTTCTGACGAAGCTCCCTTCTCGGCACTTGCGTTCAAAGTCATGACGGATCCTTACGTCGGTAAATTGACGTTCTTCCGCGTGTACTCTGGTACAGCACAAGCTGGTTCGTATGTGAAGAACTCGACTAAAGGTAAGCGTGAGCGCCTCGGTCGTATCCTTCAAATGCACGCGAACAGCCGTGAAGAAATTCCAATGGTATACGCTGGTGACATCGCCGCTGCCGTTGGTCTTAAAGATACTACGACTGGTGATACGCTTTGCTCAGAGAAAGACAACGTCGTTCTCGAGTCAATGACATTCCCAGAACCAGTTATCTCGGTCGCGATCGAGCCTAAATCGAAAGCCGACCAAGACAAGATGGGTCAAGCCCTCGCGAAACTCGCAGAAGAGGATCCAACTTTCCGCACTGAAACAAACCAAGAGACTGGTCAAACGATCATCTCTGGTATGGGTGAGCTTCACCTTGATATCCTCGTTGACCGTATGCGTCGCGAATTCAAAGTAGAAGCTAACGTTGGTGCACCACAAGTTGCTTACCGTGAGACAATCCGTGGCGCTGCGAAGATCGATTCGAAATTCGTACGTCAATCAGGTGGACGCGGTCAGTACGGTCACGTTGTCGTAGAATTCGAGCCGAACGAAGAAGGCGCTGGATTCGCATTCGAGAACAAGATCGTCGGTGGTGTTGTACCACGTGAATACGTCCCAGCTGTTCAGAACGGGATTGAAGAAGCTCTCGAAAACGGTATCCTCGCTGGTTACCCAGTAGTTGACGTTAAAGCTGCCCTCGTCTTCGGATCGTACCACGATGTCGACTCGAACGAGATGGCGTTTAAAGTTGCTGCTTCGATGGCGGTTAAACAACTTAAGGAACAAGCGAAAGCTGTCATCCTTGAGCCAATGATGCGTGTTGAAGTTGTCATCCCAGAAGAATACTTGGGAGACATCATGGGTGACGTCACGTCACGCCGTGGACGCGTAGAAGGTATGGAAGCACGCGGTAACGCTCAAGTCGTTAAAGCAATGGTTCCACTTTCAGAAATGTTTGGATATGCGACATCGCTTCGTTCACGTACGCAAGGACGCGGAACGTACTCGATGCACTTCGATCACTACGAAGAAGTACCGAAGTCAATCGCAGAAGAAATCATCAAAAAAGCGAACGGCTAATAACGGTTGTAACGCTTAATTGATTGTTGTAAGCTAAGGAGGACGTATGTTAAAAGTAGCCTACGTCTTCCTAGTTAAATAAAAAACTAATTGTCTAATAGAGGAGGAATCTAGAATGGGTAAAGAAAAATTCGACCGTTCTAAACCGCACGTTAACGTTGGTACAATCGGCCACGTCGACCACGGTAAAACAACTTTGACTGCAGCGATCTCAGCTGTACTTTCAAAAGCACAAGGGAAAACAGCTACAAAGTTTGACGCAATCGATGGTGCTCCTGAAGAGCGTGAGCGCGGTATCACAATCGCAACAGCTCACATCGAGTACGAAACTGACAAACGCCACTATGCACACGTTGACTGCCCAGGTCACGCTGACTATGTTAAAAACATGATCACTGGTGCTGCACAAATGGACGGCGCGATCCTCGTTGTTTCGGCAACTGATGGCCCAATGCCACAAACACGTGAGCACATCCTTCTTTCACGTCAAGTAGGTGTTCCTTTCATCGTCGTATTCATGAACAAAGTTGACATGGTGGACGACGAAGAACTCCTTGAGCTCGTTGAAATGGAAATCCGTGAACTTCTTTCTGAGTACGACTTCCCAGGCGACGACCTCCCTGTAATCAAAGGTTCTGCACTTGGCGCGCTTAACGGCGAACCACAGTGGGAAGAAAAAATCATGGAACTCATGAACGCAGTTGATGAGTACATCCCTGAGCCAGTTCGTGACACGGACAAAGAATTCATGATGCCAGTTGAGGACGTATTCTCAATCACTGGTCGCGGTACTGTAGCGACTGGTCGTGTTGAGCGTGGTGTTCTCCGCGTCAACGACGAAGTTGAAATCGTTGGTCTTACAGAAGAAACTAAGAAAACTGTATGTACTGGTGTAGAGATGTTCCGTAAGCTTCTTGACTACGCTGAAGCTGGCGACAACATCGGTGCTCTTCTCCGTGGTGTATCACGTGAAGACATCGAGCGTGGACAAGTACTTGCTAAGCCAGGTTCAATCACGCCGCACTCAAAGTTCAAAGCTTCAATCTACGTTCTTTCTAAAGAAGAGGGTGGCCGTCACACGCCATTCTTCGCGAACTACCGTCCGCAGTTCTACTTCCGTACAACTGACGTAACAGGTATCGTTCACCTTCCAGAAGGTACTGAAATGGTAATGCCAGGAGACAACATCGAGTTGACGATCGAATTGATTTCTACAATCGCGATCGAAGACGGAACACGTTTCTCAATCCGTGAGGGTGGCCGTACAGTAGGCGCTGGTTCAGTAACTGAAATCATCGAGTAATCGATTGATACACTGACCTTTCAAGCAGTCCGCATTTTGCGGGCTGCTTTTTTGTTTTATGGCGAGACGTGGTAAGATGGGACATATGTTGCAGGAAGGGGTGACGAGGATGGAAAAACAAGTCGAGACGTTATGCCGGCTGAACGGGATTGCGTGTCGGTTCGGTGGGTCGACGTTATTGAAGCATCATGGACTCATCGAAACGACGAATGACTTGGATGTATTCGTGGAGCCGGATCAATTCGAACGATTGGATCAAGTGTTGAGCCGAGTCGGCGAGAAAGTCGAAACGAAACCGCATGCCGACTACATGACGACATACTTTAGTGAATATGTGTTTGAAGGGGGCGACATCGATGTGATGGCCAGTTTCCGGATGAAGTGTACCGATGGGAATTATACGCATCCCTACATTGAACCGGTCGGCAGCTGGATGCGACTCGAAGAGTGGGTCGTGCTGTATACGGTCATCGGTCGGGAAGATCAGCTTAATCGACTGGCGGATTATTTTGAGACGCATGAGCTCAACGAAGGGATCGTCCAAGCATGCCTCAAACGAGCCCCCGCCTCGGTCATTGAAGCCGTCACCGAACGCTTCGGAACCTATATGAAACGCTAGGTCGAGTTGGCACGGCGGTTCTCGAAAGAAATAGTTCAACAAAAGAAGGAAAATAGCTTGCAAATGGGTTCGAATCTTGTTACATTAGTGAACGTTGAACAACTCATCAGACATCCGGCATAATTAAAAAATCAAATCTTGCATTTCATATGTAGATTCGATATAATGATTAAGTGTTTGTGCGAGTGGTGAGAGACTTTACAGCAGAAATCGGGTCCAATCGTTGATTTGCAATGATCGGATACCTCTGCTGACACAAGCACGCTGCGATGAAGCGGGAGGTTATGACACGCCAGGCAGCTTTGCCATGGCCGGTGTGGAAATTTCCGCGGAGAACTGTCTATTTTTAAAAATAGGCGACAAAGGAGGGAAACTTACATGGCAAATGAAAAAATCCGTATTCGTTTAAAAGCATACGACCATCGCGTACTCGATCAATCAGCTGAGAAAATCGTTGATACTGCGAAGCGTTCAGGTGCAAAGGTTTCGGGACCAATCCCGCTTCCAACTGACAAATCGATCTACACGATCCTTCGTGCCGTTCACAAGTACAAAGATGCTCGTGAACAGTTCGAAATGCGTACACACAAACGCTTGATCGACATCGTTAACCCAACACCAAAAACGGTTGATGCGCTTATGCGTCTCGAATTACCATCAGGTGTGGACATCGAAATCAAACTTTAATTCTTCATATAGTAGATACTAGCCAGAAGAGACAATAATTATTAAACAGGAGGTGTATCTCATGGCTAAAGGAATCTTAGGAACAAAACTCGGTATGACTCAAATCTTCAACGAAGCAGGCGAAGTCGTACCAGTAACAGTAGTTGCTGTCGAAGGAAACGTCGTTCTTCAACTTAAAACGGTTGAAACAGACGGTTACGAGGCACTTCAACTCGG
Source organism: Exiguobacterium sp. s152 (assembly GCF_018618335.1). Classification (NCBI taxonomy): domain Bacteria; kingdom Bacillati; phylum Bacillota; class Bacilli; order Caryophanales; genus Exiguobacterium; species Exiguobacterium sp. s152. The sequence continues at coordinate 32,945 of NZ_JACSLX010000010.1, forward strand.
TTTCGGAGACATCAAAGAATCACGTCAAAACAAACCAGCAAAAGGTCACGCTGCGAAAGCAAGTGCGACACCTAAGCGCTTCATCAAAGAGATTCGTACTTCAGTAGAAGGATACGAAATCGGTCAAGAGATCAAGGCGGACATTTTCGCTGCAGGTGAATTAGTAGACGTAACAGGTACATCGAAAGGTAAAGGATTCCAAGGTGCGATCAAGCGTCACGGACAATCACGTGGACCAATGGCTCACGGTTCGCGCTACCACCGTCGTCCTGGTTCGATGGGTCCTGTAGCTCCTAACCGCGTATTTAAAGGGAAGCTTCTTCCTGGTCAAATGGGTGGCGAGCGTAAAACGATTCAAAACCTTGAAGTTGTCAAAGTTGACGTGGAACGCGGCCTTGTACTCGTTAAAGGCGCAATCCCAGGCGCTCGCAAGTCGAACGTCATCATCAAAACAGCGGTAAAGGGTAACTAATTAACTGCACGGAAAGGAGGAATTACGAATGCCTAAAGTAGCTTTGCTTAACCAAACAGGTTCACAAGTTGGCGAAATCGAATTGGCAGAAGCCATCTTCGGTATCGAGCCAAATGACTCAGTACTTTATGACGCGATCGTTATGCAACAAGCATCACGCCGTCAAGGTACTCACGATACGAAAGGTCGCTCGGAAGTACGCGGTGGCGGCCGTAAACCATGGAAACAAAAGGGAACTGGTCGTGCGCGCCAAGGTTCTATCCGCTCACCACAATGGGTTGGTGGTGGTACAGTCTTCGGTCCAACACCACGTTCATACTCTTACAAGCTTCCTAAAAAAGTTCGTCGTCTTGCACTTCTCTCGGCTTTGTCGTCAAAAGTGAAAAACAACGAAATGATCGTCCTCGAAGGCCTTGCTTTCGATGCACCAAAAACAAAAGATATGGTCGCTGTACTTCTTGGCCTATCAGTAGAACGTAAGGCTCTTGTAGTCACAGCGGACTACAATGAGACTATCGCTCTCGCAGCTCGTAACATCCCAGGAGTGACTGTGATCGAAGCAGCCGGCGTTAACGTTCTTGACCTCGTTGCTAACGACAAAGTCATCTTCACTAAAGATGCGGTTGCGAAGGTAGAGGAGGTGCTTGCATAATGGCTCAAGCATACGATATCATCAAACGTCCTATCATCACTGAGCGTTCTGTTAGCCTCATGGAAGCTAACAAATACGTTTTCGAGATCGACGTTAAAGCGACTAAATCACAAGTGAAGCACGCTATCGAAACAATCTTCAACGTGAAAGTTGCTTCGGTAAACACAATGAACATGAAACCGAAAGCGAAACGTGTCGGTCGTCACTCTGGTTACACATCGCGTCGTAAAAAAGCGATCGTAACTCTTGCTGAAGGCAACACAATCGACTTCCTCGGTTAATTTACTACCTTAGAAGAAAAGGAGGGAATCCTCGATGGCAATTAAAAAGTTTAAGCCGACCACTAACGGTCGCCGTAACATGACATCTCTCGACTTTGCAGAGATCACAACGAATCGCCCTGAAAAATCGTTAACTGAAAAGCTTTCGAAAAAAGGCGGTCGTAACAACCAAGGTCGTTTGACAGTACGTCACCAAGGTGGCGGACACAAACGTAAATACCGTATCATCGATTTCAAACGTAACAAAGATGGCATCGTCGGACGCGTTGCTACGATCGAATACGATCCAAACCGTTCAGCAAACATCGCCCTCATCAACTATGCAGATGGTGAGAAACGTTACATCCTCGCTCCTAAGGGCATCAAAGTAGGCATGGAAATCATGGCTGGCCCAGAAGCGGATATCAAAGTGGGGAACGCTCTTCCACTTATGAACATCCCTGTCGGTACTACTATCCACAACATCGAGCTTAAGCCTGGTAAGGGCGGTCAGCTTGTTCGTGCGGCTGGTGCATCGGCACAAATCCAAGGACGTGACGGCAAGTACGTTATCGTTCGTCTTCAATCAGGTGAATCACGCTTGTTCCTCGGCACTTGCCGCGCGACAGTCGGTTCAGTTGGTAACGAAGAACACGAACTAGTAAACATCGGTAAAGCAGGACGTTCACGTTGGTTAGGCAAACGCCCAACAGTACGTGGTTCTGTAATGAACCCGGTTGATCACCCACACGGTGGTGGTGAAGGTCGTGCGCCAATCGGTCGTTCGGGCCCACTTACTCCTTGGGGTAAACCAGCTCTTGGTCTTAAAACACGTAAGAAAAACAAATCGAGCGACATGTACATCCTTCGTCGCCGTAAGAAATAATTACTACATGATTCTCGGGCGGTTCGAAAGGGCCGTTCCCGAATCATTCCAAAGGGAGGTTCTATCATGGGTCGCAGCTTGAAAAAAGGTCCATTCGCAGATCACCATTTGCTCGCTAAAGTTGACAAACTTAACGAATCTGGTGAGAAGCAAGTCATCAAAACTTGGTCACGTCGCTCGACAATCTTCCCAGAATTCATGGGTCACACGTTCGGTGTACACGATGGTCGTAAACACGTACCAGTATTCGTGACAGAAGACATGGTCGGTCACAAACTTGGTGAATTCGCTCCAACACGTACGTACAAAGGTCACGGATCAGACAAGAAAACGAAACGGTAATTTGAGGGGAGGTCAAATCCATGCAAGCTAAAGCATCAGCTAATATGGTCCGTCTTGCTCCTCGCAAAGCACGTCTCGTTGTAGACTTAATTCGCGGGAAACAAGTCGGCGAAGCGCTCTCTGTCCTTGCTCACACGAACAAGGCAGCGTCGCCAATCGTTGAAAAAGTATTGAAGTCAGCGATTGCAAACGCAGAGCACAACTACGATATGAATATTGAGAACCTTGTAGTGTCGGAAATCTTCGTCAACGAAGGTCCAACACTCAAACGCTTCCGCCCACGTGCGATGGGTCGCGCAAGCCGCATTAACAAACGCACAAGCCACATCCACATCGTGGTAACTGAGAAATAAGGAGGGATATGTAGTGGGTCAAAAGGTAAATCCGCACGGTCTTCGCGTTGGTATTATCAAAGACTGGGATTCGCGTTGGTACGCTGAGAAAGACTACGCAGATCTCCTTCATGAAGACTTCGTTATTCGTGAATACATCGAAAACAAAATGAAGGATGCTAGTGTTTCTAAAGTAGAAATCGAACGCGCTGCAAATCGCGTAAACATTTCACTTCACACTGCGAAACCAGGTATGGTTATCGGTAAAGGTGGTTCGGAAATCGAATCACTCCGTAAAAACATCATCAAGCTTGCTGAAGGCAAACGTGTTCACATCAACGTTGTTGAAGTGAAAAACGCGGACGCTGTCGCTAAACTTGTTGCTGAAAACATCGCTCGTCAATTGGAAGGCCGTGTGTCATTCCGTCGTGCAATGAAACAATCAATCCAACGTTCGATGCGCACTGGCATCAAAGGGATCAAAACAGAAGTTTCTGGTCGTCTTGGTGGCGCTGATATCGCTCGTTCAGAGAAGTACTCGGAAGGAACAGTTCCACTTCACACACTCCGTGCCGATATCGACTACGGAACAGCTGAAGCTGACACAACTTATGGTAAAATCGGGATTAAAGTCTGGTTGTACCATGGTGAAGTTCTTCCAACAAAAAACAACACAGCTAAAAACGCTGAATAATAAACACTCTTTCAGGAAGGAGGCAACACACTATGTTGTTACCTAAACGCGTGAAATATCGTCGTGTACACCGTGGTAAAATGCGCGGAAATGCAAAACGCGGCACAACAGTTCATTTCGGTGAATTCGGTCTCCAATCGCTCGAAGCGAGCTGGATCACAAACCGTCAAATCGAATCAGCACGTATCGCAATGACACGTTATATGAAACGTGGTGGTAAAGTGTGGATCAAGATCTTCCCACACAAGCCATACACGAAAAAGCCTCTCGAAGTCCGAATGGGTTCGGGTAAAGGTGCTCCAGAAGGCTGGGTAGCTGTAGTTAAGCCTGGCAAAGTTATGTTTGAAATCGCGGGTGTATCTGAGGAAGTAGCACGTGAGGCGCTTCGTCTTGCTGCACACAAACTTCCAGTTAAATGTAAGTTCGTGAAACGTGAAGAAAATGGTGGTGATACGAATGAAAGCAACTGATCTCCGTCAATCAACAACTGAAGAGCTCAACGGTAAAGTAGGCGAGTGGAAAGAAGAACTCTTTAACCTTCGTTTCCAATTGGCTACAGGTCAGCTTGAGAATCCTGCTCGTATCCGTGAAGTACGCAAGTCGATTGCGCGTGCTAAAACGATTCTTCGTGAACGCGAACTCGGCATCAACAACGGCTAATCTAATCGGATTCTTTAAGAGGAGGTAACACTCATGGAACGCAATAAGCGTAAAGTACTCACTGGACGCGTCGTGTCTGACAAAATGGACAAAACGATCGTCGTTGCAGTTGAAACAAAAGTACGTCATAAGCTTTATGGCAAACGTGTAAACTACACGAAGAAATTTAAAGCACACGATGAGAACAATGTCGCTAAAATCGGCGATGTGGTACGCATCGCGGAAACACGTCCGCTTTCTAAAGACAAACGTTTCCGTCTCGTAACAGTAGTAGAAGAGTCAGTAATCATCTAATAACAGTTCGGATCTATAAACATCCGGAGGGAGGTACACTCGCATGATTCAACAAGAATCTCGCTTGAAAGTAGCAGACAACTCTGGCGCGCGTGAACTGTTGACAATTAAAGTCCTCGGTGGTTCAGGTCGTAAGACTGCCAACATCGGTGACATTATCGTCGCAACGGTAAAACAAGCAACACCAGGTGGCGTTGTTAAAAAAGGTGACGTTGTCAGAGCAGTTGTCGTTCGTACAAAACGCGGCGCTCGTCGTAAAGATGGTTCGTACATCCGTTTCGATGAGAACGCAGCAGTCATCATCAAAGATGACAAGAGCCCACGCGGCACTCGGATCTTCGGGCCAGTTGCACGTGAACTTCGTGAAAAAGAATTCATGAAGATCGTTTCGTTGGCACCGGAAGTACTTTAATTTCCAATTTCAATCCTATAAGGAGGTGCGCAAAACGATGCATGTTAAAAAAGGCGATACAGTCCAGGTAATGTCTGGTAAAGATAAAGGCAAGCAAGGGGTTATCCTCAAAGCTATGCCAAGCAAGAACCGCGTAGTCGTAGAAGGTATCAACGTGATTAAAAAACACTCGAAACCATCACAAGCGAATCCACAAGGCGGTATCCTTGAAATCGAAGCACCAATTCACGTCTCGAACGTCATGCCACTCGACCCTAAAACGGGCAAACCAACTCGCGTTGGTTTCAAAGTAGTCGATGGTAAAAAAGTTCGTGTCGCGAAATCGGGCGAAGTACTCGATAAATAAGAAGAACGTGACGAAAGGAGGTCCATTCGACTATGAACCGTTTGCAAGAGAAGTATAAAAGCGACATCGTGAAAGCGATGATGGATAAATTCAACTATGACTCAGTTATGCAAGTCCCACAGGTCGACAAGATCGTCATCAACATGGGTGTAGGTGACGCTGTTTCGAACTCGAAGGCTCTTGACATGGCAGTGGAAGAATTATCAATTCTTTCTGGTCAAAAACCACTCGTAACGAAGGCTAAGAAATCAATCGCTGGTTTCAAACTTCGTGAAGGCATGCCAATCGGTGCGAAGGTTACTCTTCGTGGCGAGCGTATGTACGATTTCCTCGACAAATTGGTAACTGTTTCACTTCCACGTGTACGTGACTTCCGTGGTGTATCGAAGAAAGCATTCGACGGACGCGGTAACTACACGCTTGGTGTGAAAGAGCAACTTATTTTCCCTGAGATCGATTACGATAAAGTAACAAAAGTACGCGGTATGGATATCGTTGTTGTTACAACAGCGAACACAGACGAAGAAGCTCGTGAATTGCTCACACTTCTCGGAATGCCATTCCAAAAATAATCTAAAGGGAGGTCGACAACATGGCTAAAAAGTCAATGGTGAATCGCGAACAAAAACGCGAGAAACTCGTTGCCCAGTACGCTGAGAAACGTGCACAATTGAAAGCTGAAGGCGACTACATCGGACTCAGCAAATTGCCACGTAACTCTTCACCTGTGCGTCTTCATAACCGTTGCCGCATCACAGGTCGTCCACATGGTTACATGGGTAAATTCGGGATCAGCCGTATCAAGTTCCGTGATCTTGCATACAAAGGTCAAATCCCTGGTGTTAAAAAAGCAAGTTGGTAATCCACTAACAGTGTGAAAGGAGGTACATCGCATGGTAATGACAGACCCAATTGCAGATATGCTTACACGTATCCGTAACGCTAACATGGTTCGCCATGAAAAATTAGAGCTTCCAGCTTCTAATATCAAACGTGAGGTTGCAGAGATCCTCAAGCGTGAAGGTTTCATTCGCGATGTTGAATATATCGAGGACGCTAAGCAAGGTACACTTCGTTTGTTCCTTAAATACGGAGCAAGCAACGAACGTGTTATCACTGGTCTCAAACGCATTTCGAAACCAGGTCTTCGTGTATACGCAAAAGCAGATGAAGTACCAAAAGTACTCGGAGGACTCGGTATCGCAGTTCTTTCGACATCAAAAGGTCTTATGACTGATAAAGAAGCTCGCCAACAACAAGTCGGCGGCGAAGTGCTCGCCTACATCTGGTAAGTCACTTTTCTAACAAGAACGGAGGTGTAATCAATGTCACGTATTGGTAAAAAACCAGTTACGATTCCAGCTGGCGTTACTGTATCGGTTGCAGAAGACAACACGGTCACAGTAAAAGGTGCTAAAGGTGAACTTTCGCTTTCAGCTAACCCGGCCTTGGAAATCAAAGTTGAAGAAAACGAATTGACTGTTGTTCGTCCGGATGACTCGAAAGAGAACCGTACGATCCACGGTACGACACGTGCCCTTATCGCCAACATGGTGGAAGGTGTGTCTAACGGATTCCAGAAAACACTTGAGATCTCAGGGGTTGGTTACCGTGCAGCTAAGCAAGGTAACAAACTCGTCCTCAGCCTCGGTTACTCGCACCCAATCGAGTACGTTGCTGAAGAAGGTATCGAGATTGAAGTTCCTTCAAACACGCAAATCATCGTTAAAGGGATTAACAAAGAGCGCGTCGGTCACGTTGCAGCTCAAATCCGCTCGTACCGTGCTCCAGAACCTTACAAAGGTAAAGGTGTTCGTTACTCTGATGAACGTATTCGCCGTAAAGAAGGTAAGACTGGTAAGTAATTCGTCACGAAATGAACGGAAAGGAGTGGCATAAATGATCACAAAAGCAGACAAAAATGCAGTTCGTAAGAAACGTCATGCTCGTGTACGTCGTACGATCACGGGGACAGCAGCTCGTCCACGTTTGAACGTATTCCGCTCGAGCAAGCACATCTACGTTCAACTCATCGATGATGCAGCACAAACAACGCTTGTGTCAGCATCTTCGAAAGATAAAGCTCTCGATCTTACAAACGGCGGCAACGTTGAAGCAGCGAAAGCTGTTGGTAAACTTGCAGCTGAACGTGCACTCGAGAAAGGTATCGACACTGTTGTGTTCGACCGTGGTGGATACCTCTATCATGGCCGCGTCAAAGCTGTTGCTGAAGCAGCTCGTGAAGCAGGTCTTAAATTCTAACAAAAAGGAGGGGACACTCGATGCGCCAGTTAGACGTTAACATGGAACAACTCGAAGAACGCGTTGTTACCGTAAACCGCGTCGCGAAAGTCGTGAAAGGTGGCCGTCGCTTCCGTTTCGCCGCTCTCGTCGTCGTAGGTGACAAGAATGGTCACGTCGGTTTCGGTACAGGTAAGGCACAAGAGGTGCCAGAAGCGATCCGCAAGGCTATTGAAGCCGCTAAGAAAAACATGGTTCAAGTACCGATGGTCGGTACAACAATTCCACACGAAATCACAGGAGTATTCGGAGCAGGTCGTGTATTCATGAAACCAGCTTCTGAAGGTACTGGGGTTATCGCAGGTGGACCAGTTCGTGCAGTGCTCGAACTTGCAGGTGTAGGTGACATCCTTTCGAAATCGCTTGGATCTAACACACCAATCAACATCGTCCGTGCGACGGTACAAGGCTTGACAGAGCTTAAAAAAGCAGAGGAAGTTGCTAAACTACGCGGTAAAAGCGTAGAAGAACTTCTTAAATAAGGGAGGGAATTAGACATGGCGAAACTCGCAATCACCCTCACACGCAGCATCATTGGTCGTCCTGAGGATCAGCGTGTAACAGTACGTACACTCGGTCTTCGTAAAATGCATCAGACTGTCGTTGTCCCTGACAACGTAGCGATGCGTGGTATGATCAAAAAGGTGTCGCACCTTGTGACTGTAAACGAAATCAACGAATAATCCAGATTTTATTAAATAAGGAGGTGCCACTATGAAACTCCATGAATTGAAGCCAACTCCAGGTTCGCGTCACGAACGCAACCGTGTCGGTCGCGGTATGGCGACTGGTAACGGTAAAACTTCTGGCCGTGGACATAAAGGTCAAAAAGCTCGTTCGGGCGGTGGCGTTCGTCCAGGATTTGAAGGTGGGCAAAACCCACTTTACCGTCGTCTTCCAAAACGCGGTTTCAACAACCCTACTCGTAAAGAGTATGCAGTTGTTTCCCTAGACACGCTTAACCGTTTCGAAGCAGGTACTGAAGTTACTCCAGAACTCTTAATCGAGACTGGTGTTGTCAGCTCTGCTAAAGACGGAATCAAAGTACTTGCTAACGGCAAGCTTGAAACAAAATTGACTGTAAAAGCCAACAAATTCTCGGGTGCAGCGAAAGAAGCGATCGAAGCAGCTGGCGGTTCAGTTGAGGTGATCTGATGTTTCAGACGATCTCCAATATGTGGCGCGTGAAAGATATTCGACAGCGTATTCTCTTCACACTCGCAATCATCATCATTTTCCGCATCGGGGCCCATATCCCGGTGCCGATGGTGAATACGGATGTGTTGCGTTTTGACTCAGGAGGTCTACTCGACTTCTTGAACTTGTTTGGAGGAAATGCTTTACAGAACTTCTCCCTGTTCGCAATGGGGATCATGCCGTATATTACGGCATCGATCGTTGTGCAGCTCTTACAAATGGACGTCGTTCCGAAGTTTGCCGAATGGGCAAAACAAGGCGAGTCTGGACGTAAAAAGCTAGCGACGGTCACGCGCTATGGGACGATCATCTTAGGGTTTATTCAAGCGACTTCATTGTCGTTTGGATTTAACCGCCTCTATCCAGGTCTCGTCAATGAGACGTGGGGCACGGCAACCTATTTCGTGATCGCGATCGTACTGACTGCCGGTACGGCGTTCTTGATGTTCCTTGGTGAGATGACGACGGAGAAAGGTGTTGGGAATGGTATTTCCATCATTATCTTCGCCGGTATCGTCGCTGGGTTCCCAAGAATCTTCACGCAGATTTATGAGACGAAGCTCCAAAATGCTGGAGATGCGTTATTCATTAACATCGTTTACTTGGTTGTGTTATTGCTCGTTATCCTTGCGGTGACTATGGGGATCATTTATGTTCAACAGGCCGCTCGCAAAATTCCGATTCAATACGCAAAACGCACGGCGAACCGTACCCCTGTGGGCGGACAGTCGACGCACTTGCCAATCAAACTAAACGCTGCCGGTGTCATCCCGGTTATCTTCGCGATTTCCTTCATGGTGACACCACCAACTGTTGCAAGCTTCATTGCTTCTCCGGAAACGACGCAGAAGTTGCAGACCTACTTCGATACGACAGCTCCAATCGGAATGTCAATCTACGTAGCGCTCATCATCGCGTTCGCTTACTTCTATACATTCATTCAGGTCAATCCTGAACAGATGGCAGAAAACCTGCAGAAGCAAGGTGGCTATATTCCTGGGATTCGTCCTGGGGCGCAAACAGAACAGTACATCACGAAGTTGCTCTATCGTTTGACATTCTTCGGAGCGATTTTTCTATCGCTCGTTGCGATCATGCCGACAATCTTCATTAAGCTTGCCGGTCTCCCAACTTCGGTGCAAATCGGAGGAACGAGCTTGTTGATCGTGATCGGGGTAGCCCTCGAAACGATGAAACAAATCGAAAGTCAACTCGTAAAACGACACTACAAAGGCTTTATCCGTTAAAGCGGAAGGAAGGGTACACCCTTCCTTCCTGTCGTGTTTACGACGTGTTGTGAAAATCAAAACTGGAGGCTAACTGAGATGAATCTAGTACTCATGGGCTTACCGGGTGCAGGGAAAGGGACTCAAGCGGCTAAAATCGTTGAAGAGTACCAAATCCCACACATTTCGACAGGCGACATGTTTCGTGCGGCAATCAAAGGCGGAACGCCACTCGGCAAAGAAGCAAAATCGTTCATGGATAAAGGCGAACTCGTACCGGATGAGGTAACAATCGGAATCGTACGTGAGCGTTTGAGTCAAGATGATACGAAAAACGGCTTCCTACTCGATGGATTCCCGCGTACTGTTGCTCAAGCAGAGGCACTCGAAAGTTTGCTTAAAGATTTGGGAAAACAGATTGACCATGTCGTGAATATCGATGTGGATGCGGAAATTCTCGTCCCGCGTTTGACAGGTCGTTGGATCTGCCCGACGTGCGGTGCGACATATCATGTGATCTTCAACCCACCTAAAGTGGAAGGCATCTGTGATGTGGATGGGTCGGCTCTCATGCAACGTGAAGACGATAAAGAGGAAACGGTCCGCCGTCGCCTTGACGTCAACATCGAGCAATCGAAACCACTCATTGACTTTTACGCTGAAAAAGGGTATCTTCGTACATTGGATGGAGATCGTCCAATCGATGTCGTATACGCCGATGTCAAAGCGTTACTCGGTGGTACTGAATGATCATCACGAAGACGCCTCGTGAAATAGCGATTATGCGTGAGGCTGGGCAAATTGTTGCTCGAACACACCAGGTGCTCAAAGAGCACATCAAACCAGGTATTACGACGCTTGAGCTCGACCGGATCGCGGAAGAATACATTCGCAGCCAAGGTGCGACACCGTCGTTCAAAGGCTACAACGGGTTTACCGGTAGCGTTTGTGCTTCAGTGAACGAAGAGCTTGTTCATGGGATTCCCGGAAAGCGGGTATTGAACGATGGAGATATCATCTCAATCGACATCGGTGCCTACTATAACGGATACCATGGAGATTCCGCTTGGACGTATCCAGTGGGAACAATCTCAGCAGAGACGCAGCAGTTACTTGACGTAACTGAAGAAAGTCTGTATAAAGGATTGGAGCACGCTAAGGCTGGGCAGCGTCTGACAGACATTTCGCATGCGATTCAAGCGTATGTGGAATCTCATGATTTCTCTGTCGTCCGCGAATACGTCGGTCATGGTGTCGGACAAAATTTGCATGAAGAACCGCAAATTCCGCACTATGGTCCACCGGGGAAAGGGCCGCGCCTGAAGACTGGAATGACGTTAGCCATTGAACCAATGGTCAATGCTGGTCAACGCTATGTTCGAACACTGGCTGACAACTGGACAGTTGTGACAGTGGACGGTAGCATGTGCGCCCACTTTGAGCACACCATCGCCATCACAGACGATGGATACGAGATTTTAACGAAACTCGATTCCGGTGAATGAGGCTCTATTGCTTCGTGCTGATCCGTAACGGATCCTTCTCTCACAGTACAATGCGATAGATCGTCTGTGCTCCTAAATATCTTCATATAGAAAGGGGAATAAATGATGGCGAAACAAGATGTCATTGAAGTGGAAGGCACTGTTGTCGAACCACTTCCAAACGCAATGTTTAAAGTGGAGTTAGAAAACGGCCACACGGTGCTCGCGCACGTCTCAGGGAAAATTCGGATGCACTATATTCGAATCCTTCCAGGTGACCGCGTAACTGTCGAGTTGTCTCCGTACGACTTGACTCGCGGGCGGATTACGTACCGTTACAAGTAACTCCGATTTTTCCAGGAGGAGGGTATAATCATGAAAGTAAGACCGTCGGTAAAACCGATCTGCGAAAAATGTAAAGTTATTCGTCGTAAGGGTAAAGTAATGGTAATTTGCGAAAACCCGAAACACAAACAAAAACAAGGTTAATCTAAGAGGAGGTGCACACATGGCACGTATTGCTGGTGTAGATATTCCACGCGAAAAACGTATCGTTATTTCGCTCACATACATCTTTGGTATTGGTAAAACAAGAGCACAAGAAATTTTGAAGACTGCAAACGTATCTGAAGATTCACGCACACGTGATTTGACAGAAGACGAAATCAACCGTATCCGTGAAGCAATTGACGGAATCAAAGTTGAAGGTGACCTTCGTCGTGAAGTTTCACTCAACATTAAACGTTTGATTGAAATCGGCGCTTATCGCGGTGTTCGTCACCGTCGTAGTCTCCCTGTTCGCGGACAAAACACGAAGAACAACTCGCGTACTCGTAAAGGCCCACGCCGTACAGTAGCGAACAAGAAGAAGTAAAGGAGGGAATTGAACAATGGCGAAACGTAAGCAAAATGTACGTTCAAAACGTAAAGTCAAAAAACATGTTGAAGTCGGTGTGGTACACATCCGTTCTACTTTCAACAACACAATCATTACAATCACTGACACGCAAGGTAACGCGATCTCATGGGCTACTTCTGGTAACCTTGGATTTAAAGGATCACGTAAATCGACTCCGTTCGCAGCACAATTGGCTGCTGAAACTGCAGCGAAAGTTGCAATGGACAACGGTATGCGTACAGTAGAAGTTAACGTTAAAGGTCCTGGTGCTGGACGTGAAGCGGCTATCCGTGCCCTCCAAGCTACTGGTCTTGAAGTAACTGCAATCCGTGACGTAACACCAGTTCCGCACAACGGTTGCCGCCCTCCAAAACGTCGCCGCGTATAATCGCTTGTGCGTGTGAAGGGCTTACCTAGCACAAACAGCATATACAATGCAGCTCGCGCTGCATGGCAGGATACACTCAAGGAGGGGTTCAGATGATCGAGATTGAAAAACCAAAGATCGAAACGGTCGAAATCAGCGAGGATGCTACGTTTGGTAAATTCGTGGTGGAACCGCTTGAACGTGGATATGGCACGACTCTCGGCAACTCACTACGTCGAATTCTTTTGTCATCGCTCCCTGGTGCAGCGGTAACAGCGGTTCAAATCGATGGCGTACTTCATGAGTTCTCTACGATTGACGGAGTCGTCGAAGACGTCACGCAAATCGTACTTAACCTCAAGAAGTTGGCACTCAAAGTGTACTCGGACGAAGAGAAAACGCTTGAGATTAACGTTTCAAGTGCCGGTGCTGTCACTGCGGCAGACATTACCCATGATAGCGACGTTGAAATCTTGAATCCTGAGCTCCACATCGCGACTCTCGCTGACAACGCGACGCTTCGCATGCGTTTGACTGCTCGCCGTGGCCGTGGTTACGTCCAGGCAGAAGATAACAAACGTGATGATATGCCGATTGGCGTAATTCCAATCGATTCGATCTACACACCGATTCAACGCGTGAACTACGAAGTAGATAAAACACGTGTCGGTCAAGATGCTAGCTTCGATAAGCTTCTATTAGACGTGTGGACAGATGGTTCAATCCGTCCGGAAGAAGCGGTATCGCTCGGGGCGAAAATTTTGACAGAACACTTGAACATCTTTGTTGGCTTGACTGACGAAGCTCTCAATGCAGAAATTATGGTCGAGAAAGAAGAAGACCAAAAAGAAAAAGTACTCGAAATGACGATTGAAGAACTCGATCTCTCAGTTCGTTCGTACAACTGCTTGAAGCGCGCTGGCATCAACACGGTTCAAGAACTCGCAAACAAATCAGAGGAAGAGATGATGAAAGTTCGTAACCTCGGACGTAAATCACTCGAAGAAGTTCAACTCAAGTTGGACGAACTCGGTTTGGGCTTGCGTAAAGAAGACTAAGTTCAAACGAAGGAGGGAAATGTAATGGCTTATTCGAAACTCGGCCGTACAAGCTCGCAACGTAAGGCACTTTTACGTGATCTTGCAACTGACCTTATTATCAACGAGCGCATTCAAACAACTGAACAAAAAGCGAAAGAACTTCGCCCAGTCGTTGAAAAATTGATCACTCTTGGGAAACGTGGCGATCTTCATGCCCGTCGTCAAGTAGCTTCATTCGTTCGCAAAGAGAACGCTGGAGAAAAAGACGCAATCCAAAAATTGTTCGAAGACGTGGCACCACGCTACGCTGAACGTCAAGGTGGATACACACGCATCATGAAAGTCGGCCCACGCCGCGGTGACGGTGCGGAAGTCGTAATCATCGAACTCGTCTAATTCATTAGGCAGTCAACAGGGCATGCGGTGACGTATTGCCCTGTTTCCACATCGGAAAGGAGTCGGCAGATGGAATCTCAAATTATGGTACGCGATATCGTGTTTCGTTACCCGGGACAGACCGAGCCAGCCCTCAATGGGTTGTCACTCGACGTATACAAAGGGGAATGGCTCGCAATCGTTGGCCATAACGGTTCTGGTAAGTCGACTTTGACGAAGTTGTGGAATGGGCTTTTGCTTCCTCAAGAAGGAGAAGTCCGGGTTGAGGCACTCGATCCAACGGACGCCACAGACGTGTGGGACGTTCGGAAACGGATCGGTGTCGTCTTCCAAAATCCCGACAACCAGTTTGTCGGGGCGACCGTGCGCGATGATGTGGCATTCTCTCTCGAAAACATGGGGCTTCCACGTCAAGAAATGGTTCGTCGAATTGATGACAGTCTAGCGCGCGTTGGATTATCGGAACTAGCGGACCGTGAACCGCATCAGTTATCCGGTGGACAAAAGCAGCGTGTTGCGATTGCTTCGGCTCTCGCAATGCGCCCGCATGTCCTCGTGCTCGATGAAGCTACCTCGATGCTTGACCCGATTGGGCGCAAAGAGGTGATTGAAACGGTGCAACAGCTTGTCTCAGAAGGGATGACCGTTGTCGCCATTACCCACGAGCTCGACGAAGTGTTGTTTGCCGACCGTATCATTGCATTGTCGAAAGGCAAGATTGCGATGACTGGCACACCCGAAGACGTGTTTCAAAATCCGGAGGCGTTACGAGCCATTCAGCTCGACGTACCGTTTATTGTCCGGATGCAACTCGAACTGAAGGAACGGGGCATACCACTCGATCGTCTGATGCTACAACATTCGGAGTTGGTGAACCATCTATGCCGATTAGCATTGAAGAAGTGACTTACCAATATCAATTGAATACTCCGTTTGAACGAACCGCGCTGCGCGATGTGAATGTGATGATTCCGTCGGGGGCGCTTGTTGCGTTTCTTGGCCATACCGGCTCTGGGAAATCAACGCTCGTTCAACATATGAACGGCCTGTTGCGGCCGACAAAAGGTCGTGTCGTCGTCGATGACATCGAAGTCCGTGCAATCACGAAGCGTCGCGATAAAAAGCAAAGCTTACTCCCGCTTCGGCGCCGCGTTGGGCTCGTCTTTCAATATCCGGAACATCAATTATTTGAAGAGACGGTCGAACGCGACGTCATGTTCGGCCCACGTAACTTCGGGGCGTCTGAAGACGAAGCGAAAGAACGGGCCCATGTCGCCTTACGCCTTGTCGGGCTCGATGAAGCGCTTTGGAGCCGTTCGCCGTTCGATCTCTCAGGCGGACAGATGCGCCGTGTCGCTATCGCCGGAGTACTCGCGAGCCGTCCGGACGTTCTCGTCGTGGATGAACCGACGGCAGGGCTCGACCCGCTCGGTCGTCGCGAGATGCTGGCGTTATTCAAACAATTAAAACAAGAACTCGATTTGACACTCATCCTCGTCTCGCACGATATGGATGACGTGTTGGCCTATGCGGAACGTGTCGTCGTCATGGAACGCGGACAGGTCGCCTTTGACGGAGATCCGTTCGACTTATTCAAAGACGAGGCGCTCGTCGAGACGCTCCAGCTCGAGATTCCACACGTGCTCCGTTTCGCCAATGAACTTGCCCCAGTGTTTGGTGTCGACACACCGTCGCTCCGAACAGAGCACGAATTGGCGGACTGGATTGCGTTCGAGCTAGGAAGGGGGAGAGCGACTTGATTATCGGACAGTACATTCCCGGACACTCGTGGCTCCACACACTCGACGCGCGGGCGAAGACGTTGTTTATCCTCGCCTTCATCCCAATCGTCTTTTTGGCGGATAACTTGTGGACGAACGTATTCTTGCTCGGTTTCACGTTGTTCGCCGTGCGATTGTCTCAACTGTCGTGGCGGTATTTATGGAACGGACTGAAGATGATTCTATTCCTGATCCTATTTACGCTGTTGTTGCAGTTGTTCTTTAATCGCGAGGGAACCGAGTTGATTTCATTCGGACCGTTCGCAATTTATTCGGAAGGTGTCCGCATGGGCTTAATCGTCTCGCTCCGTTTCTTCTATCTCGTCATGCTGACGACGCTCGTGACGCTGACGACGACACCGATGGAACTGACCGACTCGATTGAGGCCGGGCTCCGCCCGCTCGAACGCTTTAAAGTACCGGCGCATGAGATCGCCCTCATGTTGTCGATCTCGCTCCGGTTCTTGCCGACGTTGGCCGACGAGACGGATCGAATCATGAAGGCCCAACAGGCACGAGGGGTCGATTTGAAGAGCGGTCCCATCATGGATCGCCTCAAGGCAGTCGTCCCGCTCATGATCCCTTTATTCGTATCTGCGTTTAAACGCGCTGAGGACCTCGCTACGGCGATGGAAGCTCGAGGGTACCGTGGGGGTGAAGGACGGACACGATTGCGTGAGATGACGTGGCATCGTCGTGATACGGCGTTACTCCTCATCTTTGTCATCGTGACACTCATTCTAATCGGATTGCGAGGGATTGGATGAAGCGAATCAAACTGACGGTAGCGTATGACGGGACGAACTATGCGGGCTACCAGGTACAACCGAATGGAAACACGATTCAAGCCGAAGTGGAGGCCGTCTTGGCGCGGATGCATAGCCGAGCCGTGAAAGTCGTGGCCTCGGGCCGTACGGATGCCCGGGTCCACGCGAGGGGGCAAGTCTTGCATTTCGATACGCACCTCTCGATGCCGGTCGACCGGTTCGTCAAAGCGTTGAATGCGATGTTACCGGATGATATCCTCGTCCAAGCGGCCGAAGAGGTCGATGCTTCGTTTCACGCACGGTACGGGGCGAAACGGAAAGAGTATCGCTATTTCTTTCGAGGCGACGCCGATCCGTTCCGACGCCACCATGCCGTGACGGTCACGTATACGCTCGATCATGAGCGGATGCGCCAGGCGCTTCGTCTATTAGTCGGGACCTACGACTTCACGTCCTTCTCGGTGACGAAGGCGGAAGTGGAGGACCGCGTCAGAACAATTTATGAAGCTGAGCTCGTTGAAGCAGGCGATGAGATGTACTTCCGATTCGTCGGCTCGGGCTTTCTCTATAACCAAGTTCGGATTATGGTTGGTACGTTGCTTGAGGTCGGGCGAGGGAAATATGAGGCGGCCGATGTGAGTCGAATGATCGCTTCTAAAGACCGGCGTAGCGCTGGGATTACAGCCCCACCGCACGGTCTATATTTGTGGAATGTGAATTATGAAAAAGTAGATTGACATTCCCCCTATAAAATCGTATTATATTCATTGGCATTTCATTTTCACATTGAGAGATGAACCACAATCTTAGCCCCGTAAACTAGGATTATGATAAAGCATCAAACAAGCACTAAAAAAATTAAGTAAACAGACATTTTAGGAGGTATTCCACATGCGCACGACATTCATGGCAAAAGCATCTGAAGTAGAACGCAAATGGCTCCTTATCGACGCAGAAGGCAAAACACTTGGTCGTTTGACTAGTGAAGTAGCATCACTTCTTCGCGGTAAGCACAAGCCGACTTTCACACCACACGTTGATTGCGGAGACCACGTCATCATCATCAACGCTGAGAAAATCCACTTGACTGGTAACAAATTGAACGACAAGATTTACTACCGTCATTCAGGTCATCCAGGCGGTTTGAAATCACAAACTGCAAAAGAGCTTCTCGCAAAACGTCCAGAGCGTATGCTTGAACTCGCAATCAAAGGGATGCTTCCAAAAGGATCACTTGGACGTCAATCATTCAACAAACTCCACGTTTACGCTGGAGCTGAGCACAACCACGCAGCACAAAAACCAGAAGTTTACGAACTTCGCGGTTAATCGGGACACAGGGAGGAACTAAACGATGGCAGATGTACGTTACTACGGAACAGGCCGCCGCAAACACTCGGTGGCTCGCGTTCACCTCGTTGCAGGTGACGGCAAAGTTGTTGTAAATGGCCGTGATATTTCAGAATACTTCGGTCATGAGACTTTGATCATGATGGCAAAATCACCACTCGTATTGACTGAAACAGAAGGTAAATACGATGTAATCGTTAACGTTAACGGTGGTGGATTCACAGGACAAGCTGGAGCGATTCGCCACGGCGTATCACGTGCGCTTCTTCAAGCGGACCCAGAATTCCGTCCAAGCCTCAAAGAAAAAGGCTTCTTGACTCGTGACGCTCGTATGAAAGAACGTAAAAAATACGGTCTTAAAGCTGCACGTCGCGCACCACAATTCTCGAAGCGTTAATCTTCGAACAATTTGGTTCAAACTCTCTGTCCATTGGGGCGGAGAGTTTTTTTGTTGCTCATGAAATTGTTGCATTCCGTTCCCTCAAGAAAACGCTTTTTTTGATATACTGTTAGCGAGACAGAAATTAGGGGGAAACCACATGCTTACAGTAGAACAAGTTCGTGAAGAATTGGCGGGGTTGATCGATCCAACAATCAACCGTACGCTTGGAGATACAGCTGGCGTGAAGGATATTCGCATTAAAGAAGATTATGTCAGTGTTAAAGTCGCGCTCGGTCAAACCGGGAGCGGGGAACAGCTCCAACTTCAACAAGAGATTGTCACGTTGCTCAAAGGAAAAGGTTTCAAGACGGTCGGCCTCCGCTTCGAGGCGCTCAATGACGAGAGCTTGAAAGAAGCGACAAAGCCGGCAATTCTTCGTGAGAACGCAGGCACGACGTTCATCGCAATCGCATCAGGGAAAGGCGGCGTTGGGAAATCGACGGTCTCCGTCAACTTAGCCGTCGCGCTCGCGCGGGCCGGAAAAAAAGTCGGATTGATTGATGCCGACATTTATGGCTTTAGTGTGCCGGATATGCTCGGAATCGAAGAAAGACCAGTCGTACGTGGAGAAAAAATCATCCCGGTCGAGCGGTTCGGTGTGAAAGTCATTTCAATGGGCTTCTTTGTCGAAGATAACGCGCCGGTCATCTGGCGTGGACCGATGCTCGGGAAGATGCTCAATAATTTCTTTAACGACGTCGAATGGGGCGACCTAGATTACTTGCTCCTCGATTTACCGCCAGGAACGGGTGATGTCGCGCTCGATATTCATTCGATGCTCCCGGCATGCCAAGAGTTGATTGTCACGACACCGCATGCGACCGCTGCGTTCGTCGCTGCACGGGCTGGGGCGATGGCGATTAAGACGAACCACAAAGTCCTCGGCATCATTGAGAACATGGCGTACTTCGAAAGCAAAGTGACTGGAGAGAAAGAGTATGTCTTCGGTTACGGTGGAGGCGAAAAGTTGTCCGAGGCATTGAAGAGCAAGTTGCTCGCTCAAATTCCGCTCGGTCAGCCGTACGAAAACGAAGAAGACTTTGCCCCATCGGTTTATCGGGACGGGCATCCGTTTGAGAAAACATACGATGGATTGGCACAAGCGGTCATTCAACAGATAGAAGGGTAATGGTTCACAAATGAAGGTACAAGGATTTTTAAGGTTGTTTTGGACGACGCTCGTCTTCGGGACGTTGTTTGGGTTTGTGATGAACTTACTGGCCAATCCAGGTTATTTAGTGAGTCAATCTTGGGAAGCAATCGTCACGGCGCTTAGCTACTCGAGCACGTGGACGGGAATTAGCATGATGGGATTCTTTGCTTATTTGATTGTCCACCGGGTTGGATTGGACTTGTTCCGAGGACCAAGGTTATGGAATCGCGTGCAAGTGCTATTGATCGCCTTTGCGTTATTTGATGCGGTATATCTTCGCATGCTCGCGTTCGGCAACGATCATATGTGGCGCTATATAGGTGAAATGGTCGTGTTGGTGATGGTATCTTGGATTATCGCGACGAGTAAGGCGAAGCAGACGAACGCGAGTGCGTTCATCCCGACGCTCTTCTTGATGATTGTCATCACGTTGATTGAATGGATTCCAGCCCTTCAGGCGACGGATGAAATTGCTCTCTTGTGGCCGGCGTTAGCGACGCTCGTGTTTGCCAATGCGTATCAAGTCTTGATGCTGCATCGCTTCCAAGCACCTGCTCAGGCAGAGAGCGTCAAACCGTCGACAGCGGGCAAGGCCAAAACGAAGAAACGTGTGTCATCTAAATCATCATGACAGCGTACTAGTACAAGCTCAGACATTCGTCTGGGCTTGTTTGTTTAAAACGTTCTTTCGTTCAGTTACAGAGCGTAAAACAAAAAATAAAGTTTTTTTAGAAAAACAGTTGACGAAAATAGGGGGCGCTGATATATTAATAAACGTCGCTGCTGTTCACACACGGACAACAGAATGCGAATTAAAAAAATAATAAAAAACGGTTGACTTTAAAAGGTCAAATCGCTATTATTAAAAAGTCGCTAACACGACAACATTTGGTCTTTGAAAACTGAACGATGAGGCGAAAATGATTTACAATTTTCGAATGAAGCGCAAGCTTCGTCATTTTTAAAGAGCTATATCAAATTCTTTGGAGAGTTTGATCCTGGCTCAGGACGAACGCTGGCGGCGT